>NZ_JAAABJ010000117.1 GCF_009904105.1 Elizabethkingia argenteiflava | reverse complement strand
CCTGCAGTTTACTCTCATTGGATATGGCTTTATTGTAGACGTCAAAGGGGCTATAATTACTGTATTTAAAGCATTATTCATTTCGTCCGGAGAAATTATCACACACGGTCTGATCTTATTGATTTCACTACCTACAGTAGGATTTAGATCGATAAAGAAAACATCAAATCTTTTAATTACCATGTCCACTCTGTTTTGTCAAACTCATTCTCAAAATCTTCTAAAAACTCTGTATCTTCTAAAGATTTAGCTTTTAGCAACATTTCTTCCCAGCCTGCGCGGGGATTACTCTTAACCGCTTCAATTATTATCTTAGAATCTTCGATGGATAAAGAAACTTCTTCTTTAACTTCGGCCTGTTCTAACAGCTTCTTTCCAATAATAATTCCGAAGGAGTTACCTATTTTTCTAACTTTTGCTTTCATACTCTGAAGTTATAACATTATTACAACATACACAAAAAAATAAGCACTACTAAAAGTGCTTATTTTCTAACTATTTTTTATTCGCAAAATTAACACCTAGAAGATCTGCAGTATTCTAAATTTGTTCACATTTTTTAATCCAAGTTTTCCAGATCCAAAAGATATCCAAAAAATTATGCGAACAAAACCCTATTTCTTTTGATCTCTAGTATAATTCTTCCAAAGAATATAATCTACGAAATCTCCAATTTGTGCACAAGCTGCTTTATTTTGGTGCGTTACGGATTATGAAGTTTATTTTTTTAAAAACTTAAAAATTTCGACCATTTTTTCACTAAAAAGCTCTGCGGTTTCCTTATCGGTGATAACAATAATGTTACCCGTACCGCTGTCGTTATTTTGGAAATTTATGAATTTAATACCTTTATTTTCTTCTGAAAATAAATCTTTTATTTCGACATTAAAGAGTTCTGCAAGCTGGGGGATATATCTTGATTTTATATCTGCATCTTCACTTTCCCAACTCATATAGGTATTTTTACTAACACCCATTTTATCAGCTACCTCCTGTTGAGAGAGCTTTGTTCTACTTCTAATTTTTCTTAGATTAGTACCTACACCCATTTTTTTAATTTATTATAGCAAATATACATAAAGAGATATCTATAAAACTACACTAAATTAGCTAACTTTTCTTTTCTAAGAAAAAAATAAAAAATTTTAATTTTAAACTGTTTATATGGAGTTCGCTAAAATCTCATCATTTTTTAGATAAGTGTGTATTTTGGAGTTAAGGTAGCAGTAATATGCTACCTTTTTATCGCTTTATATATTTTTGATTAAAAAAAACAAAATCATTATTAAATTTAAAGAATTTTTTTACATATTTCAAATGTATTTATTATTATTGTTTTCATCGTATTTCTATTTAGCTTTTCACACAGCTAAATATGTTCCTTACTTAGGGCTACTATAGATCGGGGGACCTTGGTAGCCCTTTTTATAACTGTTCTAAAAACTTTTTAGCTTTTTTGGCTTCTGAAAATGCATTTCTTAAATTAATTTCTCTTTCTGAAATATTAACCGTAGACCATACCTTTAGATAACGAACTGAGTTTATAAATTCGTCTAAAATACCAAACTGTAAACAATTTAACATTGAACCCATTTCCGCAATTAATTCCTCAAATGAATAACTTTCTTTATCATTGTAACCTTGCAAATTTCTGTCTAATCTTGAAGTATGACCAGTCCAGTGAATAATTTCATGAAACAATGTAGAATAGTATTTAGCAGTTGAAATAAATAATTCTTTTTTAGGCATTTCTATATAATCAAATGAAGGTCTATAAAATGCAACTTCAATCCTTGAATACGATAATTTTAAACCTCCATTACTAATAATCTTTGAAATAAAAATTTCGCAGTTTTCCTTTTCAGAAAATTCATTTTCCTGCGGTTCTTCATCTAGTATTGAAAGATTAATTTCATTAATATTTTGAATTAATTCTGAATTAAAAACAACATAATTTTTAACACATGGAATTTTAAAAATATTTTCTAGTTCGTCCGGCTTCATTTTTTTTACTTCACTTTCCGGAATTGTTTTTCCTGTTTCTTTATCTTTAAAAATGAAACTGAAAAATTCAATTACACATCCTTTAGAACCTTTTTTAAGTTTTCCACCCGCTTTAGATATACTAATGAAAGTTGCATATCTTGAAGTCTTAAAATTGTTAATCATTGTATCGAGAAAAAGAGCCATTACATTAAATCCGCTGTAACGTTTTTGAGTAAATAAATTGACGGGATAAAAACCGTTTAAATTTGTATATGCTTCCCAATCTTTAGCATTTACTTTATCTAAATTTTCTAAAATCTTTTCATCCTTAATATAGTCGGTGAAATTATCCTGGCTATTTAATGAAGTGCCCTCAATTACAACAATCTTGCGCTTTTCTTCTTCTTTATCTAAAATGGCATTATATTTATCTGCATAGTACTGTTCCTCTATTTTTAGTACCTCATTTTCAATCTTATGCAAGCTATTAGGTATAAATAAGCTTTATTTTTTTTGATATCCTCAGAATAAAAAGTATAAAGCTTCCCATGGGGATAATCTTGTTTCAACCTATAACTGGGTATATCAACATATTGTTTTTCAGAATACTCCAAAGGCAATCCTTTTTCTTTCAGGAATGTAGTATAACGCTCTTGAATAATTGGTTTTAACTTTCTTCTTTCCTGATTTGAAGGCAAGCTATCCTGATTAGCATAAATTTCTCTATCCATCATGACTGCATACTGATCCATAACCTTTGCTGTATAAAGTTTCAACTGTAATTTCATAAGCTGATCCTTTTGTTCATTATAAAATTGTAAAGCCTTTGGAACATCTCTAACTTTATCTATAAAAAGGTCTCTACTTTCAAGTTCTGCAACTGCCAAAGCTTCCAAATGCTTTAACTCCTTTTGACTGGGCGCAATATTAAGAAGGTAAAAATTAGAATCTTTATAACTTTTTGATCCTCTATTATTATCAATTTTATCGATAGCTTCAAAAACATTTATTTTTGAATTAGGATCACTAAGATCATAGGGATTAAAATCTTCATTAAAAAAATATTCAATGTCTTTTCCCTCCTCAATTTCTTTTCCTTCTAAAACCAGATTTTGATTTTCAATTATCCTTCCTTGGTTTTCTTTTTCCAGATAATGGAATAATCTTCCGGAAGAAGATCCTTCTTTTGCATTATGAAATTTAAAATCTGCAAACATTATATCAGAGAATTAATGTAGTTCCACTCCGAAAGTGAGAGGTTAATCATAATCTTTTTTGTTTCCCTATCATGGTTTCTATTTCCTCAATTTCACTATTAAAAATAATCTTCTGCAGGGCATCTTTATAGGTAGAGTTTTGATTTTTTAATTCATTAATTTCATTTGAATCTCCGGACAATTTAGCATCTAAATTTTGCTGATTTGAAGTACCTGAAACATCCTCTACAAAAGAAATATTTGGTTTGATTTCTTCAACATCTTTTGTTTTATTTAAGTGACTATTTAAGGGATTATCAAAATTATCTTTTTTTAAATTGTACTCCCTTATTTTATTAATATCATAATCTACAATTTTATCTAATACTCCAAATTTTATATTCAATGGTTTCAACTAAGTCTTCTCAATTTCCCCCATCCAGTTTCTAAAACTCTTATTATAATCCAGAAGCTTTTCAGTATGATTTTTCAAATTTGCTTCCATCCGGATCTCTAAATTTTTAATTGCCTTTTCATGGCTACCGAAATATTCCAGATTCAAATTAAGATCATTCCTGGATATAAAAAGTGCCATTGTTTTAACCGTATTATCATGAGTACCCAGAGTATATTTTTCCTTTATCTCATTGATGAGAGCTTTTGTACCTAAACTTACTTGAATTGTTGTTGTTTTCATAGTATATGGAATATATATAATTTCATACTTAATAAAAAATATTTATTTTCAACACTTTAAATAAATTTAATCAAAAAATATATAGAAAAAATATAGAAAATCTATATTAATTTTTCATAATTAATTTTTAATATACTAAAAACCAAACAGATATAAACAGCGAATTTTTTTTCCGCCGTTTCCTCTTGCTTCTCCTATATTTGTCCACTTCGTTACCAAATTTCGGAGGTACATTCTTTCAGAATGATCTTCCCAAGCGATCCCCAAAATCTCCAAAATTCAAAACCCGAAATATTTAAAAATAGTCCAAAAGAGATAATCTACGGTATAAAAAATACCCTGTCAAATTTTATTGGCAGGATATCTAAATTTATAATTTAAAGAGACTTTCTATTTATTTTTCTTCTCCGTAAATCCGTCAAAATTTTCTCCGAATTTTTTCCTCATTTCTTTATGGCCTTCAAGCTTAAAAAAGAAAAAATAAATTGCTCCAATGGTAATAAGTATATAAAAACAAGTACTAAACCATGTTGGAATATTCGTAAATATACTTATAATTAAGTACAAAATAAATATTGAAAATATTGTAATTGTAAGTCCCTTTGTCATTTTTGATTCTGTTTGTTTTCTTTAATTTCTTCGTCAAAGAATTTGTTTAAATTCATCCCTTTTTTTCGTAAAAAAATCAGAAGTTTATAAAGCTTATTTTTTTTATAATTTTTCTCTGTATACCACAAATCCCATCTCTTCAAAATTTCTTCCGGAAAGTCTTTTGGCTTAGGAATTATTTTTCCTCTTTCTTCTTTCAGTGACATAAAATTCTTTAATTATCTTAATAAAGTCGTCGATGATTAAACCGAAAAATGATAATATTTTCATTTCTAACAAATTTATGAATTTTAGCTAAACTCAAAAGTATAAATAATGTTGGATATATCCAATATTATTTGTCATGTTATTTTATTTATTTTTATATATTCCTTCAGCTAATTTTTTTTGTTCGCAAAAAAAGTATCCGCCCCCCTAGTGAAATTTTTTATAATCTCTTTTGGACTAAAAATAAATATTAACTATACTCTTCCTTTTATTCTCCAGGAGAAAACATTTATATGCAGTATATAAAACAAATGCTTTTTAAATAACAAATGCTTTTTAAATAATAACAGTTGCTTTTTAGCGTCTGAAAATATGCCTAAAATAGCGCTTTAGGAAAAAAGTATACGGAGGTCTATCCTTAAAGAAAGTAGAGATCTACGGAGGTCTATCCTTAAAGAAAGTAGAGATCTACGGAGGTCTATCCTTAAAGAAAGTAGAGATCTACGGAGGTCTATCCTTAAGGAAAATTAAATAACTACGGAGGTCTATCCTTAAACTACGGAGGTCTATCCTTAAGCTACGGAGGTCTATCCTTAAACTACGGAGGTCTATCCTTAAGCTACGGAGGTCTATCCTTAAGCTACGGAGGTCTATCCTTAAAGCTACGGAGGTCTATCCTTAAACTACGGAGGTCTATCCTTAAGCTACGGAGGTCTATCCTTATATTATGTTAATATCATTGAGATGAATTTTCGTTTAATTCAGGAAAGACTTTAGAATATAAAAAACCTCCTAAGTTTTGAATTTCAGTGCCGGTTTCATTTTCAAACCAAACCTTTCGCTGATAATTTTTTGATTTCTCGTCGCTATAATGACTATTAAAAGTTATAGAATCACTCAATCTTTTATATATAGTTTCTGGTGTAAGTCGTTGCAATAAAAATAAGGCTTGAGAATCATTTAATCCGTAGTTTTTAAGATAGCTTACTACTTTCTGCTCTTTCTCGGACAAGGAAGCGTTTTTCAATCTTCTTTTAAAAGTAAATTCTAGTGAAACAACTTTATTCCCCTTCTTAATCATTACATAAGTAACATTGGAAATATCAAGTGATTTGTTTGAATTTATTTCTTTAATGGCCGGATCTAAAAAAACTTTTCTAAAATCATACCAAGTCTTTAAAACCTCTTTTACAGGCTCTCTTCTTTGGTCGAATAAGCTTAATTGCTTATCTTCAATTTCGGGAGTATCAGAATAATCATAAATAATAAACCCTAATAAAGTTTTTAATTTTATTAATGAAATTCGATATAGTCCAGTTTCTTTGAACTGTGATAAAAGCTCAAAAAACTTTTTCCTTTTAGCACTCTGTAAATCAATAATGTTTTTTTCAATCTGTGTATATTGAATTTTAGAAAGCTCCGCATATTCAATAGCAAATTTTTCGTAGAAAAATATTTTTCCCCAGGATGCAAAATATACGATGAAGTTTTCAGGATCGTTATTATTTACTTGGATTTTATCTATAATATTGAAGAACTCAATATTTTCTGTTTTTTTATTATATATGACACCTTTTAAGCCTATTAATTCTCTGCAGAAATTTTGAATTTCTTTTGAAGAATAACTTAAGTTTTTAGAAGTTTTTTTATATTTTATAAAATCATTGTAATCAAAATATACCTCCCCGGTCGGGTTTGCTTCTCTAAAATTTATTATACTTTGAAGATAATAAATTATATCTTTTTGAATCTCTGAAATACCACTAAGGACTGTTTCATTAAATATTTGAGATTGTATTAAATAGTTTTTATTATTTGGTGTATTCATTTTTATTTTTTTATATCTTTGGTCTGCAAAAGAGATAATATAACGTCTCGATTTAAAAATAGGGAGGTTGTCTAATGGCAACCTCTTTAATTTATGGGAAATCCAATGTTGGATATTGTCCTGGTCTTTCTTTTTTGAATATAAATTTTTCTGCTGTAAAATCACCTAACATAATTTCGTTTTCAACAATCTGATGCCCTTTACTTAAATAATACTCAAACAAAGCCTTTCTGCCATTTAAAATCGCATCCTGGTATATTTTGTCCGGAATTGAAATATAATTCTCGTATTGCTCTAAAATGACCTTATTCGACATGTTTATACCTCTAGCAATATCAAATCCATTTCTTTTAAAGAGAAAATTTATTATTAATCCATTTCCTTTCGAATTTGGTTTATATTTCAAATATAACCGTACTGCAGGGATTTCAATACTAAAATGATTATAAAAAGTTCCCACTATTTCTTTATTTGACTTTCTCCGAGCAATAAAGTAATCCCATTTGTCCCCATGCAGCTCGTTTAAATTAGAAACTACTTTTGAAAGTCCCCCGTTAGAGTTGTGCCAAACATAATTACTTTCGGAAATATTTTTATCCCTAAATCTCATGAAAATTTCAATTGTATATCTTTTATCCTTACTTGCCATTTCTTTTTTCAATTTTAACAGGCTCTTTTTTGGTTGCTTTATTCTTATACATTAAAATTGCATTTAGAATAACACCAAAGAGAATAATTCCAATAATTATAAAAAATATTAGGCATCCGGTATTAAGAGTTTTCATAAAACATCCCGGACTAGGCTTCTCTATTTTTTTTATAGAAAAACCGCAATTAGGACAGGTATAAGCTTGATCTGAAACCTGTTTACTACATTCTGGACATTGTATAATCATACTCAATATTTTTATTCGCAAAATAAGCTTCCGGAAGAGCTGCACTTTTTACCATTTGTTCGCATTTTTAAATTAGGCCTTTCCTGATCTGGAACCGGTCTGAAAATTTTTGCGAACAAAAAATTAGAATTTTCCTTTATATCGTTTCTCTAGTGCAGAAATTATTTCGTGAGCTAATTCCATTCTTGTGTATTCTAAATTTTCCTCTTTATAGATTTTATGGTAAATAAAATCATTGAGAAAATTAGTATGTTCTCTGGAAATATTTGCAGAAGAATCTTTAATTTTAATATCATCAAGCCTATTTTTTCTGCTTCTTCTTCCGTTTTTAAAATTAGTTTTCTCCATCCCTCTTTCAATATCTGGATATTTTTTTTCGAGTAGTTCTATTCCTTCCGAAATTGCTTTACTTAAATTATAATCCATGTTATGTTCTTTGAGCATCTTATAGTTTCTGAATTTTATAAGCTTTTCATAATCATCAAAATACATTCTAAGAATATAATTTTTTGTTACTACTTCACTTTTAATATCGTCATTAGAATTAAAATCCTCTAATCTGAAATCATTATTACTCATCACTATATATTTATTTCTTTTAAAATTTCTGTTGCAAGTTCATTAAAGTCAAGGCTAGCTCTTGAATGTGGAGCTACTTGAAAAATGGTTTTTCCTTCTTTTTTTGCATTCTCAACATTAACATCTTGTCTAATGAAAGATGTTAGAAAATAGTTTCTCGCCTGGGAATTTGCCTTTTCTGTATACTCTCGGAAGTTTCTCGTATTGGTAAGTACTTTATTAAAGAAAAATCCTAAAAATTTGAGCTTATTGTTATGCTCTTTAATGATTCTTTGTATACTCGGGAACAACTCGTTAATCCCCTCAATAGAATACATTTCTGCTTCAATTGGACTTATGACATAATCAGAACAAGATAATGCCATTTCTCCAAGGCCTACCCCCCCAGTTAAAGGCCGAGGTGGGCAATCAATAATTACAAAATCCAAATTCATTTTACTATTAAGAAAATCAATTCGTTCTTTTAATTCATATCTGGAATATTTGTCTTTTTCAATATTCCGATCTCCTGCCAAAATAAATAAATTATCTTTTTTTTGAGTGAGCCTGAAATCTCCGGTTTTATCTAAAAAATTTTTAATTGTATAAGGATAGTCACGATCAATTCTATACCCCATTGATAAGTTCCTTTGAGCGTCAAAATCAATCTGCAAAACTTTATAACCCATTTCGGAAAATGAAGCTCCTAAATGGATTGATGTAGTCGTTTTCCCTACCCCTCCTTTCTCGGTAATTATTGATAATATTTTCATGATTTAATCTTTTTCCCGTTTTCAAAAGTAGCTATAAGAGTTTCCCATACTCGCACAAGATTATTTTCATCAATAAAATAGTCTCCATTTGAAAGTATTACATACAGCAATACATTATTGTTTTCACTAATTTTTTGGGCTTCTTTCAAAGCCTTTTCTTTATCAGTGTATTTATTTAGATCATTTATAACAAATTTCAGAAGAGCTTTATCATAACCTCTCTCTTTGAGAGATTGGATAAAGTTTTCAAATTTTTGAATCCATCTTTCTTCCATAGATAAAGCAGAATTCATTATACTAAGGCCACTCATATATCTGGGAGATTCATAAGACCCTAAAAAATTAGTTTTGTATTCCTCCTAAAATTTATTAGCATCTACTTTTGTTAAATCTTTTGATTTCATTTTTTTCATAGTATGTGATTTATGATGTAGTAAAAATAGTAATAATAAATATATAAATCAAATATAAAATCACTTTATTTGATTTAAAAATACTATATATTAAGGGTTTATTATATATAGCTAGTATAGTGATTTTTTAATCACTTTATTTAATTTAAAAAGCTCCCTTTTTTCAGGGAGCTGTAACTGTTTATAGTGCGATCTCTTTCACTGTGTAATTTCTATTTACAAAGGTTTTGTCTCCTCCAACTTTAACATCAATTTCCGGCATTCTGTCTGTAAATATGGTAATAGATTTTCCTTTTTTAAGAGAATCTAAAAGTGGGGAACCTTCGTTGCTACTAATCCATAATGCAGCATTACAGTAAGTAGTTTTTTTTGTGTAGGTTCCATCATCTTGTCTTTTCCCTAGTTCATTAACTGCAAAGGAGAAATTAATTACTCCTTTATCTTCATAGGCTTTAAAGGTTGCATCTTTGGTTAAATTACCACTTAGTGTGATTGATACGATTGAGTTCATAACGTTAGATTTAAAAAATTAATAATATTTGATATTTAATATATAAAATGATTTTATACTAATTATATTCAGTTTCCATTTCTTTAATTTCCAAAAAGAAATCTATGTCTTTTAAATAGTCCTTATCTCTCCAAGGTTCATATTTAATCATGTCTTCAAACTCGTCTGTTAATTCTTCTGCCAGTTCATAAATACCTCGTGTTCCCTCCTGATTATATATTTTCCAAGCTAGCCCCTTTTGATTTTCTATTTGTTTAGCCAGTGCCATACTAATGGCGCAATGAGTTTCGAGGTAAGAAGTAATATCAGTTGGAAATTTACATTTTATATAATTTAAGCGGTTGATATTTTTTTTATACTTCTTTTTGTATTTATTCATAATTAGATATTTAAAAGTTAGTAAATTTTATTTTTAAGCTTAAACATATAAAGTAACTTAAAAATTACTTTATATGTTTAACAATCTCTTTATATTAATAATAAGAAGACCAATTTAAAGGCTTTCCGTTGTAAATAGTGGCGGTTTGCATTTTGTTAATGTTTATAGATGCGTATTTTGTTAATCTTCTTTCAAATGGCTCACCTTTCTTTATTTCAGGGTTGGCAATACATGTTCCAGAATCTTGTCGCACGTAAGTTCTTGTTTGTCCAATTTCTTGCAAAATCAATTTTGAGTTTTTGCGCTCCAATACTAGATAAAAATTAATGTTGGTTTGCTCATATCCCCAATCTGAATATAAGATTGTTCCTTTCTGAATAGTATCGCTTATTGCTTTTTTACTTTCTATAAGACTTAAATTCTTCTCATATTTATCTAGTATTATTTTTTTAATGCTATTAATTTCAACCTCTCTAAGATCTTCGGAAATTGTACGAATAAAATTCGTTGGCTTAGTTTTTTTTCCAATAAAAACCAGAAAGTAATAATAGTTATTTGTTTCAAATGTGATTATTGTACTATCTAAATAAGTAAAGTTATTAATGTTAGTAGCTTCTTTAGTATAACTATCAATAGTTAGTTGTCTTTTGTGTATTGTATTCATAATAATAAATTTTAATGTTTTTGATTGCTTTGATATAGGAAATCTGGGTTCTTCTGGGAGTTGGTAACTTCGATAAGATTTGATAGAAATTTCCTTGTGTTCTGTGTTTGTTTTTTCGGTGATGTCAAAGAACTTCTGCTGTTTGCTTGCTTCGCTTATGAGGTCTCGGGATTTCTGTGCCAATTGACCCAAGAAATCAGGCTGAACACAAAAAAAACTTTTTGCCGAAGGCTCGGGAGGTTCTGAAAAAAAATTTCAGTAGCGTAGCGGAAGAAATTATTTTTTGGAGACCCAAAAAGTTTTTTTTGTGTTCAGCTTGGTTTCTAGATTTGCACCAAGAATAACCAAGAGCTTATGAGTGAAGTGAGAAAATAGCCTAGAAGTTACATCACCGGGAAAATGAATACAGAATACTTTAGGAAATATCAAATCTTAAAGAAGTGCCAACACATAATAAAAAAATAAAGTTCCATCGTGTAGGCCATAAGATTGGGGAGGGGATAGGACCAGAAAAATTTTGAAAAAATATCTGGTCCTATAAAGGGAGGGCTTATGTCTAGGGACTGACTGCGTTAAAGATCGCAGCAATTGTCTGAAATCCATTTTTCATGATAAATAGATAAATAAAAAAGTCCAAAAAAGATTAATGAAAAAAGATTGAGTGCGAAGAGCTTGCCCGTAGGGAACGCCCTGAATATTATAACTAAAGAAAATGATAAAATATTCCCTGATATGAAAAAGCTACAATAGACAATGCTAAAAATACAGAAGAAGCTTCAAAAAAAGAAATGAACGATATGGCTCAAAAGTACATACGAGAAAAAGGTACTAATCCTATCGAGCTTAACTATATGAATAAATACAATTAAAAAATACTTATAATATTTAATTTAACTTCTTCTTGAGAATCTATTTTTTTCAAAATTTAAATATCTAATGATTAGTTTACCTGGTAATTTCTGGAGCTTTATTTTTTACCTTACGTAAACAATAGAACCTACCGGAATAACATCGGTTATAAATTGAGGGTTTGCAAATCGAAGCAATCGAATATTATAAGATTTTCCTAATTCTTGGAACGAAGTTGTATTATTTATCTTAACTATTTTCATATCATTAAAAGAGAGTTTAAAATACATCGGTTTAATATTATGAAGCTTATAAAAATTAAACATGTAATTAACTGCAATAAATGAAGGGACGTAGGCCTGTGTTTCTCTAGGTAAAAAAGGCCTAACAGTCCAATAATTTTTAGAACCTGCTTTTTTAATTGCTTTCCGGACATTTCCCGATCCGCAGTTATAAGCTGAAATTGCTAAATTCCAATCTTTAAACTCTTTATAAAGATCACGCAGATATCTTACTGCCGCATCTGTATTGGCCATAGGATCAAAAAACACATTAATATATTGATTCTGTCGAATTCCAAACTGTCCTCCTGTTGCAGGCATAAATTGCCACAAGCCTTTTGCTCCTGCCCAGCTTCGGGCTCTTGGATTCAATGCACTTTCAACAACTGCAAGGTACTTTAATTCTAAAGGCATTCCATATTGAGCTAATTTAGATTCGAACAAGGGAAAATAATAAGCTGAAAGCCCTATAATTTTACCATACCAGCGATAAGAAAGATACTTTTTTACATAGGTATAGGTGACATCATTATAATTAATATTAAGAGCTGTATTTTGATTGAGTAAATTAAATCTTTCTCTAAAAGTATTGATATGCAAATACTCATTTGTATTATCATCTTCTCCCTCTAAACTATTTATATATTTCTGATTTAACTTTATAAATGGCTGCTCATCAGAAGATTTCTTTTTCGTTTGTGAAAAAGACCAGGAAAAGAAAAAGACTATAAAAGCTACTGCAATTTTTTTCATATTATTTTGTGTTCAGATTTATATTCAGTATTTTATACTTGGTGATTTAACATAAAGTAAGTTATAGAAAGTTTATAGCTTTTCAACTTCTCCTAATTATCAACCAGTTAGCCTTTTTCTCGCTCCAGAGGATAGAGAATATTTAATTTTTAGTCCAAAGAGATAATTATTCCGCATTTTTAACTAGCCTTTTAGTGAATTTTATTTTCATTTTCAAACCAAACCTTTCGCTGATAATTTTTTGATTTCTCGTGGCTATATAGCTAAGAAAACATTTTCATGAGAGTATCAATAATTTCTTCTTGTGTGTGCTTATCCAAACTGGCCATCTT
>NZ_JAAABJ010000116.1 GCF_009904105.1 Elizabethkingia argenteiflava | reverse complement strand
TATTTGTCTTAAATTTTCACTGTCAAATCCTGCAACAGCATTCAGAAAAAATCCATTATTATCTATATCTGCTTCGATTAGAGGTTACAGGATTTCTTTCAAACTAACTTCTATTTGGTATAAATCATGATGATGGCCACATTTTGGACTTCACATTGCCAACAATTGTCACTGGTTATCACACAGAAAAATGCTGTTGGTGGTTTTTGCATTTTTTATACCCTGATAGCCTAGCTTTTCACCTCCCATTCGGCTTGGGGTGTGGCTGCCGTCCAACTGAACGCTTGACATCTCCAATTTTCTTTTATTAAGGAGCGAAAGACCTATCCATGCCTTTCTGAAAGAGCCATCTTTGCTCCATTTATTGAAATAATAGTAAATGCTTTGC
>NZ_JAAABJ010000115.1 GCF_009904105.1 Elizabethkingia argenteiflava | reverse complement strand
CAGCATATATAATCTGTAATAGCCCCGACTTAATATGACGTTAAGTGTTAAAATAATTATCAGTTATTCAAGATTATACTTACTTCCAAAAGTAAGGATTTTTTGTTCCAATGCAAGAGTATACAAAAATAACTCTTTTGCAATATGTTTACTATCCAATAACGTCTGCATCGTTGTTTTAACATAACAATGTATTCCAGTATGCGTTCTTTCATTGTTGTAATAGGACAACCAACTTGTTTAAGACTAATAGAAGTTCTTCAATACTTCTGAAAATTTTATTTCTAAAAGCTATGGCATAAAAATCGTCCTGTATCGTCCTTTGAAAACGTTCACAAATGCCATTGGTCTGAGGACTTTTAGCCTTGGTCTTTGTGTTATAAATATCTTCAATTGCTAAATAAAGCTGGTATTCATGCTGTTCTCTTATTCCACAGTATTCCGTTCCTCTGTCTGTTAAAATTCTTAGTAAACGAAGTTCCTGCTGCTCAAAGAAAGGGACTACCTGATCATTAAGCATGTCATCAGCAATAAGAGCATTTTTACGGTCATATAGTTTTGCT
>NZ_JAAABJ010000114.1 GCF_009904105.1 Elizabethkingia argenteiflava | reverse complement strand
TTTTTGCGCCAATTATACAGTGTTGCTCTGCTAATGCCATAGCTGCGTACAAGCTCTTCTATACTTCTACCATTATCGAATTCTTTCAAAATACTGGAAATCTGATTCGCACTGAATTGTTTCTTTGTCATAATATATAATCCTAAATTTAAACTTTTTGTCTAAATTATAGTCGTACTATTTATGGGGGAGTTTACAACAACATGAGGTCTTTGCATCATTTTTACAGGAGACCAATAATATTCCTACAAAAAAAAGCACCATTGTTTTTCTGCTAAATTTCATCATAAGTCTAATTTAAAATTGCACAGTCCAAAAGCTTTAATTGAGACTTAATACACGAGTGGTTAAAAATCAATGAACTGCAATTACTCAAATCTACAAAATAAACAAGACCAATATTTTATTTAGGGGCGCTTATCTATTCACTTCTAAATCTAAGGGAAATACGTATCATATTTAAGGCTTAATTAAGGATTTTTCTTGTCAATTAATCACATCAATATAATAAAATTGCATAGCCATATAATAAAATAGCATGAGGCACTTACTTAAAAATATAAATGAGTGTAGGTTCATCTACCTCAGTATGATTTCAAGATATATTTTTTATGATTCGTGTGTATATTTATTAGCAGGGATGTTGTTAAATTCAGAAGTTTTTTTGATAACAACCTGAAAAGGAAATGATGTTTAGGTGAAGTGGAGCGCTCCCCATATGGGGAGCGCTCTTTTGTAATTATTTATACCATATCTTAACGATATTTTTCAAAAGTAGAGCCTATTATCTTTAAAAGGCCTTTAGTTTTTTTTGTACCATAGCTAAACCTCTTTATAACCACAGATCTAAGTGAATTATCAATCATTTCAACTTCGTCATTCCCCTCTTTCTGATTAATCTTTATAGTATAAAACGTTCCTAAGATGAAAAAAAATCCAATTTCATATTTTTAAATATTCTTTGCTGAATAACTGAAGTTACAAAATTGTCTGGAACCTCGTTAAAATTAACCTAATTTAGCAATACCAGAATTAAATGCATCTTTACCCTGTTTATAAAAAAAATGGTATATTTTCCCTATTCTCTATTCAATTTTTCATGATAGTTATATTTACTAAGAGTTAAGAAAAAAAATATAAATTTACCTAATCTAATAACTCCGGTGAGAAACAATATTCTTTTTTTTAACCTATTCAGCTATTAATAGATGGCTTTTATTCAGGTATTTTTAAAAACACATTCAGATAAAAAAAGCTTGATTTGGAGGTTTAAATTTTTTTTCTCTCTAGGAGGCTCTCATTTGTTTTATGGGGGTAGTTTAAAGTCGAAGAAAGCAATTTCTTATCCAATTCTTTTTCCCAATTGGCTATAACCACTGTAGCAACAGAGTTTCCAATAACGTTTGTAAGGGCTCTGCATTCACTCATAAATTTATCAACGCCCAAGATTAAAGCGATTCCTGCGACGGGTATTTCAGGCACCATACTTAATGTGGCCGCTAAGGTAACAAATCCTGCTCCGGTAACACCTGCCGCACCTTTTGAGCTTAATATAGCGATAAAAAGAAGTAATATTTGTTTTTCAATCGGGAGGTGGATGTTTAAGGCTTGAGCAATAAATAGGGCTGCCAGTGTCATGTAGATGTTGGTACCATCCAGATTAAAAGAATAGCCTGTAGGTACTACAAGTCCCACTATGGCTTTTGAGCAGCCTGCTTTTTCTAATTTTTCCATAACGCTTGGAAGTGCCGATTCCGAAGAGCTTGTACCTAGGATTAAAAGCAGCTCTTCTTTTAAATAATACATTAGCTTAAATATATTAAATCCATTGTACCAAGCGACTGTACCTAATACAACAACTACGAAAAGCAGTGAAGTAATATAGAAGGTACCTACTAAAAAGAGTAAGTTTAAAATAGAATGAATCCCATATTTCCCAATCGTGAAGGCAATAGCTCCAAAAGCTCCAATAGGAGCGAGCTTCATTAATATATGTACGATTTTAAAAATAACAGTGGAAAGATCTTGTATAAAATCTTTAATCCGCTGACTTTTTTCTTTGGTCATGACCAGTGTAATTCCCATTAAGATAGCTATTAGGAGTACTTGTAAAATATTGTCTCCTACCAGAGGACTGAACAGGGTTTCGGGGATAATATTCAGTATAAATCCACTAATACTGGTTTCGTGTGCCTTTTGTTGATATTGGGAAACGTCTCCTGTAAGTGTTGCGGGATCAATATTTAATCCGGTTCCGGGCTCTAAAAGATTACCTACTACTAAGCCAATGATCAAAGCCAGGGTAGAGAAGGTCATGAAATAAATCATTGACTTTATCACAATTCTTTTCACTTTTTGTAAATCGCTCATATGGGCGATCCCCAAGGTAAGTGTAATAAAGATGACCGGAGGGATAATCATTTTTATCAATTTAATAAAGCCATCGCCAATAGGTTTCATGGCTTCTCCTAAATGAGGATAAAATGCCCCTAAGGCTATACCTGCTATGATGGCTATTATAACCTGAAAATAAATCTGATGATATATTTTTTTCATAATAATATTTTAGATAATTAGAAGACTAATATAGTTGTAAAAAATCTTTTGTTAGAAATTTAGACCTCTAAATTTTTATTTTTTTTAAAATATACAGGAGTACTATTCATTGATATTAAGGAGTATATATTATTATATAGGTTTTTTGTAGTATTTTTTTATTTTAATAAATTTTTATGAAGTATAATTTTATACTTACGTAGATATGTTGGTTTTTATTATAAATATCTGTTAAAAGAAATATTTTTTTTGGAGGGTTAAGAATTGAAAGAGTTTTTTGTTTAAGAGACTTTCTTATTTTTATAGTTTTGTATATAAAAAAAATAAAGAATTAACTTAAATTAACACTTTTAATTTGTTTTGTGGAGAATTAAAGAGTATATTTGGTATACTATATCCCGAATGAAAAAAAATTGTCTTTAGCCGTGATCACGCGTAATAGAAATTTTTAGATTTGCGGTTTCGCTTTCTTATTAAGAAAGTTACATTAACTGCAAATTCAGTTTGATCATTAGACCTACAATTTTTGTAACTTAAGAGTTGGAGTGTATATTCTAAATAATACACTAAGCGCTTGAGATTAAAGTTGTTGATTGAGCCCCTTTAAAAGTTAAATTCTTCTTTAACTTTATTTTCACTGTATCTATATTGTATTTTTTTTTCAGGAAAACTCTAAAAACACAATTATGAAAAAAAACAACTATTTTAACAATTTTAGAATATATGCGTCTGTATTATTTTTTCCTTTATTCTTATTGTTTATTGTCGTTTCATGTTCGCGCGATAATGTAACTGAAGAGGCTATTACGCAGACTTCAGCTGAATTACAAAACGGGCCTGAATTAAATACGTTCGGAGACCTCGTCTTGCAAAAAAATGTTATCGTTTTGAATGATGAGTCTCTAGCTACCATCTCAGAAAAGGACAGCGACAAGATTACATTTAGCCATGCTACCGATCAAACAGCTCATATCAAGGAGGGGAGTGTATTGGTCGGAACAAAATTAAATGGAGAGATTATGACCAATATTTTGGCTAAGGTAGTATCCGTAGTTAGATCTAATGGTAAAATTATTTTACACACCCAAAAGGCAAAGCTTGAAGAGGTGATTTTTAGTGGAACCATTAGTGGTGTATACGATCTTGCTACGGAACCTATACAGGTGGATGGTAAAATGGTGAATTATATTCCTGTGGAGGGTCTTGTTTCTAAGGATGTATTCAGGAGAATTCGAACTATTACGGCGAATAAATTAATGAAGAAGCAGGCGCTACAGGGTGTTGTTAATTTACCTTCTGTGAACATTGATAATACTTTTTATATTCCTATCGAGCTTGGGCCAATCATAAAGGAATCTAAAGTTAATTTAAAAGTCGAAATTTCACCTAAAATTAAATATAATCTTTCCTTTTCGTTTGGGCAGTTGAGAACTTTTTATATAGACTTTATATTGGATAACTTAGTTCTTCAATCTTCAGTGGATGTACAGGGCCAATTTAAGGAGAATGTGCATCTGTCAGATTACGTGAAACTAGATTCACCTATTGTAATAGGATCTACAGGTCTTACTTTTTTGCCTAACATTGCATTTGGTCCTTATATAGAGGTAGAGGCAACAGATAAAGTAAAGGCAGATTTATTTGATATTGTCGCTACACCTACTCTTCATCTTGGAATACCGCCGAGTTTGAAGACCAATTTCACAAATAAAAATGTGTTAAATATTGAAGCTTTAGGCGGCCGCTTTTCCGGGGATATCGGAGTAGAATTTAAAGGAGGTATTGGATTGGAGTTTTTAGGAGCTAAAACTGCTAATACTTTATTCAAAGGAAAAGTGTATGTTACCAGTCTTTTAGAGGCAGGATTAGCCCCCGAAAAGTTCATCCATGTTAAATTAACTGGAGGGGCGGAATCAGATGGCTCTATTACATTTGGTGTTCCACCATTTAATGTGAAGAGAGACTTTTCACTTTTCAACAAAAATATATCGATTATTGATATATCTCTGCCTAGACAAAATAATAGATAGTGGTCTAAGAACCTATACGCTTATAGGTTTTGTATTTAATATAGCATGATTAATTTATATACCGATCAATAAACCCTCATAAAAAAGCTCCTGTTAAGGAGCTTTTTTATGAGATAACTAGGAAACTCTTTTTATATAAAACTGTGAGCATGATTATAGGTTTTGATATCCCGAAAAAAGTGCTGAAAAACTTAAAATATAGAAAATATACCATCAGGCTTAGTTTTTTTATCCCACAGGGATGTATATCCCAGATCTCTTAGAAAAAATATACTTTTTTAGGACTTAAGATCTTTGCGCTTTTAGTGTGGATAGCCTAGCAGAAAAAATTACAAGATAAAGAGAATACGAAATTCCAAGGTCTATTTATATGTTTCATCACTGCTCTTTCTAAAAGTCATCTTTGTATAATACTTGGCATACTATAAGAAATCTTTATGTTTTTATTTACTTTAGGTAGAGAGATGTTAGTATTATTTTAGCTTGTGAGGGAGAGGTTGTGCTCTTTCTAATAGAAGAATATAAACTGTATACCAATAGCCGAAAATAAATTCCTGAGTCTTTCAGAAAGATTGATAAAGGTATAAAAAAACGCATTATGATATAACAAATAAATATTTGTATCGTTATGAATAGTGGGAATGAATGATGAGAAAGTTATTTTTTACCTTTATCGGCTTATTTATAGGGATTGGCGGACAGTCATCTCAGCCTCACCTATATCAGGCCTCGGGGATAAGAGTCGGGATCTCCTCATATGCCATGCATATAGAGGCTTCCAAAAAATTTAATATTCCCGTTTTAGAAAACTCTAAGGTCATAAATCGTTATATACGAACAGGTAAATTAGTTTCGGTCCCTATTTCGGGCAAAGGTTATCGGTTGCATCGGCTCAATTATAGTCAGGCTTGTCTAGTTCCAAAAGCAAAAGCTATTTTACAGGAAATGGCTAAAAAATTTCAGGTTAGTACCAGAGGAAACGTACTCACGGTAACCTCACTCACACGCTCTTTAAAGGATCAATGCCGTTTAAGAAAAATAAATTCTAATGCAGCCATAGGTATTAGCTCACACAATTACGGAAATTCTTTTGATATTTCCTACATCCGCTTTAACCGTCAATTAAAACCTAATCTTAAATTAGAAGTGGATTTAGAAAAGTTACTACGATCTTATAAGAAGGCTGGGAAAATTTACTATATCAAAGAGCGAAAGCAAAGTTGTTATCACATAACGGTACGAAATTATTAATCTATAATTCCTACTTGCGTAAGAGGGGTTGTTATTTCAGTATAGGTAATTACACTTCTAATCCAATAGGGAATGGAATAAATAAAAAGATATAAACTTTCGGCACAAAATAAATTCCTTAATTTTGCAGATTCTTATAGGAAATCATTTAACTTAAAATTATTATGCTCTCAGTACAAGGTTTAGGATTGCATCACTCTGGAAATTATCTTTTCCAAAATGTAAATTTCACCATAAAAAAAAATGATAAGATAGGTTTGGTCGGCAAAAATGGAGCTGGGAAATCTACATTACTGAAAATGCTTTCCGGAGAAATCAATTTTTATGAAGGGGAGGTAGTACCTGAAGGAGACATCAGTATAGGTTTTCTTAAGCAGGATTTAGATTTTGTGAAAGGGCGTACAGTCTGGAATGAAACTTTGCAGGCTTTTGAGGGGATCAATCATATGAAAGAGGAACTTGAAGAGGTGAATGTGGCATTAGCTACCCGCACTGATTATGAAAGTGATGATTATGCCAAATTAATAGATCGAATGACCGAGCTTAACGATCTTTTAATCCACCATGATGCTTATAATTTGGATGCCGAAATAGAGAAGGTTTTGTTGGGGTTAGGTTTTAAGGCAGATGATTTCGAGAAAATTACGGATGAATTTTCCGGTGGTTGGAGAATGCGTATAGAGTTGGCTAAACTTCTCTTGCAGAAGAATGATTTAATGTTACTCGATGAACCCACCAACCATTTGGATATGGAGTCTATTATCTGGCTAGAGAGTTTTCTTAAAGATTATCCAGGGGCTATTGTGCTGGTTTCTCACGACAAACAATTCATGACCTCTGTATGCAATCGTACATTTGATATCAACAATAAAAAGGTAGACGATTATAAGGCCAACTATACCAAATATTTGGATTTACGAAAAGACCGAAGAGAGAAGTTAATACAGGCTAAGAAAAATCAAGATGCCGAAATTAAGCATACAGAGGAGTTAATTAATAAATTTCGGGCCAGTGCCACCAAAGCAACATTCGCTCAATCTCTTATAAAAAAACTAGATAAAATTGAAAGAATTGAAGTTGATAACGAAGATGTTTCCAAATTTAATATTCGATTTGTACAATCTGTTGTTCCGGGTAAGGTGATTTTTGAAGCTAAGGATTTAGGAAAAGCCTATGGAGAAAAAAAAATATTCGATAAAGTTAATTTTTTTATAGAAAGAGGGCAGAAGATTGCTTTATTGGGACAAAATGGACAAGGTAAGACTACGTTGGCTAAAATATTATCAGGTGAAATCAGAGATTATACAGGAGAGTGGACATTGGGGCATAATGTTAATATTGGCTATTTTGCCCAGAATCAGGAAGAAGTTTTATCCCCCAACAAAAGTGTTTTAGAAGAAGCCGAGGACTCTGCCACCGAAGAAACCCGGCCTAGAGTTCGCGATTTATTAGGCTCTTTCCTATTCCAAGGAGAAGATGTGCATAAAAAAACAAAAGTACTCTCCGGTGGAGAAAGAAATCGTCTGGCACTTTGTAAGCTATTGTTACGTCCTTTTAATACTTTAATTATGGACGAACCTACGAATCATTTGGATATCCAATCTAAAGAGATTATTAAATTGGCACTTCAGAAATTTGAAGGAACTTTAATTCTCATCTCTCATGACCGTGAGTTTTTGCAGGGATTATCCGATAAGATATTCGAATTTAAAGATGGGAGGATGAAAGAATTTTTAGGAAATATAGACGAGTACCTGGAATATCGCCAGAAAGAGAGTATTCGTGAGATTTCTATTGAAAAATCTAAATTAGCGGAGGCCAGGCAAGAAGCCCCCATTTTAGTAGAAGCGGAGTCTCCAAAAATAGAGACCAATAAAAAAGAATTCGTTAGTAAAGAGAAGAAGAATATTCAAAATAAAATGGGCAAAACCGAACAGCAGATTAATGAGCTGGAAGAGCAAATAAAACTTTTGGAGAAGCAATTTTCTAGACTTAATCCCACTGAAGAACAGATGGATCATTATCAAAAACTTAAAGAAGATTTAGACTTAGCCTTGCAGCAATGGGAGTTTTTGGCTGCTCAGCTAGAAGGAGAAGCTCTTTAATCGCTTTATAAAACTATGATAAAAAGCAGATGTGTAGCATCTGCTTTCTTTGTTTTTATTGTTGTACCTTTGGGAGGATTTATATTGCATACGATAATGAAACAACAACCTATAGAAGGTTTTTCAAAGCTTAGTAAACAAGAAAAGATTGATTGGATAGTTCAAAACTATTTAGAGGGAGATCAAGAATATACGGCTATTTTGCAGCAATATTGGAATGCCGACATAAAGCTTCAGAAGTTGCATGAAGAGTTTTCCGAGAATACCATTTCCAATTTCTATATGCCCTATGGTATTGCTCCCAACTTTCTTATTAATGGAGAATTAAAAGCTATACCCATGGCTGTGGAGGAGAGTTCTGTGGTGGCAGCCGCTTCCAATGCTGCCAAGTTTTGGCTAGATAAAGGAGGCTTTAAAACCAAGATAATTGGAGAAAATAAAATAGGACATACCCATTTTACCTTTAGTGGAGAATGGGAAAAACTTCAATACTTTTTCCATCATGTCTTAAAGCAGAAATTATTTGAAGATACAGCTAATATTACCCATAACATGCGCCATAGAGGTGGGGGGATATTAGAGATAGAATTGGTGAACAAAACAGCTTTGCTAGAGGATTACTATCAGCTCAAAGCGAACTTTAATACCCAAGATAGCATGGGTGCTAATTTTATCAATTCGTGTCTTGAACAATTTGGAAGCACCTTAAAAAGAGAGATAGAAGCCTCTGATCAGTTTGGCCAAGCAGATAAAGATTCACTCTCTGTGGTTATGAATATCCTCTCCAACTTTACACCAGAATGTATAGTAAGAGCAGAGGTGTCCTGTAAAATTGAAGACTTAAAAGATCCCAGTGGAATTAAGGCAGAAGAATTTGCATGGAAATTTAAACAGGCGGTTAATATTGCGGAGATAGAGCCTTACCGCGCCACAACCCACAATAAAGGAATTATGAATGGAGTAGACGCCGTTGTAATGGCTACCGGCAACGATTTTAGAGCTACCGAAGCTTGTGCACATACCTATGCCTCAAAGGATGGTCAGTATACCAGCTTAACGCATTGTTCTATAGAGGAGGGTATTTTTAGATTTTGGATAGATTTACCTATCTCAGTGGGGGTAGTGGGGGGATTGACGAATTTGCACCCCTTAGTAAAGTTTTCTTTAGCCCTTTTAGGAAAACCTTCTGCAAAGGAGTTAATGAGTATTATTGCTGTTTCCGGGCTCGCGCAAAATTTTGCAGCCCTTCGTTCGTTAGTTACTACAGGTATACAGAAAGGGCATATGAAAATGCATTTATTTAATATTCTAAACCAATATGGTGTTACGGAAGAAGAAAAACAATATTTTGTTAATTATTTTAAAGATAAAACAGCCAGTCATCATGAAGTGGTGACAGAACTAAAAAGACTGGGTTCAAAGGCTATTAAAAATTAAAAAAATGAAAACATTAATCTTATTCTTTGGAACTCTTTACGGTATGTTTTCTATAGTTTTAGGGGCATTTGGTGCCCATGCGTTTAAAAAGATACTCACCGTGCAGCGATTAGAAAGTTTTGAAGTAGGCGTTAAATACCAGATGTATGCGGCTTTATATCTTCTTATGATTGGTTTCTTTTTAGATTTTCACGCTGGAATAGAAAAAACTGTAGGCTGGATGATGATTGTGGGCGTTTTCTTATTTTCAGGGAGTATATATTTACTTTCTTTTCAGGAAGTATGGAATTTAAACCTAAAATTCTTGGGTCCCATTACGCCTTTGGGAGGTCTATTTATGATCCTCAGTTGGGCATTGTTGATGGTGGTGATTTTGAATGCAAAATTTCACTAGCGTTTTCTTTTTTATTCTTATTATAGCAGTTGTATTTCAGCCTTATGGAGGCCAATGAAAATAAGCGAAAAATGCTTAAAATAAAAAAACAGAATAGGATGAAGGCCAGTTTTTAGAGGAAAATAAAGTATTTCACTTTTCTTTAATTTCGGGTCTATTTTGTACATTTGTACGATTTAAAAAATAAAAACATAATCAAAACAATATGAATCTTCACGAATATCAATCAAAAGAGATTTTAGCAAAATACGGTGTAGTTACACAGCGGGGTATTGTAGCAAATAATGTGGATGAAGCTGTAGCTGCAGCCGAAAAATTGACGGCGGATACAGGCACTCAGGGATGGGTGGTAAAAGCTCAGGTCCATGCCGGTGGTCGTGGAAAAGGAGGCGGTGTTAAGTTTTCTCCGAATATGGAAAAACTTAAAGAGAATGCTCAGAATATTATTGGGATGCGTTTGGTAACGCCACAGACTTCTGCTGAGGGAAAGTTGGTAAACTCTGTATTGATTGCTGAAGATGTTTATTATCCTGGGGAAACAGAGACAAAGGAATTTTATGTTTCTATTCTTTTGGACAGAGCTTTGGGTAAAAATACGGTAGTATATTCTACTGAAGGGGGTATGGATATTGAGCATGTTGCTGAAGTAACTCCACACCTTATTCATAAAGAAGTTATAGATCCTGCCTATGGCTTACAAGGTTTCCAAGCTAGAAAAATTGCATTTAACCTAGGATTAGAAGGAAATGCTTTTAAGGAGTTCGTTAAGTTTATTAGCAGTCTCTATAATGCTTATGTGGGGATTGATGCTTCTCTTTTTGAAATTAATCCGGTATTAAAGACCTCTGATAACAGAATTATAGCTGTAGATGCCAAAGTTACTTTGGATGATAACGGTCTATACCGTCATAAAGATTTAGCTCAATTAAGAGATACAAGAGAGGAAGACCCTATGGATGTAGAAGCTGGAGAAGCTGGACTTAACTTTGTAAAGTTAGATGGCAATGTAGCTTGTATGGTAAATGGGGCTGGTTTGGCTATGGCCACAATGGATATCATTAAACTCTCTGGCGGTAATCCTGCCAACTTTTTGGATGTGGGAGGTACTGCCGATGCTCAAAGAGTGCAGACTGCTTTTGGTATTATATTGAGAGATCCTAATGTAAAAGCGATTTTAATTAATATTTTTGGAGGTATTGTAAGATGTGATAGGGTAGCCCAGGGTGTGGTAGATGCTTATAAAGCAATGGGAGATATTCCGGTGCCTATTATTGTAAGATTGCAGGGAACTAATGCAGAGGAAGCTAAAAAGATCATTGATGGATCGGGCTTAAATGTACATTCGGCTATTACCTTAGAAGAAGCTGCCGGAAAAGTAAAAGAAGTTTTGGTATCTTAAAAGGGAAAAGACGATATTAATAATAGTTGCATATTCAGCGATGATTAATCTAAAATAATCTAGAACCAGAGTATAGAATACTCTGGTTTTTTATAAATAAACTTAATTGTAAGTTTTGTCGGTGAATTGTTATAATGAGACATACTAAACTCATTTGGAGAATAGCGAAAACGGCTTAATAGGAGGATATTGATCTATTCCTTTACGCTTAAGTATATTCCAGTTCAGGAGTAAATAAGCCAAATCTATAAGAGCGTTATAAAGAGGAGAAGTGACCTCTTATGGAGCTCTAAAATTTATGCAAGCCGTTTCTATTTTCAATGCAAATGCTTGTGGGAGCAGTGAACATAATGCCATCTTGTTGAAGGCGTTCCTTTATTTTAAATAGTGCTTCACTTTTAGCTAAAGTTGAATTTCCACCTTTAATAATCCAGAATCTTACTTGCATGTTCAATATACCGTTTTTTAATGAAGTAAAAATAACATCTATTTTGTCTGGACGATCTGATTGTTCTAGATTTCGGATCACCTCGCGTATACTATTCTGAACTTTACAAACGTCTTCACTGGCTGGAATATCAAAGTCGAAGATAATCTTTTGTTGAGGAGAAGCGGTGATATTGTAAAAAGGAGCATTAAAGATTGTCTTATTGGGCATATAGACTTTTTTGCCTTCATCATTGATAAGCTTGGTGGTCAAAAAACCTATATCTATTACTGTTCCTGAATAGGCTCCTATAACCACATAATCACCAACTTTAAATGCTTTATCAATCCCCACCAACATTCCTGAAAAAATACTGGATACCAAATCCTTGAGGGCTACGCCTGCGATCACTCCGGCAACCCCTAAGCTTCCAATGAAATTGATGAAAAATCCGCTAAAACCCATTATTTCTAGGGTAATAAAAGTACCCATTAGAATAATTAGGAACCTAAATACACCTACTAGAGAAGCTAATGAATTTTTACGGTTATTGGGAAAAAAGTTGTTTCCAATTTTAACAGTTAACTTACTGAGAAAGGTACTGCCTTTTAGGAAAAATATAAAAACCAGCGCTCCAATAACCAAACGCGGGGCAAGTTCTGCGGATTTTAGGTACCAGTTGTGTAGTACCTTTAAAACGATATCTATGTATTGAAGTCCTTCACTCATGTCTTCTTCTTTATCAAATATAAAAATAAAAAATGCCACCTAAATAAAGATGGACATTTTATGTTAAAAATATAGATTTTAGTGTATGTCTCTTGTAATTTGTTTTACTTTGGATGTGGGAAGGTATACTTGGAGACCTACGTTAAATTCGAGGTTGGAAGTGTTGCTGTTATTTCCGAAACCGAAATCTCCAACATATTTAACCAATCCTTCTACCGCAATATTGTGAGTTAAAAAGTAAGCATAGCCCGGTCCTACACCCAAATTAAGACCTGTCGTAGAGATCCCTCCTTGGGTTTGGGTGGTTCCCCCAATACCCAGATTACCTTCTAAAAAGAATTTACCTTGTTTGAGGAGGTTATGGACTTGATTATTATTTAAATAATATCGGCCTAACAAGCCCACATTATAAGTGTAAGTAGTTTTAGCATTTTTTGCACCGTTGAATCCGAATGTTACAAGTCCCCCTATAGCTTTGTTATCCCGTAAAAAATAAGCGGCTTTGGGTTGTAAGATGAAGTTATAGCTACCGCCACTTTTCAGTCCAAAGTTGGAAGTAAGGATATTACCACCTACCATCCAGTTTCCTTGCTTTAGCTGAGCTTTCGTAAAGGAAAATAAGCCTGTTGCTAAAATCATTGCAGTACCGAAAATTAATTTTTTCATGTTGTATATTTTTATGTTAAATTGAGTTTTCTAACTTACGATAAGATGGAGGATGCTTTATTTACTTCCTACCCTTATACGAGTTTGTTTTGCAATATTAAATACAATTATTGTTCCGTTTTATTATATTTTTCGTAAAAAAGAACTCTCTTAGCGATCTGTAGGATCATATAAACCGCAATAACGCCATGTTTTGAATAAATTTTGGCATAGCTAATCAAATATACATAGTGTTTTATTACGATGGTGCGTTAAGAGAAGTATCGCTCATCTGAGCATTTCTATTTTTCTAGAATAGCATTTAGACTTTCTTCTCATTCTTGCTAAAAAATGCCTAAACAAACTATTATAAGCTTCTACGGTAAATGTTTCTGCCTTTGTCTGAAGATGCTTCTCTTTAGGAACAATGCCTTGGTAGCTTTTCCAGTGATCACTTGCGATCTTCTCCATTTTGTGTTGTTTTATTGTTTCCCAAAACTCTTCTGCAGTTTGATGACTTCTGTCACCAATAACGAAATTGATGAATCTTTTTCCAAAT
>NZ_JAAABJ010000113.1 GCF_009904105.1 Elizabethkingia argenteiflava | reverse complement strand
TCTAGGGCTTTTAATCTTAGTTTAAACCTATGTAGATCGTGTCTTAACCAAATACTGCTGACTCCACCTGGTGATACAATGAAACCTTGCTTTTTAAGTTCATTACTTACTCTAAGCTGCCCCAAAGCAGGGTTTTCAATGGCTATATCAACAACAGCCTTTTCAATAACTTCATCTACACGATTCTTTAATACTGGCTTTCTTCTG
>NZ_JAAABJ010000112.1 GCF_009904105.1 Elizabethkingia argenteiflava | reverse complement strand
TCTAGGGCTTTTAATCTTAGTTTAAACCTATGTAGATCGTGTCTTAACCAAATACTGCTGACTCCACCTGGTGATACAATGAAACCTTGCTTTTTAAGTTCATTACTTACTCTAAGCTGCCCCAAAGTAGGGTTCTCAATGGCTATATCAACAACAGCCTTTTCAATAACTTCATCTACACGATTCTTTAATACTGGCTTTC
>NZ_JAAABJ010000013.1 GCF_009904105.1 Elizabethkingia argenteiflava | reverse complement strand
TAAAAGTATAGGACTGGCAATGAGAAGAAAATATAAAAAGAGACTTCCTAAAAGAGAAAAGAAGCCACTAGTGACCCCCTCAAAATTTACTCAATCATGGAGTATAGACTTTACTAGTGATGTCATGGAGAATGGTCGTAAATTCAGAAGTTTCAATGTAATTGACGACTATAACAGAGAAGTACTTTTTATTGAAGTCGATTACAGCTTAAAAAGTAGCCGAGTTGTTTGGGTGCTTAATC
>NZ_JAAABJ010000111.1 GCF_009904105.1 Elizabethkingia argenteiflava | reverse complement strand
ATGACTGTTATACAATGCATTAATAAACTAAACAATAGAAATATTAACAACTTAAAAACTCGTATTGCTTAAATCCACCACGGGTTATGATCCATATAATCTATTATAGCCCGTATGTTTCTATTTGGCCAATCTAGAATAATCCTAGAACTTTAATGATATGGATCAACAGGTTATGGAGATGAGCAGATAGTTAAAATTAAACGAATAAAGAGGCTAACATTCAAATCATAAGGGTTCAATTGATTAAGACATCAATTGATGCTATCAGAGAAACAAAAATTTCAATAAATTAAGACACAAAAATCAACCAAAATTAATAAGGCCTTAAGCTTCTAGGTGTATAAACAATTAAAACATTAAAGTAACGTATCTTAAAATAAAGAGAGTCAAAAAAAAGAAGTACTGCAAAACAATATTTCCTATTGTTAATAGTGGTTCACTCAACTGAATGAAAGATAGGAATACATGAAAAGGAAAGCAACAACTAAGTAAATCCTATTATACTCTCCGGTAGATGCGGACAAGAGTAGACAACACTTACATACCACCAAAAATTTAGTCTACAAGATAACCTCCAGAGTAAGCTTAATGGGATCACTGAAAGAGTTTACTACTCATACCAGGACGAGTACTTCACGTAATTATTAGATATTCTATGAATTTCTCCTTCTAGTAGTTCTACAGAAACAGATTTTATTTTTTTCGCAGGAATACCCGCCCATATTTCTCCAGCTTTAATGTGTGATCCTTGGGTCACTACTGCTCCGGCTGCCACAATGGAGTTGGTCTCGACAATACAATCGTCCATGACAATAGCTCCCATTCCGATAAGAACATTATCATGAATCTGACATCCATGAACAATGGCATTATGACCTATAGATACGTTATTTCCGACCACTGTCTGGGTTTTCTCAAAGGTACAATGAATCATGGCATTGTCCTGAATATTTACCTTATCTCCTATTCTTATACTGTTCACATCTCCACGAATAACTGCATTAAACCACACACTGCAATTCTTTCCCATTTTGACATCCCCGATTATGGTAGCTGTCTCCGCCAAATAAACGTTATCTCCAAACTCAGGAGTTTTCCCCAATAATTCTTTTATTAATGCCATATTTTGTTTTTATAAATCAAATGAATCGAAAGTTTCTAACGCTAACAGAACCCTGTATTTCAACACATTAACATCTCGAATCATTTTAAGTATGGTTTATATTTTTATTCTCGGCCAATTTACGATATTTTTGTACTTATTTTTCATTTAGGCACAAAAAGCATGTATCAAATATCAATAGAATCTACTGAAAACCCTAACGTACTGAAATTTGTAGCAGGGCATACCTTGATAGAAGGCTCTCTAGAGCTGGATAGAAATTCAGATATTTCAGAAATTCCCGTAGTTCAGGAATTATTTAACTATCCTTTTATTAGTCGCATCTTTATTACAGCTAACTTTATTGCAGTAGCAAAAGAGGATAAGGTAGAGTGGGATGTCGTCCAACAAAGCTTAAAAAATGTAATCGAGGATCAGCTTTTGGCTTATCCCAGGATCTTTTTACCTAAAAAAAAGGAGCTTTACACTTTATATGCAGAGATGACCCCCAATCCCGCAGTAATGAAGTTTGTTTCTAACAAATTTTTATTGGAGGGTTTTTTAGAAGTTAGAAGTGCCGAAGAAGCCGAAGACATCCCCTTGGCAAAAACAATTTTTGAAAAGCTGGATTATGTGAAAAATGTATTTATCAGCGATAATTTTGTAGCACTCACCAAATCGGAAGATGTCCAATGGCATGAAGTCATGATGGATGCCCGGGGTTTTATTGCAGCCTATTTACAGGCTGGCAACCCGATTAGCAATATTCCACCCCTCCAACATGAAAATCCAGTCGAAAAAATCATCAATCGTAATTATACGCATGACGAACAGAAAATCAACGATATCCTCAATGAATATGTAGCTCCTGCTGTTGAAAATGACGGAGGAAAGATTTCTCTAATTGAATACAATAAGGAAAGTAAAACAGCTAAAATGTTATTACAAGGAGCTTGCAGTGGATGTCCATCTTCTACCGCGACCCTAAAAAATGGCATAGAAGGTATTTTAAAGCAATTTTTACCTGAATTGGTCAAAAATGTGGAAGCGGTAAATGGTTAATTCTTCTACCTTCTAAATTCGATAATTAAAAAAACTTAACGTTTGGAAATTTCAGCACCTAAAGTTCAAACTTCAGCTTCTCAACAAGGCATCCTACTGGTTAATTTAGGCTCTCCTAAATCTACATCTGTAAAGGATGTTAAAACCTATCTTGATGAATTTTTAATGGACGAAAGGGTAATCGATCTGAGATGGCTCTTTAGATCCCTTTTAGTGCAAGGGATTATTCTGCAAATCCGTCCAAAAAAATCAGCAAAAGCTTACCAGAGCGTATGGACAGAGGATGGTTCACCTCTTATCGTCTTCTCAAAGCAGATACAAAAAAAACTTCAAAAAGTAGTAGATCTACCCGTTTCTTTAGGAATGCGCTACTCCGAGCCTTCTATTGAGGAAGGGATCCGCCAGCTAGTCAACCAGGGCATAAACGAAATCATACTCTTTCCTCTCTATCCTCAATATGCCATGAGTACTACGGAAACCGTTACGGTGAAAGCAGAGGAGGTTCGAAAGAAAAAATTTCCAGATATTAAGATTAAATATGTAAAACCTTTCTACCATCGTGATATTTATATTGAAGCTTTGGCCAATAGTATTAAAAAGCAGCTTCCCGATGACTTTGATATGCTCCAGTTTTCCTATCATGGTGTACCTGAAAGACATATTTATAAAACAGATCCTACCCACACCTGTAATCTGGAAAATTGTAGAAGTGACCTAAATTTTCATTTTAATGAATACTGCTATCTAAATCACTGTTATGAAACTACGCGTTTGGTTAGAGAGCGACTAAACTTACCTGAAAATAAGGTCATCATCACTTTCCAGTCCCGATTAGGCAAAGATCCTTGGTTAAAGCCCTATACGGATATCACCTTAGAGCATCTCCCTAAAAAAAGGGTTAAAAATTTAGTGGTCGTATGCCCGGCTTTTGTATCGGATTGCTTAGAGACTTTAGAGGAAATCTCCGAAGAAGGTCAGGAAATCTTTAAAAAGGCAGGTGGAGAAACCTTTACCTATATCCCTTGTCTGAATGATAATGATGAGTGGATACAGGTTATGAAAAAATTATGTGAAGAGCTTTATTAAGAATTTTCAATCGGCACGACTTTGTAATATTATTTATTTTTTACAACCGAAAACCATATTAATATACCATTTTAAAGGAATGGATACAACTGCCACTTTGATCCGACAGTTTTTAATCCCTGTAATTAATACAGGGATTGTATATACGCCACAACCTTATAGCTATTGTTACTATCTAAATTTAACTCTTTGATCAGTCACTCCAGAAAAGCTTTTGTAAATTTACTCTCATATAAAATTTCAATTTTATCCCTCTATGTTAAATCTCCAAATATTCAGTTTCAATCCTTTTTCTGAAAATACTTATATTGTCTACAATAACAAAAACCAAGCTTGGCTCGTAGATCCAGGAAATAGCCAGCCTTATGAAAACGACAGCCTAAAGCACTTTATTGATGAAAAGGAGCTAAAAGTTGAAAAAATACTACTCACCCATGCCCATATCGATCATATTCTCGGCTTACAATGGGCTCATGATACTTACAAAGTTCCTGTATATCTCCACCCCAAGGAAGAAGAAATTCTAAAAATGGGTAGCATCTCCGCACAACGCTTTGGATTTAATTTTTTTGATTTTGAAGGAGATCTAAAATTCATTGATGAGCATAATGAATTACACTTGGGGGAGCATCTCTTCCACCTTTTTTTTACTCCAGGTCATTCTCCGGGAAGTCTTAGCTATTATAATGCTGAAAATAAATTAGTGATATCGGGAGATGTTTTATTTCAGGGCAGCATTGGCAGAACAGATTTATATAAAGCTAATTTTGAACAACTAATGGAGAGCATTGAAAGACAACTCTTAACATTACCTAATGATACCCAAGTATTTTCAGGACACGGAAAACCTACATTTATAGGTATTGAAAAGGAAAACAACCCTTTCCTAAAGAAAAAGTAGCGGGAGAATTCCCTAATTTGCAAACTTAAGGAAGTTAACTTTTTTGTCTCTATTGAATGCTTCGCTTTTTTTGATAAAAAAGATGAAGAGATGCTACACGTAGGCGCAGCATCTCTTATATATTTACACAAAACGTATCCCTCTTATTAGTCTTTCCACTTAATATTACAACCGATACTGGGTAATTGTAATTCTTCTTGTGGCTGTCCGGCCAATAGATTCTCAAAAGCAATAATCAGATCTTCACCTGTTACTTCTTTATGGTTAGCAGGGCGAGATTCGTCCATCTGACCCCTGTAGATTAAATCTAATTTTTCATCAAAAAAATAAAAATCAGGGGTACAGGCTGCTCGATACGCTTTTGCTATAGCCTGGCTTTCATCATACAAATAAGGAAAGCTTATATTTTTTTCTTTTATAAAATCCAACATTTTATCCGGAGCATCAGCGGGATACCGCTCTATATCATTTGAATTAATGCCTATAAACTGAATTCCTTTTTCTCTATAATCTTCATGAAGCTCTACGAGCTTATCAATTACATGGTGTACAAATGGGCAATGATTACACATAAATACTATCAATGTTCCCTTTTCTCCTTTTAATTCCTGAAGACTCTCTAATCTTTCATTCAGAGGGTTTTCAAGTTCAAAATAAGATGCTTTGGTTCCTAAATCTAACATATTAGAATGTGTTGCTGCCATTTTCAATTATTTAAAGTTAAACCTTTAAAGAATGCTTTTATTAATATAGAAAGGCCCTATTGCCTTTTTCTAAAAGCTCATTCATCTAACACACAAAGATAAAACTAATTTTAAGATTATCTAACAGGTAATTGTGCTTCTTTTTAAACAATTTTTCATGTAAAATAAAAACCTTTACTCCACTTTATATACGACAGGCATTTTGGATACAGATACTCATACCTGTGCATATTGACGCCTAAAGTAATAAAAAGAGAAATCCTAAATTACATTTTACTACGTATCTGTATATTTTTTTAGCCTCTTAGTCCTTTTGAAGTACCTTGGTGGTACTTACTCCTGTAAATATTGAGATTTATTGATCCCTATTTTTAAATTTAAAAATTAATACACTCATAACTGGATAAAAAAATAGTCCTGAATTTGCATGTATTTTTTTGATAAAGTTGTCTATGTTTTTAATGAAACTAAACTATGAAGTTGTTTAAACTTAATTAAACAAAAAGAGTTCCGAGAAAATTAGCAAATTTGTATTGCAAATCAAATAACTAATAATCTGGAACTCATCAGCAAAAATAAAATAGAAAGATGGATTTTACCTCATTTAAGCGAAGCAGAAATAGATCATAAAGGATTGTTT
>NZ_JAAABJ010000110.1 GCF_009904105.1 Elizabethkingia argenteiflava | reverse complement strand
TATTCAATTAAATTTTATGTTGCTGGAGGAAGATCTGGTCTACAAGAATTTGAAGGTCTGAATGTTTTTGTACATATTGAATTACTAACATCAGTTGAAAATATTTTAGAATTTGATCAGATTGATCCGATAGAAGAATTTAACATTCTGTTTGAGAAAGGAGAACTTAATGATGGAGTCAGCTTTAAAATTTAGACAAAAGCATATTTAAAATCTGTAACAGTTAAAGTACACATGAAGAGAACATGGATTCCCATAGGTAGTAAAAACGGCAGTATTATTTTTGTGAAATCAGAACTTAGTAACAGAAACATTTATGCTTCCTTTACTGGAGGATTTCAGCCAATTTTGATTTGCGATGATTTGTCTAGCTTTTTT
>NZ_JAAABJ010000012.1 GCF_009904105.1 Elizabethkingia argenteiflava | reverse complement strand
GTCTCCTGTGAAATACAGAGAAAAGGAAAAACAGAAACTTGCTGTTATAAATTAACAGAAAATAAATTGGGTACAATATGAAAAATTGTCTAATTTTAAATCGTACTAAAAAAGGGAAGCCTACAATTGTTTCCCACATTTTTCTTTTTTACAGATATTTTAGTATTTCCAAAGTTGTAAGATAAAGAAAGCCTAATCAATCGTGAGTCATAATATTGCTGAAAAGATTGTGGGATGTTATTAGAAACCGATGAAATTTTAGTGTAATTTGTTTTTAGAATATCTTCAAAATTTAAGAGGCTGTTTAAATTTGTGTAGAAAATTTTGTTAGGAAGGTTTTCAGAAGTTGGATATTTGGAAAAAAAGGAATGAAATACCCAACTGATCTAACTGAAAACCAATGGCAAATATATAAAGAAAACGCTGAATCTGAAAGATAGAAAGCGAAAACATCCTTTGATCCTGATTTGGAATGCGTTAATGTATCTGATAAAAACAGGCTGTCAATGGCGTATGCTGCCAAAGAACTTTCC
>NZ_JAAABJ010000109.1 GCF_009904105.1 Elizabethkingia argenteiflava | reverse complement strand
CGATGTACGCTATGGGAGTGAGTACCCGAGCAATGGGGGATTATGTTCAGGAAATGTATGCTATGGAGATTTCTCCTGCAGAGATATCCCGTATTACCGATAGTGTACTACCCGCGGTTCAAGAATGTAGAAACCGTCCTCTTGAAACCGTCTATCCATTTATATTTCTGGATTGTATGTTTTTCAAGGTAAGGGTGAATGGTGCTGTAGACACCCGTGCGATCTATAATATCCTCGGGGTTGATATCGAAGGAAAAAAGATGTACTTGGGCTTTATAGTTCAGAAAATGAAGGGGCCAATTTGCGTGGTTCATCAAATCCGCTGCTCCATGCGCTATGTTCCTGACAGGGATAAAAAAGCGGTTATGGAGGATATGAAGCCAATCTACAAGGCTAATAATGAAGAGCAGGGATATCAAAGGCTGCTTGCCTTTGAAGAAAAGTGGGCAAAAAAATATCCCCTGACCTGCAAATCCTGGCTGGACAATTGGTTAAATCTCT
>NZ_JAAABJ010000108.1 GCF_009904105.1 Elizabethkingia argenteiflava | reverse complement strand
GTATTTCAAAATCAACTTACTGAGTAAGTTTTAAATAATTTTCTTTTTTAAGAAATCGTAATAAATTTCTCTTTCTTACTTTGTGTTTTTTACTATTTCAAATGAATAATATCTATTCCAATTTTTCCCTTAAATACCTTATTTAAAGAAGGCTTAGTGCACATAGCAAAAAGTAATCCAAAAAAATATATTCTAAATATAAAATCACACATATCAATAAAATCAATTAACTTATAGCATATTCATCAACTTGACATTTTTTTTGTTTTTAATAGAAGTTTAAGCCGGTTATAGGATTTAAACTTTTTCAAGTGTTGTGAATAAATGAAATTCTCATCTTTAT
>NZ_JAAABJ010000107.1 GCF_009904105.1 Elizabethkingia argenteiflava | reverse complement strand
TAAAGGTGCTTTTCCTTCAGAACAGGCACTGATGAAGCTAATGTATCTGGTAATACAGAATATCAGTAAAAAATGGACAATGCCTATCCATAACTGGGGTATGGCATTATCACAACTTTATGTTAAATTTGGAGAGAGAATTCTCAAGGAAAAAAACAGCTTTTGAGGAGCATTAATTTAGAACCTGACACAGTTCGGGTGACACTCC
>NZ_JAAABJ010000106.1 GCF_009904105.1 Elizabethkingia argenteiflava | reverse complement strand
GCTGTAGCTGGTTTTTGCCATATATAAAGCAAGAAAGCATAGCTTTTCAACTCCCATTCGGATTGGGGTGTGGATGCCGTCCAACTGAACATATGACATCTCCAAATATCTAATAATAAGGAGAGAAAGACATATCCATGCCTTTCTGAAAGAGACATCTTTGCTCCAATTATTGAAATAATAGTAAAAGATTTGACAGCAGATTTTCTCTTAGACAAAGTATTCTTTCAAACTAAATTCACGCCGCTGACAGACTGTTTTCAGGCGTTTTACAATAAGTTGAATTATTTTTATCCTATCATATCTCGTC
>NZ_JAAABJ010000105.1 GCF_009904105.1 Elizabethkingia argenteiflava | reverse complement strand
CAGTCTTCACAAACCTTGCACCCGATGTATTGCAAAAGGGAAAGCCCATAAACAATATGAGTTTGGCAATAAAGTGGGCTTGATAATGACATCAAATAAAGGCAAGAAAATTATTCTCGGTATTAAGAGTCTGTTTAAATTTTGTTCAATAAATGTTTTATAGCGGCCACTTTAACCATTTCTTCTGCATTTTCGATTAGCAGTTCATAAATTCGGCATAGTCTTCGATCGTTATCAAACCAAGCAAATGTTCTTT
>NZ_JAAABJ010000104.1 GCF_009904105.1 Elizabethkingia argenteiflava | reverse complement strand
TTCGCCATTGACAGCCTGTTTTTATCAGATACATTAACTCATTCCAAATCATGATCAAATGATGTTTTCGCTTTCTATATTTCAGATTCAGCGTTTTCTTTATATATTTGACATTGGTTTTCAGTTAGATCAGTTGGGTATTTAATTCCTTTTTTTCCAAATATCCAACTTCTGAAAACCTTCCTAACAAAATTTTCTACACAAATTTATACAGCCTCTTAATAGTTTTTTTTGTTTCCAATATAGTATTTTTTTCTTGTTTTTAATCACCTGTTATCGAATGATGTATATAAAAGACATAATGCTAGATTATTTTTTGCATAAGT
>NZ_JAAABJ010000103.1 GCF_009904105.1 Elizabethkingia argenteiflava | reverse complement strand
TTTCGATGCGCTTTCGGGATTTTCTAAAAATATAAGGCTGCGGCTTATATCCATGTTGATTTTTTCGCATAGGTACTTCCATATTAATCTGGTTGTAAGTAAATAAGTCTCTTTGATAATCAATACTTAGATCACCTTTGTCTCCTAATATTGTACAATTTTGAAACAAGTGCTTAATATCTTTTAGATAATGAATATCCTGTACAGAAGCTTGTGTTACATCAAAATCGGTAAAAATCCCATCAGTAGTACACA
>NZ_JAAABJ010000011.1 GCF_009904105.1 Elizabethkingia argenteiflava | reverse complement strand
CATTTGCTTTCTCTATATTGAACCTTCGTTTATATAATTCTTCATCAAAACAATAATAATTCTTGGCTGTTTTATTATTCCTGAGATGGGTTTTAATATTGGCGATTATTTTTTCTTTTTCTAACATTTGTCTTAAATTCTCACTGTCAAATCCTGCATCAGCATTCAGAAACAATTCTTTATGATCTATTTCTACTTCGCTTAGAAGGGACAGAATTTCTTTCAAACTAGCTTCTATTTGGTATAAATCGT
>NZ_JAAABJ010000102.1 GCF_009904105.1 Elizabethkingia argenteiflava | reverse complement strand
TGTTATTTTACTTATGCGCGGGTTAAAAGAAATGCTTTGTGGCATTAAAGTTATTCTAGCTGATGGTGGTTATCGTGGGGAAATAGTAGATCTGGTAAAAAAGGGGTTTGGATACATTATTCAGGTTATTTTAAGGCCTGATAAGCAAAAAAAGAATTTTCAGCCTATCCATAAAAGATGGATTATTGAAAGAACATTTGCTTGGTTTGATAACGATCGAAGATTATGCCGAATTTATGAACTGCTAATCGAAAATGCAGAAGAAATGGTTAAAGTGGCCGCTATAAAACATTTATTGAACAAAATTTAAACAGGATCTAAGTACAATATATATCTTTATAATACCTCTTATATCGATTATAAATATTAATTACCTGTTCTTGAGCATACCCCCCAAAGCCTGCATCATTTCATTTTCGACTTTTAGCCTTACCAAAGCTTTTATCCGACCATAAGTAGTTGAATGAAAATCCACCACCTTTGCATTAAACTTATTGAGTAGGGTAAAAATCTGATTCTGATAACCAAAATCGAACTCTAAAATCAATGTTTTTTCTAGTTCCTTAGTCACGATCTGAGCATAGTCGAGAATTTGTTTAGCCGATTCCTTATAAACCTTCACCAGACCACCTACCCCCAGTTTAGTTCCTCCATAATAGCGGACGACAATCAATAATACATTGGTAATATTGTGTCTCAACAATTGATTGTAAATAGGTAATCCGGCGCTTCCGGAAGGTTCTCCGTCGTCATTGGCTCGATAATTTTCACCTTTGAGACCTAAACGAAAAGCATAACAATGATGAGTGGCCTTAGGATGCAATGATTTAATTTCCTCAAGTCTTTGTTTTAACTGCTCTTCATCCAATACGGGATAAGCATAGGAAATAAATTTACTCCCCTTTTCTTTAAGGATTACATCTAATATGGGTCCATCAATGGTATTATAACTGTAACTAGATTCCAAAATTATATATTTTTATAAATCTTTAACTGGTTATCTCTCAATTGTTCTATACTAAATTCTCTATGTGTGAGTCTGGGTGATTTTGTACCATGATTCAGGTGTAAATTTTCGGCCGTAAAAACCCAAGCTTCATCCCAAAGTTGTTGTTTTATAAATTGATGTAGGGTATAAGCTCCGCCTTCTACAATAACCGATTGTATTTGCTTTCTGTATAAAATATCAAGTAAAGGGGTTAATAAATTCTGATCAAAACCAAGGCTTATCCAATGTAAATTTGCTTCTGATTTTTGCTCTTTTTCGTTTATAATTAGGGTAGTTGCTTCTTTATTTAATACCTTGTAGTTGCTGGGAATACAAAGTTTTCTATCCAAAATGATACGTATGGGATTATTACCTTTTACTTCTCTTACCGTGAGATCTGGATTATCATTTAAAACGGTTTGAGTGCCCACTAAAATTGCATGCTCGTCTGCACGCAATTGATGACTTTTTTGAAGAGACAAATTATTGCTGATTTTATAAGGACGTAAGTCTTTATCCATAAAGCCATCTGCAGATTGAGCCCACTTCAAGATAATGTAAGGTCGTTGTTTACGATGGAAAGTAAAAAAGCGCTTGTTAAGATCTTCACATTGCTGATGCAGAACTCCTGTGATTACCTCAACACCCGCTTTTTCTAATAGGGCCTTTCCCTTTCCATTTACCTTTTCGTGAGGGTCCATACTTCCTATAACGACTTTTGGAATACCCCATTCTATAATTTTCTCTGCACAAGGTGGTGTTTTACCATAGTGAGCACAAGGCTCTAAAGTAACATATAAGGTACTAGTGGTAAGCTTTTCTTTATCCTGAACACTATTCATAGCATTGATTTCAGCATGCGGCTCCCCAGCTTTATGATGCCAGCCCTCTCCTATAATACGACCCTGTGAAACGATAACGCTCCCCACCAAGGGGTTGGGATAAGTATTTCCCAAAGATTTACATGCCAACTGTATAGCACGCTGCATATAAGTGTAATGTTCTTGTTGCATATGTAAAAATCCAACATCGACAAAAACATCAATGTTGGAAAGATTTTATGTGTACGTTATTCTCTATTCTTCTATCAACTCCTCCCCTTCCTGATCGGAGGCTTCAGCCTTTGGGTTGTCATGATCTGCAATCATCTGATGTAGCTTGGACTTTAATCCTTCCAGTTCCTCTTTCTTGGTATCTAAACTTTGATACGTAGCTTTTAAAAGAGGATTTTCTCGGGTAGGATTGGTAAAGAATGCGAGGTTATTTTCGAGTTTGGAGATTTCCGCTTCAGAGTCTGCAATCTGATTTTTAATTTTCCGAGCTTTATCTGTAAGTTGTGTCTCTGATAGATTGCCATCCGAAAGTTGATAATCTTTCATCTTATTTAGCCTCATCTTACTTTTGAGCACCTGATTGAATTCTGTATTAATACTGATCTTATCTCTAGGAACTTTACCTATAGAATTCCATTCATTTTTAATCAGGTTGATATCCTCTGTACTATTCTCTCCCTCTTCGATATCTTTAAGACGTTCTAGAAGTTCTTTTTTTCTTTTATAATTTACCCTCCAATCGTCGGTGGAAGCATCTCCTTTTTCCCTGAATTTAGAAAAAAAGTAATTACAAACCTCCCTAAATTCATCCCAAATCCGATTGGATTGGCTACGAGGTACATGACCTATGGTCTTCCAATCTTCTTGAAGCCTTTTAAATAATGGTACTGCTACATCCCAGTCTTCAGAATTCTGATTATCTTTTGCGATCTGAATCAATTGTATTTTCCGCTCAAGATTCTCTTGCTGATTTTTCTTTAAACCTTTATAAAAATTATTTTTAGAGGCATTAAATCCGCGTAATGCTTCTTTAAAATCTGTCCAATTCTGATTGGAAAGTTTCTTAGGGACACTCCCCAAAGATATAAAACTATTCCTCAGTTCTTCCACTTTCTTTATAGCTTCCTGCCAATAAGAGTGTGAGGCTTCTTTTTCAGGTATAGATAGTTTTTTAAGCTGGTCGATAATTTCATTTTTTTTATCGAGATTCACTTTTTGTTCAATTTCAATCTGTGCAAAAAGCTCTGCTTTTCTCTGGTGGATAAGATTAGAGATCTCTTTAAACTCTTCCCATGTGCTGTCTCGGAATTCTTCGGCTACAGGCTCCGCTTCTTCTTTCCATAATTTATGAAGATACTGCAATTCATTGAGCGCCTTTTGTACTACAGGCTCTTCAATAAGCTCTTTTGCACGCGCTATGATGTGTTTTCTTTTCTCTAAATTATGCGCATATTCTTGCTCCCTATATTCTTTATTAAGATCCAACATCTGATAAAACTGATTGAGATGATGGAAATAGTCATTATTAAGCGTTTTAAATTCAGATTTGGCAACTTGCCCCGCTTGCTGCCATTCTTCTTTAACTTCCCGAATAGCTTTAAAAAGGTTGGTTCCAGGTTCTGTATTGGTATACAGATTTTTTAGCTTTTCAATAATAGATCGCCTATGGGATAAATTTTCTGCATTTTCTTTTTCTATCCCTTTGTGATAATCTTCTTGTTTTTCTTTGAAAATATTTATTAAAGCATTGAATTTTGAACGCAAAGGTGATTGATAATCAAAACTCTCCTCATCGCCCCCATCAGCTATATAGGCTTGCTTTTTATCTTTTACTTCGTCATCCCATGCGCTGTTAAACGCATCACGCAACGCATAAAACTCTTTACTCATAGCACCTGCCTGAGTAGAATTAACAATTTTTTCTGCTTTCTTGGTAATGTCTTCCATAGAAAAATGCGTATAATCCTCACTATGCAAATCTTGATCTTCATCTACCTCCCGATCTCCGTCGAAAAAAGTATGATGGATAACAGGATGCTGCTGTGAGGAATGTGCGTCCTGTTGATTTTCTTTTAATTTTTCATCCTGTTTATTGTCTATTGAAGCCATAACGAGTTTATTTAAAAATGCGCAATTGCTAACATTACCTTTAATCGCTATAAATATATTGTATTTTTATTCTAAATTCCAAATTTCCCATGCTTTTTCTGCCTGCTGTTCAAGCATATAATAACCATTTACTGTTTTCGACCCCTTTTCGGCGGCTTTTTTAATGAATTTTGTATAATGGGGATTGTAGATAAGATCAATAATAAGGTGTTGCTGAGAAAGTCCCTCAAAAGGAAATTCAATACAGTCTTGAACATGAGGAAAAGTCCCTACAGGCGTGGTCTGGATGATTAAAGGATGTGCAGAGACAGTAGCAGATTTGAGGTTATCAAAATTTAAAGCCCCCTTTCTTGATACTGTTGTATGTGGGATGTGATGTTGATCCAATATATATTTAACAGCCTTAGCAGCCCCTCCATCCCCCAATATAAGGGCCGCGTTATGTCCCTGCGTTTTATGTGCCAGTAAGGTTTTTTCAAAGCCAAAAACATCCGTATTAAAACCTTTTTTCTTACCACTAGAAAGAATTTTAACCGTATTTACAGCCCCAATTTTGGAGGCTTCTGGGCTCAATTCATCCAAAAGTGGAATGATCTGTTGTTTATAGGGAATCGTTACGTTAAAGCCTTTCAAATGGGGATTTTTAAAAAGTAAATCCACCTGATCAATACAGTCTAAGTCGAATAAAGTATAAGTATAGGACGAAAGCTCCAGTTTTTTAAATTTATCTTCAAAATATCTTTGCGAAAAAGAATAGCTAATATTTTTACCGATTAATCCTAATTCAAGGTGTTTTTCCATGCTTCAAAGTTAGAAAAACACCCGCAATATTTAAAGATTAATTTTTAATTTGAGCTTGATTTCCCCGCGAAAAAAACCAAGAGACAATGCCTCCAAATAAAAATGCTATTGCCGCAACAATAAAATAGTTTTGCCATTCTATTTTTACAGGAAAAGGAAGCACGTCAGTAGCCTTAAATAAACCTAACTGCAACTGTAAATAACAAATCACAGTCCCTACAAAAAGTCCAGATAATACCCCAAAGATCACGATCAATAAGCCCGTATTAAAATAAATATTTCTTAGTTTAGACAAAGTCATCCCCATTGAAATAAGGGCTTTTGCCTGCTCTTTTTTATCCAACTGAATAATGATAACCGCTCCCGCAAGATTAAAAGTGGTAATCAAAATTACCAAGCCAAAAATAAGATAAATCATTAATTTCTCAGTATTAATCATTTTCCAAAAAGCAGCATTTTCCTCTTCTTTCGTTTTTAGTATAATCCCTGTTCCTAAACGTTCAGAAAGGCTTTTTCTGACCTCATTGGCCTTCTCCGGATTCTTGAGCTTCATCACAATACTATAAGCCGTATTTCTGGGAAGCTGCAAAAGTTGAGCTGTAAGCTCTAAAGGCGCCACTATATAATTGGCCAACGGCCCTTGGCTAGAAAAAACACCCGTTACATAGAAATCTTTTTTATTGAAAATATCTTCCTGTTTGCTAATAAAACCTACGCCAGGGCGCGGCATTAATATCTGGGCGTAATCGCTATCAGAGTTCACGGGAACCCCCAATCTGTCGCTTAACTGACTCTCCATTACTACTTCATTGGAATATTTAAAAGAAGGATATTTCCCAAAAAAAACATTCTTGTCTATAGGATTTACCTGAGTATAGGCAGAGTCTACTCCTCTTAGGTATATAATTTCTCCCACTCCTTTGTAATGGATATAAGCTTTTTCTTCAATAACTTTTGAAAAATGAGCAATTTCAGGCTCTTGGCTTAAAATTTTGGTTACTTTGGCTACATCCTGAATACTTTTTCCTTTCTTAGAAGATAAAGTTAGATCGGCATGAATATCCGATATCATCTTTTTATTAAGATCTATAAGAGCTGAGAAAACTGACACGATAATAAACATGGCCGCTACTGCTACCATCATTGCAAAAGCAGCTAAACCGGTGATAAAACTTACTGTCTGACTTCCTTTTTTAGAAATCAGATAGCGCTGTGCAATATAAAATGGGGTCGATTTCAACTTTTATAAAATAGGATTATCTCCCTCTCCTTTTAATTCTTTCTCCACCCTTTCTGCATCATCCAATGTAGTATCTAAATAAAAATTTAACTGAGGTATTACCCGCACTTGCTTTGCCATTTTCTGTCCTATAAAGTTGCGGTAAACAGTTTTATTCTCTTCTACCTCTTTCATCACCCCTTTTCTCAACTCTGGAGGGAAGATACTTAAATATACCTTAGCTATACCTAAGTCTGCACTCACTCGAACACCTGAAACCGTAATCAACAGACCCCGGCCTGCATTCGCAGCTTGCTGGCGAAAAAACTCTGCTAGATCTTCTTGTATTAGTTGTCCTATTTTTCTTTGTCTGTTACTCTCCATAATATTGCAAATTTAAGATTTTTGTTTTAATTTTTTTCTTGTTCTTTTTTATTAGTTTATTTTACGGAGAACCTACTATCATTAAAAAAACAAAGCAATCCTTGTTATATTTTAGAATACTGAAAATAAGCATATTATATTTGTAAAATTTAAATCCAAGGACATGGGAAGATATTTTTTCTAAAAAAAGCTTTATTTTTTTTGTATTTCATATAATTTTATTAAATTTGCACACCGATAAAAACAAAGGTATATAAATAACTTTTGATTTTAGGCCCTATAACTCAGTTGGTTAGAGTAGCTGACTCATAATCAGCAAGTCCTTGGTTCGAGCCCAAGTGGGGCCACTCTAAAAAAACCCTCGCAAACCCTCTCCCACAAAGGGTTTGCAGGTTTTTTAAATTTACTTTTTTAGCATTGCGGTTTACAAACGTTAATAAAATCGTTAATAAACTAGAGCAATGAAACGCAGCAAAATTTTACTACCAAATG
>NZ_JAAABJ010000101.1 GCF_009904105.1 Elizabethkingia argenteiflava | reverse complement strand
CAATGCCTATCCATAACTGGGGTATGGCATTATCACAACTTTATGTTAAATTTGGAGAGAGAATTCTCAAGGAAAAAAACAGCTTTTGAGGAGCATTAATTTAGAACCTGACACAGTTCGGGTGACTCTCCCTTTGCTGGTGAAAAATCAAACGAATGCAAGATGCCATTTTTATCGTCCTGTACATTGTACGATTTGGTTGCTAGTAATACCGTAGAACCTGGCGAACTTGTACAATAATTCTACCAAAGCCTCTCTTTATCCGTCTTCAATGTTAGAATAATGGCAACTCTCTCCAATCCGACTTCGACAGCCTCTTCTTTTTGCAGAATACCTTTTTATTCTCTTAAACACCTGATATTGTAAGTTAACCCCATAGTAAACACCTTATCCATTCGCTTACAAATCAGTTCCCTAAATCCGTAATCCAGAATTCATTAACCTATATTCAGTGCTACCAACTCCAGATCATACAATTTATGAACCCTAATTTTACTGGTTGTAGCGATATGTTTACAGATATTTGTTAATCCTTTTAAAATAAGCTTGTAATTTTGAATGAGATTATTTTGTATATTTAATTACTAATAATCAATCAGATAGATGGTTAAAAAAAATGAACCATCTTTTTTCTTTTCTAATGCCTAAATGCACAACGGATAGCAGGTATTTTAAGCAAAATTATCCGGTTTATCAAAGCAGGAATCCGTGGTTTATGAATCGGAAAAATAACATCTGTTCTCATCCATAAGCAGCAAAAACATCATAAAAGTCCCGATTTTTGCCAAACTGTATTAAAAAACGCATATAGGTGTAGTAGTTTTACTACACTTTTTGAATTTGTTTACTAATGATTAGGAGAAGCGATAAGGGGTATATAATTTTGGGCATTATAAAACCATAACAAACAGTCAAAAACATTAAATGATGGCAGCAAACAATGCAAGAGCGGTGTTGAAATTCAACGGAGGAGACGCTCAAAAAGTTTTAAAACTACATTACAGTGTAGATCGTGCAGTAGACGTATCGGGGCGTGTAGCTTCGGATCCTTCCAATGCGATTATCAAAATTACAGTAGAAGCTACAGACAAATCAGACATTCTGGAGAGTCTTCTCAATGGTAAAT
>NZ_JAAABJ010000100.1 GCF_009904105.1 Elizabethkingia argenteiflava | reverse complement strand
TTTTCTTTATATATTGCCATTGGTTTTCAGTTAGATCAGTTGGGTATTTCATTCCTTTTTTTCCAAATATCCAACTTCTGAAAACCTTCCTAACAAAATTTTCTACACAAATTTAAACAGCCTCTTATCCAATACAATATGAAATAAAGGCTTGTATTATTTATGTATGTTCAGGAATTGTAGTATCATATATTTCTTATTACTTATTGAAATGGAATATTATTTATGGGAATAATTTGTTTCTCTTATATTTGGTATTTATTTTTTTTGAACGTCAACTTTTTATTAACATAAAAAATTATATAAAAAGATAAGGGCAAAAATGAAAACCACTAATTGAAATTTTTTGAGATATCGTTCACTAAAAATTACGGATTATATAAATTGTAATAGCCACGACTTAATCTGACGTTAAGTGTTAAAATAATTATCAGTTATTCAATATTATCCTTACTTCGAGAAGTAAGGATTTTTTGTTCCACTCCAAGAGTTTCCAATAATTTCTCTTTTGCAATAGGTTTACTATCCAAAAACGTCTGCATCGGTGTTTTACCATAACAATGTTTTCCAGTATGCGTTCTTTCATTGTTTTAATAGGACAACCAACTTGT
>NZ_JAAABJ010000099.1 GCF_009904105.1 Elizabethkingia argenteiflava | reverse complement strand
ATATCTCCCAAGTACATCCTTTTTTCATGAGATATCAACCCCGATGATATTATATATCGCACTTGTTTCAACAGAAGAATTCACTCTTACCTTGAAAATCATACAATACAGAAATACTAATGGATAGACGGTTTCTAGATGACGGTTTCTCCATTCTTGAACCTCGGGTAGTACACTATAGGAAATACGGGATATCTCTGCATGAGAAATCTCCATATCATACATTTCCTGAACATAAACCCCCATAGCTCGGTTACACAAACCCAAAGCGTAAATCGATAAGATAGTACCTTCCAGATCATCGGTAATGATTAGCTGGCGTTTGGGAACATTCTTAGGTTCAAAAGTACCCAGGCGGTCACGACCAGTTTCTAACTCAAATGAGCCATCACTTAGACTACGCACAGTCTTATTCTTTTTACCGTTCTTACGGTTAATCTGCTCTTAAGTTTATCCTGAGCAAGGTGGTATTCAATCTCACAGGACATCATATATTCCAGACAGTGCT
>NZ_JAAABJ010000098.1 GCF_009904105.1 Elizabethkingia argenteiflava | reverse complement strand
TTTGCCTTTTTTCTACCCTGATAGCCTAGCTTATCACCTCCCATTCTGCTTGAGGAGTGGCAGCCCTACAACAGAACGCTTGACATCTCCAAAATTCTTATATTAAAAATCAAAAGACCTACCCATGCCTTTCTGAAAGAGCCATCTTTGCTCCATATATTGAAATAATAGTAAATGCTATGCCAGCAGATTTTCTCTTTGACAAATTATTCTTTCTAACTTAATTCAAGCCACTGACAGCCCGTTTTCAGGCGTTTTACAATAAGCTTAATTATTTTTACCAGATCATATCTCGTCGAAAAGCCTCTTTTTCCTTTGCTTAAATGAGGTGAAATCCATTGTTCTATTTTATCTTTGCTGATGAGTTACAGATTATTATTTATTTGATTTGCAATTCAAATTTGCTATTTTTCTCGGAACTCTTTTTGTGTAAATAAGTTTAAACAACTTCTATAATAATTATGAACATATAAGAGCCTGTTTAAATTTTATTGATTTATAATTTTATAGCAGATAATTTGGTC
>NZ_JAAABJ010000097.1 GCF_009904105.1 Elizabethkingia argenteiflava | reverse complement strand
TTATCTGAGTATTGATTATCAAAGAGACTTATTTACTTACAACCAGATTAATATGGAAGTACCTATGCGAAAAAATCAACATGGATATAATCCGCAGCCTTATATTTTTAGAAAATCCCGAAAGCCCATCGAAACCTTATTTTCGCAATTATGTGATCAGTTTATGATTAGAAGAAACTATGCGAAATCCTTTGATGGCTTTAAGAACAGAATATTAT
>NZ_JAAABJ010000096.1 GCF_009904105.1 Elizabethkingia argenteiflava | reverse complement strand
CTTATAGTTTTCTGAGAGATAAAATAACAAAAGCAATATAATGCAAAGAATACCATGTTATTACAGAAGTTTCAAATCGTATTAATAATGCTTTGAAACTATCTAACCAAGCATTTGCTTTCTCTATTTTAAACCTTCGTTTATATAATTCTTCGCTGTTTTATTATTCCTGAGATTGGTTTTAATATTGGCAATTATTGCTTCTTTTTCTAACATGTGTCTTAAATTTTCACTGTCAAATCCTGTATCAGCATTCAGAAACAATCCTTTATGATCTATTTCTGCTTCGATTAGAAGTGACAGGATTTCTTTCAAACTACCTTCTATTTGGTATAAATCATGATGATGGCCACTTTTTGGACTTCCCATTGCCAACATTTGTCCCTGGTTATCACACAGAAAAATGCTGTTGGTGGTTTTTGCCTTTTTTCTACCCTGATAGCCTAGCTTTTCACCTCCCATTAGGCTTGGGGTGT
>NZ_JAAABJ010000095.1 GCF_009904105.1 Elizabethkingia argenteiflava | reverse complement strand
TCTTCAAAGATACAAATGTAAAAATTGTGGATTTAATTTTACGGTATATAAAGAGTGGGTGAATATTCAAAAACAATCAAAAAAAAGCGATTCAACTTTATCTTGAAGGCTTGGGCTTTAGATCAATCGGCAGGATTTTAGACGTTAGCAATGTCACTATTTTGAATTGGATTCGTATTTTTGGTCAAGAAGTACAATCATTGCAATGTGAATCTAAGGAAATAAAAGTGGTAGAGTTAGATGAAATGCACACTTATATAGGGCGTAAAAAAAACACTGTTGGATCTGGATTGCTGTTGATAGA
>NZ_JAAABJ010000094.1 GCF_009904105.1 Elizabethkingia argenteiflava | reverse complement strand
CTCTATGCCTATGAGCTTATCCCCTGTGCGCTTCCCACTAAAACTCTCTGTCGTTGTTCCGCTTTTGCGATTTCAACGACAAAAACTTTTTTCGAATTATCAAAACTTTTTTAAAGTTTTTTTTCAAGCAACACTCTCTTATCAATATATCTTAAAGCTTATTCATAAACTTTAAATATAAAACCTAACCTGTATTATTCCTTTTCCGATACTATTAATTAGCAATACTGCTCTTTTCTAATCCTTCTCAAATATCTAATGCGATTCCCTTGGTTAACTTGTTATCGTTTGTGAGTGCAAAAATAGAAAAAAAATATTAATTACAAAAATTTTTTTTCTAAAAATTTCAATAATATATTTGTTAATGATCTCTGCTATTACCTT
>NZ_JAAABJ010000093.1 GCF_009904105.1 Elizabethkingia argenteiflava | reverse complement strand
GCAAAGCTTTATCAGCTACAAGAAAAATTATATGCAGATGGTAGTCAATCCCTTTTAATCGTTATACAAGCTATGGATGCCGCAGGTAAGGACAGCCTTATACAACATGTGATGAGCGGCATAAACACGCAGGGATGCGAAGTGACGAGCTTTAAAACTCCTAGCTCTAAAGAATATATCTTTTATTTAGTATGGAGATTCTATTTAGCTTTAGACTTTATTGGTATATTTGGTATTTTTTATCGATGTCATTATGATTGTGTCCTTTTGTGTAAATTTAAACTACTTTTTGTCAAAACCTATCTTAAAGCTTTCTTAACTTCTAAAAAATTCTGTTACAAACCGCAAAAAATTTTTTTAATTTTTTTCTACACTTCTCAAAAAAATAAAAAAAAAAACGACTTTTAG
>NZ_JAAABJ010000092.1 GCF_009904105.1 Elizabethkingia argenteiflava | reverse complement strand
CTTGAAAAAAGGTTTTAATCTTGCTATACAGTGTTTTACCTGTTTTATATGATGAGGCGAAGCTTCTATCTTTTCATATGCTAATTCCAAAGCATCGATAAAAAATGTATCCGGAGATAATTCTCCGGCCTTATTAGGAACTTCGTATATATTTTTCTTTAAAATAGGGTTGTACCCTTCTTTCAGAAGTCTCAATTCATTTTCCAATAAAACTTTGGTTGCATTTCGTCTATCTTCAAGATCTTTATACTCATTCATTCCCTTTACAATAGTAAGACGACCATAAGGGTATTTGTCTTTGAATAAAGGATCGTGAAAATAATATTGAATTTTCCAGATTAATTTAACTGATTTTTTTCCAGCTGTTTTCCATTCTTTGGGAAATACGGACGGCGTGCTGCAAGAACACCCATTTGGTAGTAAAATTTTGCTGCGTTTCATTGCTCTAGTTTATTAACGATTTTATTAACGTTTGTAAACCGCAATGCTAAAAAAGTAAATTTAAAAAACCTGCAAACCCTTTGTGGGAGAGGGTTT
>NZ_JAAABJ010000091.1 GCF_009904105.1 Elizabethkingia argenteiflava | reverse complement strand
CTTTAGATCAATCGGCAGGATTTTAGACGTTAGCAATGTCACTATTTTGAATTGGATTCGTAGTTTCGGTCAAGAAATACAATCATTGCAGTGTGAATCTAAGGAAATAAAAGTGGTAGAGTTAGATGAAATGCACACTTATATAGGGCGTAAAAAAAACACGGTTGGATCTGGATTGCTGTTGATAGATTTGGAAAAAGATTCATCAATTTCGTTAT
>NZ_JAAABJ010000010.1 GCF_009904105.1 Elizabethkingia argenteiflava | reverse complement strand
TACTTTTGAACCTAAGATTGTGCCCAAACGCCAGCTAATCATTACCGATGAGCTGGAAGGTACTATCTTATCGATGTACGCTATGGGAGTGAGTACCCGAGCAATGGGGGATTATGTTCAGCAAATGAATGCTATCGAGATATCTCCTGCAGAGATATCCCGTATTACCGATAGGGTACTACCCTAGGTTCAAGAATGGAGAAACCGTCCTCTTGAAACGGTCTATCCATTTGTATTTCTGTATTGTATGTTTTTCAAGGTAAGGGTGAATGGTGCTGTTGAAACCCGTGCGATCTATAATATCCTCGGGGTTGATATCGAAGGAAAAAAGGATTTAATTGGGCTTTATAGTTCAGAAAATGAAGGGGCCAAATTCTGGCTTGGAGTTCTCACTGATCTGAAGAAACGCGGTGTGGAAGATATTATGATTGCCTGCATAGACGGCCTGAAAGGTTTCCCCGAAGCGGTTGAGGCTGTATTTCCTAAAAC
>NZ_JAAABJ010000090.1 GCF_009904105.1 Elizabethkingia argenteiflava | reverse complement strand
GCCAGATACGCAAAATCACCAAAACTAAAGGTGCTTTTCCTTCAGAACAGGCACTGATGAAGCTAATGTATCTGGTAATACAGAATATCAGTAAAAAATGGACAATGCCTATCCATAACTGGGGTATAGCATTATCACAACTTTATGTTAAATTTGGAGAGAGAATTCTCAAGGAAAAAAACAGCTTTTGAGGAGCATTAATTTAGAACCTGACACAGTTCGGGTGACACTCCCATGGTCCTTCATTTTTACCCTCATCTATCATTCTAGTTGTGAAAAACCTAACCGTTAGATATAAAATTCTTAGTTCAAATTTTTTATCTATTCGCTTTTGTATTAATGCAGGAGGAAAAAATCTGGAACGCTATCAATGTGACCATTTATTATAGTAATCTTCATCATAATTGACTCCTTGTTAACAACTAAATAGCGACAATTTTCAAATGGTTTTGTTATAAACTCTTTTCCATTATTATTTTTTATGATATTAATAAGATCTGCTTTTGAAGTTAACACAAAAGATTCTGGAATCATTATTTCATATTCTTGTGCTATTTTCATTTGCAATAATTTATTTTCTGTGGAGAAAAAAGGACTGGTCAACCACTTTAAGTCTTTTTCTTTTTCAATTCACTAAAAAAGGATTAACGAAAAGCTGCTGCTTCATAGCTGTAAAATGCAGAATATGATTTAGATATTTTTTGTCAAATAATTTCTGGTTGTCTCATCTATACTGGAAGAGTGCTTTCTAAACCATACAACTTTAAACCTACTAACATTAATACCTTGAATACTTAAACTATTAGTTTGAAAATCAACAAACACGTCATTATAAAGCTCATCATTGATACTTATAAAAGGTAGCCTCCACTTAAGAAGCCAATCAATAACAAGATCTGTTGTTGGTTCAAAATCTCTTGAGATAATTAAAATCATTTAATACATTTAAAATTATCCATTAAAAACTGGGCATCTTTTTCTGTAATAGTTTTAGAAACAACAAGCGTTACCTTATCCTTTTCATTGCATTCAAGCGTTTTAGTATAATAACCATCAGGATATTTTTTTTTCTACATATATAAATATCAATGAAATTTTCAAATAAATAGGGATCGGTATAGTAAGTTGTATATCCAAATAATATTTTATCGGAAGTTGCGAATGACCTCATATTTTTTATTGATTTATCGTTCACCATCTTCTTATACTGATTTATATCATATGCATATGTAAAGCCCCCAAATAATAACATTGTTATTTTCATTTTCTCATTAGTATACCTATAATAGCTACCATCTACATGAAATTCGGTCTTTTTCTGGAATAGAATTATAAGCCGAGTATTTACTATATGCAGTACAACGAATTAATGATAATCCACAAAATATTAAGGACATATAAAAATATGTATTTAACATTCTTTTAAAAAGGAATTTCGGCATAGCTAATCGAATATACATAGTGTTTTATTACGATGGTGCATTAAGAGAAGTATCGCTCATCTGAGCATTTCTATTTTTCTAGAATAGCATTTAGACTTTCTTCTCATTCTTGCTAAAAAATGCCTAAACAAACTATTATAAGCTTCTACGGTGAATGTTTCTGATTTTGTCTGAAGATGCTTCTCTTTAGGAACAATGCTTTCGTTGCTTTTCCAGTGACCACTTGCGATCTTCTCCATTTTGTGTTGTTTTATTGTTTCCCAAAACTATTCTGCGGTTTGATGGCTTCTGTCACCAATAACGAAATTGATGAATCTTTTTCCAAATCTATCAACAGCAATCCAGATCCAACAGTGTTTTTTTTACGCCCTATATAAGTGTGCATTTCATCTAACTCTACCACTTTTATTTCCTTAGATTCACATTGCAATGATTGTACTTCTTGACCAAAACTACGAATCCAATTCAAAATAGTGACAT
>NZ_JAAABJ010000089.1 GCF_009904105.1 Elizabethkingia argenteiflava | reverse complement strand
TTAATATTGGCGATTATTTTTTCTTTTTCTAACATGTGTCTTAAATTCTCACTGTCAAATCCTGCCTCAGCATTGAGAAACAATCCTTTATGATCTATTTCTGCTTCGCTTAGAAGGGACAGAATTTCTTTCAAACTACCTTCTATTTGGTATCAATCGTGATGATGCCCACTTTTTGGACTTCCCATTGCCAACATTTGTCCCCGGTGATCCACAGAAAAATGCTGTTGGTGGTTTTTGCCTTTTTTCTACCCTGATAGCCTAGCTTTTCACCTCCCATTCGGCTTGGGGTGTGGCTTCCGTCCAACTGAACGCTTGACATATCCAATTTTCTTTTATTAAGAAGCAAAAGACCTATCCATGCCTTTCTGAAAGAGCCATCTTTGCTCCATTTATTGAAATAATAGTAAATGCTTTGCCAGCAGATTTTCTCTTTGCCAAATTATTATTTCAAACTTAATTCACGCCACTGACAGCCTGTTTTCAGGCGTTTTACAATAAGCTGAATTATTTTTACCAGATCATATCTCGTCGAAAAGCCTCTTTTTCCTTTGCTTAAATGAGGTAAAATCCATTGTTCTATTTTATCTTTGCTGATGAGTTCCA
>NZ_JAAABJ010000088.1 GCF_009904105.1 Elizabethkingia argenteiflava | reverse complement strand
TTAACCCGCGCATAAGTAAAATAACAGCCTTACTATCATGTATATTAGCCATTGTAACCATGATTGCAATTAAAAAACCATTTTTATCAACGACCACATGACGTTTTATGCCCTTAATCTTTTTATTGCCATCAAATCCTTTTAATGACCGGTTATTGCCCCAGCGAATACTCTGGCTGTCCATAATACCAAGCGATGGCCCTGATTTTTGTCCTAGTTTTACTCGAACTTTGCCTCGTAAATGTTCCAACAGTAGTTCGAATTGCCCCATAGCTGCACACTTTTTATAATAATAGTAGACCCGTTGCCACTTGGGGAAATCTTGGGGAAGCATACGCCATTGACAACCTGTTTTAACAAGGTAAAGAATACTGTTCCAAATAATCCGTAGATTATGTTTTCGTTTTCTATCATCAAGTTGTAACG
>NZ_JAAABJ010000087.1 GCF_009904105.1 Elizabethkingia argenteiflava | reverse complement strand
TTCTGCAACTTCTGATTAATTTGCATATTTCTAATGGCATGCTATCTACAATGTAATAATCACTGACAGATATTTTTGCAGCTATCTTGTTTCTTAATGAATCCCCATAAGAAAACAAGTTGCGCTTGGTGCGATTGTAAACACTACGTTCAATCCTAGAGGATAAATTGAAAGGTAATTTTCTGAATAAATTCCGCTCTGAATCAATACTCATAAATTCTGAAGTTAAG
>NZ_JAAABJ010000086.1 GCF_009904105.1 Elizabethkingia argenteiflava | reverse complement strand
CCTGCAGTTTACTCTCATTGGATATGGCTTTATTGTAGACGTCAAAGGGGCTATAATTACTGTATTTAAAGCATTATTCATTTCGTCCGGAGAAATTATCACACACGGTCTGATCTTATTGATTTCATCAGAAATTGTATATTCTATGCGTTTATTTGTATATTCTATGTGCTTAAATTTTCGCAAAACACTAAATTACAACTAGATATAAGTCTTTTCATGCCAGAATATTTACTCTTCCAACGATAAAAAGTACCTTGTGTGTAATACTATGATTACGGCATATTTCTATTACACTCTTTCCATGTTCCTGTTCTTTCAAAATTCCAAAAACCTGACTCTCTGAATACTTACTTTTTTTCATATTTAAATGTAAAGTTTTTTAAAGCAAAAACTCTATCTTTAAATGCATACATTTTTAGGGAAGTTTACAGTTTATTTTCAAATAGTTGAAAGTGTAAGATCGTAGAGATTCTTTTTCCGATTGAAAATGTGTGCGGAGTTTTAGAGTTAAGTAGAAGGAAGTGAATATTACAAAGATTTAGTAGATTGTTGGTAAGTCTATTGAAGAATAATTACAGTTGTTATAAATTTAGTTTCCGAGTTCCAATTGGTTTTTCACCAGATGATAATAATCCCCTTTTTGCCGGATCAGCTCCTGGTGTTTTCCCTGTTCTACAATTTGGCCGTGCTTGAGGACAATAATCTGATCGGCATGTTTTACCGTGGAGAGCCTGTGGGCTACAATCATGACTGTTTTTCCTTTGAAAAAGGATTGGAGGTGGTCGTGGATGATTTTTTCGTTTTCTGCATCTAAGGCAGAGGTAGCTTCATCGAAGAAAATAAAATGCGGATTTTTGTATACCGCGCGGGCGATCAGCATCCGCTGTTTTTGTCCCCCTGAAAGTCCATTTCCGGCAGCACCGATTTTGGTATGTAGTCCTAAAGGGAGTTCTGCTATAAAGTGTTTGATATTGGCTGTATGCAGGGCTTTTTGCAGTTTTTCAGTATCTATATTCTCGTCACTTGTAGCGATATTTCTTTCAATAGTATCCGAAAATATAAACCCGTCTTGCATGACGACGCCGCAGTTTTTGCGAAGGTCTTCGGGAGAAATATCTTTTATGTTCAGGTGGTTAAAGAAGATATCCCCTTGTACAGGCTCATAGAATTTTAGCAACATCTTCATCAATGTTGTTTTACCGCTTCCACTGGCACCTACAATAGCGGTCACTTTTCCTTCTGGGATGAAGAGGTTGATGTTTTTTAAAATGAAGGGAGACTGAGGTCCTTCGTACTGAAAAGATAGATTTTTTAAATAAATACCCCGTTCAATACCATTTTTTACTGAAGCTTGGGTCCCGAATAGGGGGAGCTGATGGGACTGTTCCTCCTCTGGATGATTTTGGACTTCATTAAGGCGTGCCAAACTCAATTTCGCATCTTGAAGAGATCTAAAAAAAGAGATTAACTGGTTGACTGGAGTATTCATTTGTCCAATAATGTAAGAAACACTCAGGAGTGCACCCAGTGTCATATTTTCTTTTACCACAAAAGAAGCGGCAAGAAAAGTAACTAGAATATTCTTCAGCTGGTTGATAAATTCAAACCCCGAAAGCTGGATTTGGTCCAGTTTTAAAATACGAATGTTGACTTTAAAGAGTTTTTGCTGAATTTGTTCCCATTCTCGGCGTTTAAAATCTTCAAACTGATTCAGTTTCATTTCCGAAACGCCGTTGATGATTTCATAAATAGATTCTTGATTTTGACTTCTTTGTTGAAAACGAAAATAATCCAGTATTTTCCTTTTTCTCATCCAGTATAGAGACCAAGTGACCGAAACCAAGGTTAGAAGAACATATACCACTAATATTTTAACATCATAATACCAAAGAATGCCAAAGAATACAGAAAAGCTAAGGGCTGAGAATAAGGTTAAAAGACTTTGTGAAGTGAGAAAATTTTCAATACGCTCATGATCCTGAATGCGTTGGTTAAAGTCTCCCATGAGCTTAGTATCAAAAAACTTGATGGGTAACTTTAATAGTTTTTTTAGAAAATCGGAAATAATCTGGATGTTAATCTTGGTACCGATCACTAACATAATCCAATTCCGGAGAATATCAAAAATAATATTTCCGAGAAAAAATGCCAATTGTGCCAATAAAATATAGGAGATCATGGAGAGGTCTTTTTTGCTGACCCCATCATCGATTAGTTTTTGAGTGAGTATAGGAAAGATTAAAGTAGTAAGTGTACCTGCCAGCAATAGAAAAAACACTTGTGCAATCTGTCTTTTGTAGGAGGTTAAATATTTTAGCAGATACTTTAAGGAAAGCTTTTCTTCTTTCGGAGGGGTTTGCTGGTGAAATTCCGCTGTGGGTTCCAAAAAAAGAGCCACTCCTTTTTCTCCATCAGATAACCATGATTTTTTGAATTTTTCTTCAGATAATGAAATAAACCCGTGTCCTGGGTCGGCTATTTTATAGATATTTTTACCCGTAAGTATATTTTTTTTGATTTTATACAAGACCACAAAATGATTTTGATTCCAGTGAAGAATACAGGGCATTAATTCGCCGTCAATGTTTTCGGATTTTAGTTTTGCGGCCATGGTTTTAAAGCCTATTTTATCCGCTGCTTCACTAATGCCCAATAACGACACACCCTCCCGGGTGATAAAGCTTTTGTCTCTAAGATATTGCAGTCCGAAATCTTTGCCATAATGAGAAGCTACCATGGCGAGACAAGCCGGACCGCAGTCCATTTGATCGTGTTGGGCATGGAATTTCATTAATTTGCTAATAATTCTGTATTTGAGAGATTTCCTAAAAAATTATCCAATAACATTTTCTGTTTTTTTGTTTCATCAAAGTCATAAATACAATATTCCTCTTTACTTTCAATAGCGATTTGAGAACAGCCGCTTCCACAAACAGGCAGATAGCTGCAAGCCAGGCAGGGTGGATTTTTATATTTACTGTTAAGCCTTTGTTCATGTTTGCTATTCCAAATAAGCTGTCCATCAGTACCTAAAACGCCTTCTGTATTTTCCTGGGTGTAATCCCTTGCGGTACATTTAAAGAGGTTACCATCATAGTTGATGTTTACCATATTTTTCCGATCGGCATAGCACATTTTTTTAAATGTATTTAGGTTGAGTGAATGTACGAAAAAACCTTGTTCCCGGAAATAATCCATATACTCGATAAGAATATTATCGGCTAATTTTTTTTCATTTTGAACATCCATAAAATCTTGCGCTATTTTCTCGAGTCCCTCAATGGTTTCCGCAGAGCAATTAATTCTTATGTTTACATGTATGTTGTTTTCTACTAGAAGTTTTATATTGTTTACAATTTCATCATATGATCCTCTTTTTTCGGATACAAAACGTACTTTATTATGCCGGTCTCTATGCCCATCCAAAGTAATCTGAAAAGAAGTTACGTTATATTTTTTACAGGTAGCAATAACTTTTTCATTGATCAGGAGTCTATTACTTGTAAACACACTTTGGTAGGATATATTGTGCGCGGTAAATAATTTGTAAGCATATTCCAAGATCGGTGCTACTGTAGAATCGAAATACAATAGTGGTTCTCCCCCAAACCAGTTGAGCTGGAAAGTCTTTAAGGATTTATATTCTTTAACGATATGTTGTAGGAGTAGTTGTATTTTTTTTATGGTGGCCTCTTCTAATCTTGATTTTTTAATATGGGTCTCATAACAGTACCAACATTTGAAATTACAGTTCATAGTAGGATTAATATGTACTTCAAAATGCGTATCATCATAAGTTACATCATCAAAATCTTTTAAGAGAGATCCCAATTCATCCTTGTTTTTATCAACCAAAAAACCGCTCTGATAAAGGGCTTCCTAAAATTCCTGATGTATTTCCTGAAGATAGATAAAGCCTTCTTCTGCTATGGCAGCTTTTAATATGCTGTATAGTTCATTTTCCAGCAATAAAAAATTGCTGGTAATGCCATTGTGCAGAACGTAATAACCGTTGTAAAATACAAAATTATTATATCTGCTAAATTTTACATTTTCCATATTATTTTTAATAATGTCTGTTTTTGTTAATACTATATAGCTTGTGCATTATGAGATATAAGTAAAAGAGATTAGGTGATTTTACTCCTAATCTCTTTGCCTATTTTCTTCAAAGTTTATTTTACTTTCCTACTCCTTTTTTTGTGTTGCACGTGCAGCCTACGCCGTTGCTACCGCTTACAGGCTGAGTAGAAGTGCTTATAGGTTGAAAGCCTCCTTTTAATTGACCTTTTTCAGTTGAAGTAAGGGAGTTCATTTTTTTTGTTAAAGCTTCAAAGCTTTGTTTTTGAAAATTTGACTTTTTCATTTTTTAAAGATTTTAAAATTAAAAATTCATTAAAGAACACTATATTGTTAACATATACAGTCTTAAAAAGTTGCCGCTGGTGCTGTCTGGTTGTCGAGCTTTTTCTTGACCTCCAGTTTTTTTCCTTTGGCAAAATCGTAACTCAGTCCCACTACCCACATCGATTTATTATTGTCAATATGGACTTCGGCATTATAATTCAGCAGACTTCCCGCTAGGCTTTTGGTGGCATATTTTGAGGGTGAGCCTATGTAATATATGCCGCCGCTAAAAGTCCAATGCTTGTATCTGTATTTCACCACCACATGGTTGGCATTTTCATCTTTATCCAAAAAGCTGTTCGTTAGCGAAAATGCCGGAAAATTTAGATAATAATCTATGCCAAAGGCTTTATATGTAGAGGAAATGATAAAAAAGTTTTGGATATATTTATTACGGAAGACGATCCCGGATCCAGTTTTTATACTTTCCGAAGCGGGTTTTATATTGATTTTTATGGTGAGATAGTCATTTCCAAAAGGCTTTACCGAACCAGCTAACTCTAAGGCGTATTGGTGGTAATTGCGCGCATTTTCGTAGGTTAGAACATAGCCGCCTGTAGGATCTGCCACAAAAAGTTGATTGATAGCTTTGTTTTTATAGGTATAGGAGAGCTTGAGGTTTACATCAAGATACTTGTTGTTTAAAGAGTATATCAGATTATTACTCCAAGTCTGCTCTGGTTTCAGATAAGGATTTCCACGCTTAACGATATGGGGTACTAATTGGATTACATTACTGCTTAGTGCATCACTAGAAGGACTTACGGGTATATACTTACTGGTAAACCGAATATTTTGACGGTGATTGATCGGGTAACTTAGGATAAGCTTGGGTGTAATACTCCATTGGTTTACTGTGTTTTCGGCGCTTTTGTTGTGGATGTTTAAGAGTCCCAACCCCAAGCGGTACATGAATTTTTTATTTTTTCCAGAGAGCTCGCTGTATACATACTGCTCCCTATAGTCTACCGTATATTGGGAATAACCTTCTAAATTTTCCAGAGTATTGGCTACTGAATTGGTGGAAATCCTGTAGCCGGAACTTAAGTTTGTGCTGCCGAAATTATGGGTATGGGCTACTTCGCTTATAAAACCATTTTGCCTAGCCTTCAGATGCATTTCATTATTAAAAATAGCTTCATCAGTATCTGTCACCCATTCTTTATCCAACTGATAGATTTGGGTATTGTAAAGAGTACCTACCAGATTAACGCTTAAATCATCTTTCTTACCTAAATTTTTGGAGAAATATACATCAATACTGGGGTTAATATAGTCGGTTGAAGAGCGGTGAAGGCTAGCATCCAAAGTTTTGGTATTGCCTTGTATAAAATCGCTCAGGCCATTGTTTTTTTCAAAATCATTATACAGCATAAAATTTGTTTTTACCTGAAAGGTATAATCATCGGGGAGCGCACGGGCATAGCGTAAGGTGAAGGGTTGATTGGCATATCCCGTATGGGTTTTTATTTTTTCATCAGAACTATAGGATAAGCCCTGTAGTGGGTATTCATATTTATTACGGGAAATTTTGCTGTCGTAATCTCGAAGATGAAGGGTGTATTCCAAGCCGAAATCGTTGTAGCCTTTGGTGTATCCAGCGTAGGCAGAGGTATCTATATATCCTGTATCCAAGGCCGATATAAGGTCGACACCATACACATAACCACTTTCCGTATTTCTGGTTGTAATATTTACCACGACCTCTGCCCTTGTAGCCCATCGTGCAGGCGGGATGTCATAATATTCGACGCGGATAACATTTTCTGGCCGGATACTCCGCAGTTGCATATCACTGGCTTCTATCCCGTTTACCAAAAAAAGAACTTGAGCTCCTTTGGTACTAGAGATGGTACTGGAAATAGGATCGAGGGTTAACTCAGGTAAGCTTCTCAGCAGATCTTTTGCATAACGTGCTTTTTTCAGAACTGATTGATCAAACGTATAAACCGATTTGTCTGCATATTGTTTTTTATGTGGGGCTTTAATTAAGATTTCTTCCAGATTCTTAGTCTTGACATGAGAAGAATCAATATCCCTTTTGGAGCCTGCCTCCGTAATATCTTGGGCATACGAGACAATTCCTGTAAAAAAAAAGCGGAGATATAAAATAACAGTTTACTTTTTATAAACATACTTGCTTTAAAGTTGTTAAAATAATGAGTGTTTGTTTTGATAATAAATTAACTAATTGTTTCTTATGTAATATTATATGATAAATATAGTGTTATTATATTTACTTAAATAATTATATGAGTATAATATTAATATAATATATATATACGCTACACGCTAGTGTAGTTTTTTTATTGAATAGGTTATTATCGAATACATTTAGTCTTTAGGTGTGAAAATTATAAATAAATTGAAAAAAATATAATATTTATTTTATTCTTAATATAAATATAAAAATCAACATGTCAGCATTTTGGAGTTTTATTTATTTTTATAATAAATATGAATTAATATAGAATATATATGGTAAACCCGTGGTGCATTTAGGAAAAAAAAGGAAGCTGCTCATTATTAGCTAAATACCTAAATTTAATAGTCTAACAAACGATTAAATATGAACAGCTTTACCGCAAATTATGAAAAAATATTAGAGATACTGATAACAATTGAGAGTAAAATGAATTT
>NZ_JAAABJ010000085.1 GCF_009904105.1 Elizabethkingia argenteiflava | reverse complement strand
GGCACCGATGGGGTTCTGGCTCCCATGGTGAAGCACTTTCTGGAATCTATGATGTCCGGTGAGCTTGAATACCACCTTGCTCAGGATAAACTTAAGTGCAGATTAACCGTAAGAACGGTAAAACGAAGAAGACTGTGCGTAGTCTTAGTGTGTTCTCATTTGATTTAGTACCGGGTCGTGTCGGCCTAGGTACTTTTGTACCTAAGATTGTGCCCACACGCCAGCTAATCATTACCGCTGAGCTAGAAGGTACTATCTTATAGATGTTCGCTATGTGATTGAGTAATCGAGCTATTGGGGATTATGTTCAGGATATTTATGCTATGGAGATTTCTCCTGCAGAGATTTCCAGTATTACCGATAGTGTAATAACCGCTGTTCAAGATTG
>NZ_JAAABJ010000084.1 GCF_009904105.1 Elizabethkingia argenteiflava | reverse complement strand
GTTTATTAATGCATTGTATAACAGTCATAGACATTATCTTAGATAATATTCTGTTCTTAAAGACATCAAAGTATTTCGCATAGTTTCTTCTAATCATAAACTGATCACATAATTGCGAAAATAAGGTATCGATGGGCTTTCGGGATTTTCTAAAAATATAAGGCTTTGGCTTATATCCAAGTTGATTTTTTCCCATAGGTACTTCCATATTAATCTGGTTGTAAGTAAATAAGTCTCTTTGATAATCAATACTCAGATAAGCTTTGTCTCCTAATATTGTACAATTTTGAAACAATTGCTTAATATCTTTGAGATAATGAATATCATGTACACAATCTTGTGTTACATCAAAATCGGTAAAAATCTCATCAGTAGTACACACTGCATGCAATT
>NZ_JAAABJ010000009.1 GCF_009904105.1 Elizabethkingia argenteiflava | reverse complement strand
GTCTTTAAGGAAAACCTATATTATACCTCTGCTGAGCGTTTGGTAAAAGTTTTTCCCAGCGCTTTTAAGTCCCGATATAATCCTTGTGATTACCTTAGAAATCCCACTAAACTGGCGAATCTGGTGTATGATGACCGCCTGTTTAAAAAAGGCCTGGGCAATCTCTAAGATGGCGACGGAGCCAGATATTTCGGTAGGGGAGCCATCCAATTAACAGGGAGGATTAACTATACTCAATTAGCCCAAGCCACTGGTATCGATGTGGTAAGCCAACCCGAGATATTGGAACACTTGCCTTATAAATTTAGTTCTGCTCTCTATTACTGGAAAAAAAACAAGCTATCCGCTAAGCCCTCACTCCTAGCCACCAGACAGGTGATCACCGGCAATTACAGCCAGAACCCTTTTGGATACAAAGAATTTAAGCAATGGTATGAAAAACTGAAAAATTAGAAGATAAATCATTACAAAAAGAGCGCTCCCCCAT
>NZ_JAAABJ010000083.1 GCF_009904105.1 Elizabethkingia argenteiflava | reverse complement strand
CTTGAAAAAAGGTTTTAATCTTGCTATACAGTGTTTTACCTGTTTTATATGATGAGGCGAAGCTTCTATCTTTTCATATGCTAATTCCAAAGCATCGATAAAAAATGTATCCGGAGATAATTCTCCGTTATTCAGCTCCGGAAAAGATTTTGAGATAGGGTCATATCCTGACAAGAGTAGATTTTTTTCATTTTCAATAAGCTGTCGGGTTAGGGATCTCTTTTCTTCTAAGGTTTTAGCTCTATTCATTCCTTTTATTCGTATTTGCTTTCCTTTTGGGGCAATATCAGAATAGAAATAATAAGAGATGATCCAATTTTTAGATAACAAATCGGATTTAGTACCTGTTCTCCAATTACGAGGAGTTACAATGATTTGGGTGAATTTTGTTGCCATTTTATAAACACTTTTATAAGCACTTTTTAAAATCGACAACTCGCAAAGATTTTTTAAAAAATCGGAAAACCCTTTGTGGGATAGGGTTTCCCGATTGCTCCTCCTGCTGGGCTCGAACCAGCGACCCTCTGATTAACAG
>NZ_JAAABJ010000082.1 GCF_009904105.1 Elizabethkingia argenteiflava | reverse complement strand
TGCACGAGGTTATAGGTAAAGCTGTCGTAGTTGTCGATCATCAGCAGCATGTTTATTCCACCTTCCCGCCGGGTTGCGTCTGAATCAGCTCTGCTGCCCGCACAACAGCACGCGCCTTGTTCTGGGTTTCAGCCCATTCGTTTTCCGGCACAGAGTCGGCAACGATGCCGGCACCCGCCTGCACGTACAGGGTTTGGTCCTTGATAACGGCTGTCCGAATGGCAATGGCCAGATCCATGTCGCCGTTAAATCCCAGATAGCCCACCGCCCCTGCATAAATACCTCGTTTGCTGGGCTCCAGTTCGTCGATGATTTCCATCGCCCGCACCTTGGGTGCGCCGGACACCGTGCCCGCCGGGAAGGTGGCGCGCAGCACGTCCATGGAACTCAAATCCGGCTTCAACTTGCCTTC
>NZ_JAAABJ010000081.1 GCF_009904105.1 Elizabethkingia argenteiflava | reverse complement strand
TTGCAATACTAGTCTCACCACAGAAGAAGAAGATTGAGTATATAACATATAAGGATCCCCTTCATTATTAAGCGTAGATGCCCAATATAGACCCAAATTACCTCTTTCTAAAGGATTTACAACCGGAAAAAAAGGAGGTATATTACGATTAGCTGAGACTGTAAATACTCCTTGAGAAGGAAAAGTCATTTTTACATTTTTATTGCCCTTACTGGTAAAAACTTTTGCAGCCGTATAATTAGCATTCCCTTGCCTCCATACTCCGATATTGGATTCAATGGTAGCCTCCAATAATTGCTGAAATTCTTCACGAGTTGGAACCCGGTATCCTTCTGGGCAAGGGTCATTAGGTCCTTTAAGTGGAGACGCTTCGGTACCACTATTCCATGCTTTTGGACCGGGTGGATAACCGCCATTAAAATTGCTGTTCATCCGTGTATCTGTAGCTCCTGCTACAGATACATTACGACCATATTGGTAATAATTCCCATGAATACCTGCAACACTTGAGGACTGGTCAGGGTCTAAACTAGTATTAGCTCCCAGATTGTGCCTCATCCATATTTTCCCATTAATTCGAGCTGCAGGTTGCCCTTTATAAGTAAGTAATATGTCTTTAGGATTAAGACGTACGGTAAGGTTATATTTGAGACCTGGAATAATTTTTACTTTATCGCGGAAGAAGGTTAAATTGGTTTTCGATAAAGGCCCAATCGTAATGAAAGGAATACTGAGGGAAGCTTTATCATTATACGCGTTAAAAATACCCACCTCGCTCACTTCATTCGTATTTAATCCCGATAATAAGGCGAATTTCTGATAACCTATATTCCCTAAATAATTATTATGGGCATTGGATAGCTTGATATTAGAAGCTTGATAATGAGAACTGTGAATACCCACCTCAATTGCAGAGATATTATATCCCGTCTCAGCGCTACTTATTTTTACATTAATCTCACAGAATTGATGCTTTAATACCACATCCAAATGATTGATTCGATTTCCGGATACCTGCATGTCCTTTCTAAAATACATAAAATCAGAATTCCCACTTAGATTATTCAGACTGGATGTTTCTAATGTTTTATGAGAGGGATTAGAAAAATTAACATCTGGGAGTTCG
>NZ_JAAABJ010000080.1 GCF_009904105.1 Elizabethkingia argenteiflava | reverse complement strand
TTTATAACAATGAAAACTTCTGATTTTAATTTTAACCTTCCCGATCATCTTTTAGCAGAGCATCCATGTGAAAACAGAGATGAGGCCAAATTGATGGTGTTAGACCGTAAAACACAAACCATCGAACATAAGCTCTTTAAAGATGTAATCGATTATTTTAATGAAGACGATTTATTTATCTTTAACAATACTAAAGTTTTTCCAGCTCGTCTTTATGGAAATAAAGAAAAAACAGGTGCTAAAATAGAGGTGTTTTTGCTACGTGAATTGGATAAAGAAGCTCGTGTATGGGATGTTTTAGTGGATCCGGCGAGAAAAATAAGAATTGGCAACAAATTGTTTTTTACCGAAGACGAAAGTTTAGTAGCGGAGGTAATAGACAATACTACATCCAGAGGAAGAACGCTTCGTTTTTTATTCGATGGTAGTTATGAAGAGTTTAGAGCCAAGCTCACAGAACTAGGCGAAACACCTCTTCCAAAATATATTAAAAGAGAAGTAGAGCCTGAAGATGCAGAGCGTTATCAGACCATATATGCAGAAATTGAAGGTGCCGTAGCGGCGCCTACAGCGGGACTTCACTTTTCCAAGCATTTAATGAAGAGAATGGAAATTAAAGGGATTAATTTTGCGAATGTAACCCTACATGTGGGGCTAGGAACTTTTAATCCTATTGAGGTGGAAGACCTTTCTAAACATAAAATGGAATGTGAACAAGCCATTATATCGCAGAACAGTGCTGATATTATTAACGAGGCAATAGAGGCAAATCGCAGGGTATGTGCTGTGGGAACCACTACGATGAGGGCGATTGAAACATCTGTTTCTACCAATAGAAGACTCAGTGCTTATGAAGGCTGGACCAATAAATTTATCTATCCTCCTTATGATTTTGGTATCGCTAACGCGATGATTACTAATTTTCATACGCCCAAATCCACTCTAATTATGATGATTGCAGCCTTTGCAGGAAGAGATTTTGTGATGCAGGCTTATGAAGAGGCCATTAAGCATGAATACAAGTTTTACTCCTATGGAGATGCCATGCTTATT
>NZ_JAAABJ010000079.1 GCF_009904105.1 Elizabethkingia argenteiflava | reverse complement strand
GTTGTTGAGACGGAGGTTACCGCCATGTGAACCACCACCATCGGTCATATCGGTACCACGGCAGATGTGCTTGAGAGGCAACCAGAATGACTGTCCATAGAGACCCTGATCAAGATTGTTGATACCGACACTTGTGCTTGTCTTCAGCTGCTCAGGTGTCATGCTGTTGAGCGACTCATCGTCATACTTGAAGCCGAGTGCACGTGCCTCTTCGCCGAGATAAACAGCTTCTTCGATGTTGATGAGAGTGGCCTTGCGACGATATGAGTCACCATCGTTCTCCTGGAATGCTACGCCATACCATTCAGGCAAGCCGATTGAACCCCAACCACCAACGCGGCCATTGTAATCAGCGATAGGACTCTTCACGAAGTTACCTTCACGCCAGTTGAAACAGTTGGCCTCCATCCAAGTAGAGTGGTGATAAGCACCGAGACCAGAACCGAAGCCCCAATCACTAACCGATGAGCTATACTCCATGTTCAACTCAAAG
>NZ_JAAABJ010000078.1 GCF_009904105.1 Elizabethkingia argenteiflava | reverse complement strand
GACAAGCGCGGCCTGTTGATCCTTTAAGGGTAGGAAAGTCCTGACACCAAAGGGCAACATAGCGGTTAATGGCCGTCATCCGCGAGGATAGGACAAGTGCAACAGAAAGCAAGTACAGTTCGGCTGTAGTGAAATCAGGTAAACTCTATGTGGTGCAATGCAATGTATACCGGCAATTAAGGGCAGCCCGCCCAATGCCGTGGGGTAAGCAGCTACATTGTGTTTGTAACTATACAGTGAGATAAATAACAGGCACCTCTCTTCTAAGGGTGTACAGAATCCGGCTTATATCGCTTGTCTTTTTTTTATTTTATAAGCAATTTTTTTTATGTCTGTAGGTTTAACAAAGTGTACTCCCCTAGCCGGGGTAATTTAGGGTCTATTTGTATGAAAGTTTCAATTATAATATGTCAGGCTTCTAGTCTCTGATACTTTTTGTGATCTTCAGTTAATCCAGACCAAGGGGCATCTGCTGTAGTGGTTTCATTGAGAGCCTCTT
>NZ_JAAABJ010000077.1 GCF_009904105.1 Elizabethkingia argenteiflava | reverse complement strand
CTTTGATATCCCTGCTCTTCATTATTAGCCTTGTAGATTGGCTTCATATCCTCCATAACCGCTTTTTTATCCCTGTCAGGAACATAGCGCATGGAGCAGCGGATTTGATGAACCACCCAAAGTTGTACCCTGGTTTTAGGAAATACAGCCTCAACCGCTTCGGGGAAACCTTTCAGGCCGTCTATGCAGGCAATCATAATATCGTCCACACCGCGTTTCTTCAGATCAGTGAGAACTCCAAGCCAGAGTTTGGCCCCTTCATTTTCTGAACTATAAAGCCCAAGTACATCCTTTTTTCCTGCGATATCAACCCCGAGGATATTATAGAACGCACGGGTGTCAACAGCACCATTCACCCTTACCTTGAAAAACATACAATCCAGACATATAAATGGATAGACGGTTTCAAGAGGACGGTTTCTCCATTCTTGAACCTCGGGTAGTACACTATAGGAAATACGGGATATCTCTGCATGAGAAAT
>NZ_JAAABJ010000076.1 GCF_009904105.1 Elizabethkingia argenteiflava | reverse complement strand
TATCAGAAGTAGAAGCGGTAGCGGTAAAAGACTTATTGTCCTCATTTCTGCTACAAGAAAGAGTAAATGTTGTCGCTATAGATCCTAATAGCAACAACGAAATCATTGTTTTTTTCATCATGTGTAAGTTGATTTAGCATACAAATTTATTATTATTTTCAACATACCACTGATAAAAATTAATATTTTTAATCAAAATGATAAAAAAACTACTTTTACAATAACCAACCAAGACGGGTCCTGCTCACTTGAAGTCTGAACTACATTGATCTGGTAACATTGGACAATCTTAAGTTTGAGAGATGATCGAGATTATGCCTCACAGGTCCTATCTCTACATTCTTAAAAATAGAAATAATTAGGTTAAGGCTTTGTCGCTCATGACTAAAATAAAGAGAATAAAGCCTAATGCTATAGATGAAAGGACATGACGATACTAACCACTTAGAATATAAATTAAGAAAGGCGGCCCATAAAATATGAGCAGCCTTTATTTTGATTTAAAATTTAGAGTTTAATTCAAATTTTTAAATTCAATATCCGACATTTCACCGCTGGCAATCCTCTTCAATTCACCCATATGCGCCTGTATTTTTCGATCGATTTCAGGATTTATACTCGGCCTGCTTGCTTTGGGTTGAAAATTAGGGTCTTCACCTCCTAAAACGCTTGAATAATAGT
>NZ_JAAABJ010000689.1 GCF_009904105.1 Elizabethkingia argenteiflava | reverse complement strand
TTAAACAGCCTCTAAACAATCAAAAAATAAAAGATACTATGTATTGATATTCACTACATCCATTGTCTTATTTTTTGAAAAAGAATAATATAACCCGTGGTTCATTTAGGATAAAAAAAAGGGAGCTGCTCATTATTAGCTAAATACCTAAATTTAATAGTCTAACAAACGATTAAATATGAACAGTTTTACCGCAAATTATGAAAAAATATTAGAGATACTGATAACA
>NZ_JAAABJ010000688.1 GCF_009904105.1 Elizabethkingia argenteiflava | reverse complement strand
TCCGTCCAACTGAAGGCTTGACATATCCAATTTTCTTTTATTAAGAAGCAAAAGACCTATCCAAACCTTTCTGAAAGAGCCATCTTTGCTCCATTTATTGAAATAATAGTAAATGCTTTGCCAGCAGGTTTTCTCTTTGTCAAAATATTCTTTCAAACTTAATTCACGCCACTGACAGCCTGTTTTCAGGCGTTTTACAATAAGCTGAATTATTTTTACCAGATTATATCTCGTCGAAAATACTCTTTTTCCTTTGCTTAAATGAGTTAAAATCCATTGTTCTATTTTATCTTTGCTGAAGAGTTCCAGATTATTAGTTATTTGAATTGCAATACAAAATTGCTAATTTTCTCGGAACTCTTTTTGTGTAAATAAGTTTAAACAACTTCTTAATTAGCTTTTTGTGCATTTAGGAACTAAAAAAGAAAAAGCATTGTTTATTAGATTTAAAAAAAATCACATATTTAACTGGTCATTAGCTGATTAAATACGTTAACGATCTTATTCAAAACTACAAAATTATTTTAAAAGAATAGACAAACAGCAGTAGCTATAGTTTGATTAATTGTAATATTTTTACTGGGCTAAATTCTTCATTTTTCGTAAAATTATTTTTCTATTTTCTTGAGTCCGACAGCCAAATTATGTTTAGCAATTTTAAAATGATTTATAATTGCGTTGAGACCAATTATTTATTAATTATAAAAATATTTATTATATTTTCATAATTATAGTATTTTTTTTAATTACAAGTTTTTTATATATTCAATATACATTATATGTATATTGAATATATAAATCAATGATTAATAGATTTCTTTATTTTATTGTTATGTTATCTGTATAACTTTTGTTGTATAAAAAATATTTATCATATTTATGCAATTTTTTAAAAAAAATAAAGATTGTTGTATGGGTCAAAAATTACTAATACTGAGTGGAGGGCTCTTATTTTTGATAGGTCAAAGCACTTATGCTCAAAAGGCTAAAAAAGACACTGCTTCTACTCGAGAAATCGAGGAAGTTGTAGTTGTAGGTTTTGGTCAAAAAAGAACAGTAAAAGAGCTTACGGGATCGGTTGGAACGGTTTCAGGAAAAGCAATTCAAAGCAATTCTTCTGCGGCATCATTGGATAAAGCTTTATCCGGAAGAGTAGCAGGGGTGGTTACGGGCTCCGCATCTGGACAACCAGGAGGTGCGGCACGTATCCGGGTGAGAGGTGTTACATCTGTGAACGGAAATAGCGATCCTATTATTATTATAGATGGGGTTAGGGTGAGTCAAGGAGATTTAACGAACAATAGCTCAACAGCTAATATTTTAGCCAATCTAAACAGTTCGGATTATGAAAGTGTAACGATTCTAAAAGATGCTGTTTCTACGGCTGTTTATGGAGCTGATGCAGGAGCGGGGGTGGTGATTATCACGACCAAGGGAGGTCGAAAAGGAAAAACCCGAATGAGTGTTAGCTCTGAACAGGGTGTGGCATTTAGGGCTATAGAAGGCCCCAGAGCTTTAAATACAAGTGAGTGGCAAGGTCTTTTGGCTTCGGCCATATCTAACTATAGGTCGATTAGTCCATCAGAAGCTGTTCAATTGGCCAAAACGGGGAAATTAGGTTCGGACTTTTCCTCTATTTTTAATTCCACAGTGAATTCAGATTGGCGGGGAGCAACACAAAAAGAAGGGGGTGCATTTTTTCAGAATATGAATGCCTCCATGTCTGGGGGTACGGATAAGCTTACCTACTACTCCTCTTTAGGCTATTTTGATCAAAACAGTATTGTAAGAAATTCTTTTTTCAAAAGGATAACCAGTACGAACAAAGTCGATTTTAAAGCTTCTGACAAAATGAAGATCACTACAAATCTCCAATTGGCCTATAGCAATATGAATACCTTGGATAATGGGGGAGCCTATAATAACCCCATGCGCTATCTATTTAATAGACCCACTGACCCTATTTATAATGCAGACGGCAGCTATTATTTAGGTGATCCAAAAACAGGAAAACTTAGTAATGATCTATATAACGTAGCAGCTTTACAATCGTTAAATTACTCCAATGCAAAAACAGCAAGAGTGTTTGCGAACTTACAGGCGGAGTATAAAATCTTGCCAAATCTTGTCTATAGGTTTGTCTTTGCTCCCGAATATATTAATATTGAAGAAAATACCTATGATTCGCCCTTACACGGGGATGGCACTCCGCTCGGGGGACTGATGAAAGCATATAATACCCGATATTTTAATTTTAATGTTCAGAATATATTGAGTTATGATACCCGCTTGGGAGAGTCTCATTATTTTAATGCCAGTCTAATTCAAGAAGCATATAAATCGGATTTACGTCGTTTATTCGCTGAAAAGATAAGGGTGGGTGCTCCATTTTTACAAACATTGGATAGTTTCGTAATCACCAGTTCATCTGGAGGAAACAAAAGAGTTGCTTCAAGATCAGGATATGCAGTTATGTTGCATTATGATTATGATAAAATTTTCTTATTGGATTTATCCGGAAGAAGAGATGCGATGTCCAATCTATGGCCAGGGAAAAAGAATGGTAATTTTTGGTCGGCTGGTGCCGGTGTGGATTTAGCAAGATTAGAACCTTTTACGTCCTCTTCTGTACTTTCTCAGTTAAAAATATCGTTATCCTATGGTCATGTGGGCAATAATTTACAATCTTATCAAATTCCCTATGCCACCTATAGGTATGATAAAAACTATAATGGTGATGCGGCAGTAAGAGTTATAAATGTAGATAATCCCAACTTAACATGGGAAAAAGTGAATCCATTTAACGTGGGTATAGATGTGGGACTCCTTAAAAATAGAATTACATTCAGCGCTGCATATTTTCATAAAAAAACAACAGATCTCGTCTATAATTTACCCCTTTCACGAGCGCAGGGGTCTCGTTCAAAATTAACCAATGTGGGAGACATGGTGAATAAAGGTTTTGAATTTTCAGTTGTTGCTGATATTTTAAAAAACCGGAATGGATTAAATTGGCGATTGGGTTTTAATGCGAGTACATTGAATAATAAGATTACCAAATTGCTGGATCATTCCGATGTCATTACATCTTTTATGATTCTACGTGAGGGTGAAGCAGTGAATACTTTTTATATACCCAAATGGGCAGGTGTAGATCCGTCCAACGGAAACCCTCTATGGTATGTTAATGGTAAAAATGGAGAGACCACCTCTAATTATAATGAGGCTACAAAAGCTCCCCAAGGGACTACAACGCCTACCTTCTTTGGAGGGGTGGATACTTCTTTGTCTTACAAAGGGTTTTCTTTAGATGCCCAGTTAAGTTATGGTTTTGGTAACAAGATTTACGATGACAGGGGAAATTATTTATTTAGTGATGGTCAATATACACAAAATTATCCCGGATATGCTGCACAGTTGGATTATTGGACACCGACCCACCCTCATGCCCTGAATCCTAAACCTATATTAGGTGGAAATACAGGTACGGGGTCAGTTCCTGCAAATCAGATCTCGACTCGATTTTTATACCAAGGAGACTATCTAAGGTTGAGAACCCTTAAGCTCGCTTACAACTTTAAAGGGAAGACAATCAGAAATACGGGACTTTCTAATTTAGAGATCTATTTATTGGGCAATAATATATGGACATGGATGAGGGATAAAAACCTTCAATATGATCCCGATTTACAGTTGATGAGGTCTTCTAATTTAAATTTGCCACCAATGAAAACTTTTAGTTTAGGTGTTAATCTTTATTTTTAAATTATGAAAAAAAGCATAATAAATATTTTAATTACAGGATTGCTAATATTAATATTGGGTTCTTGTAGCAGAGACTTTGTTGAGACTAAATTTTATCAGGACAAAAAAGCGGGCCAGATTACCAGTCTTGCGGAACTCCATTCCTTTATGAGTGGTGTATATGTACAAATGAGAGTTCCAGCATATTATGGTGCTAATTTTCTTGCTTTTGGGGAAATGCATAGTGATGGAATGTTTGTAACAGGAAAAGGTGGACATTATGTCGGGGTAGCATCATATTCAATGAATTCTAATACTTCTAATGTAGTAAAAACCTGGGATGCTATGTATCAAACTGTGCGTCTTGCCAATGAGGTGATTAATGTCAAGAATGAGCAGTTTAGTGATTACTCCAAGGATCCCCAGGCTGTTATAGCGGCTGTTAACAACTATAAAGCTCAGGCTTATGCTGTGCGAGCGCAGGTGTTTTTTGATGTTTTAAGATTGTATGGGCAGAAATATACGAATGCTAGTAATTGGGGAGCTGTTTTACCCTTAACAGTAGATACCGATAGAAAACAAGCCCGAGCGACCATTGCTGAAACACAAGCCCAAATTGAAAAGGATTTTAAAAATGCATTAGAATTTATAAAAGACGTAAATGGGAGTCCCATCCGTCTAAATGAGACATCTATAAAGGCTTTGATGACCAGATATTATCTTTATAAAAAAGATTATGCTAAGGTTAGGCAGTTGGCAAACGATGTGATTGGAAAAAAGGTTTATAGTGTTCTTACAGCCAATAATTTATTGAAAGCCTATAAAACAGATCTCAATGAAGATTCAATTTTTGAAATCGCAGTGGGGGTTCAATCATCTAACGGAACTTCTAGTTATGACAGTTATTTGAATTCAGATGCTTATGCCAGTATTGGGGTACTGAACTCAACTTTGGATTTTTACGAACCGCAAGATATAAGATTAAAATTAATATATAAACATCCCAAGACGGGTAGATTGTATTTGGATAATAAATTTCCACGACATACAGGAGAAGGCAATATAAAGATGATGCGCTATGAAGAGTTGTTGTTAAACGCAGCCGAAGCAGAGCTTAACGGAGGTAGCTCTGCTAAAGCAATGGATTATTATAATCAGATACGAAAAAACAGGGGGTTAGCATCATCTTCCAAGGTAACGCTGGAAGATATAAAAAAAGAAAGAATGCGTGAGTTGCTAGGAGAAGGCTTCAGATTTTGGGATTTATTAAGATGGAATGCTGTTATACCATACTACGATCAGCGGGGAGATAGAATAGAGTCTCGGGATAAACAAATTCCAGATAATTTATTAGCTTTTCCTATTCCTTCAGGGGAGACGAACGTTAAAAACAGTCCTGTACAGCCAAACCCGGGTTACGATAATTTTAAATAAAGCCCTTTTAGCCTCACAGGAACAGACTAAAATAAATATATTTTAGATATCTAAACATTAGCTTTTCTTGGCTGTTATATCAGCATCCAAGAAAAGCTTTTTAAGTATATGTGTAGCTTGCGTATGTTTTTTAATTTAGTATTTAACTCATTTAAACTTTTAAAAGAATTAGAGTAAAAGCCCAATCATGACAATTGATCTACAATTATCCAATCTGAACAGGGGTGTTCTGAAGCTGTTGATCCATGCAAAACACGTTTCGTTTACAACACGTTCATTACAGCAGACTGCTGATTGAAAAATCATTTTTCTTCTGGCTTTCTTTTTTCTGTTCCAGATATTATTAGGGATATTAGGAATCCTATTGCTGGTTTGGATATCAGGTTATAGGTTTTATTTTTTTTATGTTGTAAATACTGATTTCTTCTGATCCTTTCACCAGACTGTGCGTGTTGTGTCTCCCATGTTTAATCTTTTCGGTGGGCAGACGATCTTTTTGAGCTATGGAATATCTTGTAAAAACGCCTCAACTGCAGTATTTTCGATAATGCTAATAAAGATTTTGTCAGCTTAAAGGCAATTTAAAGTCTTTGATATCAAAGAACAAAATTTATGGACGATATATCTGAAAATGCCTCCCAATTCACTAAATTATTCGCTTTTTTAAATTTTATTTTCTTGCGTAAAGCTCACGATAAGGGTTTGTAACCCCAAGATGTGAGCATTACGAGATCAAAAAAAGCGGTTGATATGATTGTATTAGAGCTATTCATAAGCTTTGCAGATATCATTTTTATACCCGTGGTTCATTTAGGATAAAAAAAAGGGAGCTGCTCATTATTAGCTAAATACCTAAATTTAATAGTCTAACAAACGATTAAATATGAACAGCTTTACCGCAAATTATGAAAAAATATTAGAGAT
>NZ_JAAABJ010000075.1 GCF_009904105.1 Elizabethkingia argenteiflava | reverse complement strand
TATCTCTAATATTTTTTCATAATTTGCGGTAAAACTGTTCATATTTAATCGTTTGTTAGACTATTAAATTTAGGTATTTAGCTAATAATGAGCAGCTCCCTTTTTTTATCCTAAATGCACCACGGGTTTTAATAATCCGTAAGTTTAATAGATCTACAAAGGGGTAGTGGAGCAGACTCTGCCAATTATTCAATGTTATGGCATTCTCTTACTTAGCAAAAACATTT
>NZ_JAAABJ010000008.1 GCF_009904105.1 Elizabethkingia argenteiflava | reverse complement strand
TTGCTTATCAGGCCTTAAAACAACCTGAATAATGTATCCAAACCCCTTTTTTACCAGATCTACTATTTCCCCACGATAACCACCATCAGCCAGAATAACTTTAATGCCACAAAGCATTTCTTTTAACCCGCGCATAAGTAAAATAACAGCCTTACTATCATGTATATTAGCCATTGTAACCATGATTGCAATTAAAAAACCATTTTTATCAACGACC
>NZ_JAAABJ010000687.1 GCF_009904105.1 Elizabethkingia argenteiflava | reverse complement strand
CAATGGCATTTGTGAACGTTTTCACAGAACGATACAGCACGAGTTTTATGCCATAGCTTTTAGAAAGAAAATTTACAGAAGTATTGAAGAACTGCAATTAGACTTAAACAAGTTGGTTGTCCTATTAAAACAATGAAAGAACGCATACTGGAAAACATTGTTATGGTAAAACACCGATGCAGACGTTTTTGGATAGTAAACCTATTGCAAAAGAGAAATTATTGGAAACTCTTG
>NZ_JAAABJ010000686.1 GCF_009904105.1 Elizabethkingia argenteiflava | reverse complement strand
ATTTGATGAACCACGCAAAGTTGTACCCTGGTTTTAGGAAATACAGCCTCAACCGCTTCGGGGAAACCTTTCAGGCCGTCTATGCAGGCAATCATAATATCTTCCACACCGCGTTTCTTCAGATCAGGGAGAACTCCAAGCCAGAATTTGGCCCCTTCATTTTCTGAACTATAAAGCCCAAGTACATCCTTTTTTCTTGCGATATCAACCCCGAGGATATTATAGATCGCACTGGATTCAACAACACCAATCACCCATACCTTTAAAAACATACAATCCAGAAATACAAATCGATAGACGGT
>NZ_JAAABJ010000685.1 GCF_009904105.1 Elizabethkingia argenteiflava | reverse complement strand
GTAAAAAATGGACAATGCCTATACATAACTGGGGTATCGCATTATCACAACTTTATGTTAAATTTGGAGAGAGAATTCTCAAGGAAAAAAACAGCTTTTGAGGAGCATTAATTTAGAACCTGACACAATTCGGGTGACACTCCCGGTAAGGATAGACATTTGCTATGAATTAGTACCTACTTTACGATCAATACATGAGCACACCAGAATTCGTAAATTAAAAGTCTACTTCTACTCTCTTAGACTTAACTTTTTATGGCTAAAAAATTGTTTCAGAAAAAGAAAATTATTTTAGTAAACTCGCTGCATTCTTTACTCTAGCGATCACCTCTTGTATCTTCAATTCATTTAGACATGCCCAATCTCCCCGATAACACTCTTTATCACCAAAAACCGAACACGGCCTACAAGTCAAATCTTTTACCTCTACTATATCTTCCTCTCTCTGACCATATCCCATAAAACCAGCAAAGCGATGGGTAGCTCCCCATATTGATACCACCCGTGTTCCTACCAAAGAAGCTAAATGCATGTTAGCAGAATCCATCGATATCATGACCCGCAACTTTGCGATATGTTCTAATTCTTTTGAAAGATCAAGTTTTCCTGCCAGGGAAGTAGTATTTTTAATTTTTCTTTCCCATTCCTGCAAAATAGCAACCTCATTCTGTCCTCCTCCAAAAAAATAAACGTGCTCACTTTGAGCAAGAGCTTGGGCCAGCTGGAATGATTTCTCTAAAGGTAACATTTTCCCTTTATGCTGGGCAAAGGGAGCAAAGCCTATTCCCGATTTATCTGGAAACAAGGGATGAAGCGTATACGATAATTGAACGGAAAAACCCATTTCCCTAAACACATCGGCATATCTCTCAATGGTTCTTCTGAGTTGATATTTATTGAGATTCCAGACATCAGTCAGGGCTTCCTTTTCCTCTTTCCCCTTGTCTATTTTATACACCTTTAATCCCTTTTTCTTAAAGAAAAAATAAAGAAGCTTAGACCGTATAACATCGTGTAAATCGGCGATAAAATTAGGCTCGTATTGTTTTAAAAGGTCTTTTACAAGTTTACGCATGCCGAGAATACCCTTGTAGTCATTAAAATCTATTCCCACAAATTCAAGTCGAGGGATCTGGCTAAAAAGCCCTGAAAAATTTTTTCTGGAGATCAACACAATCCTAACATCGGGGTTCTGTTCAAGAAATGCCTGAAAAACAGGTATTGTCATAGCTACGTCTCCAAGTGCTGAAAAGCGGTATGCTAAAATAGTTCTCAATTTTTTAACTGAAATGCAACTGCATAGAATTTAATTTGCTTAGTCATGGCCATTAAACCATTAGCTCTAGAAGGGGAAAGGAATTCTTGTAGCCCGATTTTTTCTATAAATTTAAAATCTGCATTCAGGATTTCTTGTGTGGTATGTCCACTATAGATATGGGTGAGCATCGCCACTATTCCCTTAGGCAATATCCCGTCAGAATCTGCCTGAAAGAATAGCTTGCCATCTTTAAAATGAGCATCAATCCACACCTTAGATTGACAACCTCTAATCAGATTTTCTTCTGTTTTCTTGTCGTCGGGAAGCCCTTTTAAATCTTTTCCAAGGTCAATAATGTATTCGTATTTTTGTTCCCAATTCTCTAAAAATGCAAAATCATCGATTAAAGCCTCCTGTTTTTGTTGAATAGTCATTCTAAACTGCTTTGTGTAAACATTAAATATTTTGAAAGAAGCAGTATGCCATTACTTTTTCTCCTCTTTCTGTAGAAGGTAATAAACCTGTATAAAACAAATAATTAAATTGGGGATAATAATAGGCCATAAATAACCTTTATAAATACCATAAATAACAAAAAAGACACAACCCAAAAAATTTATAAGCCTTATTTTCAGTATATTCTTAGGTATAAACCCGAGGACAATTAGCAAAGAGGCCAAATATCCTACAATCTCCACCCACTTTTCATTCATAACCCGATATAATTTGACGCAAAAGTAGTAAACAATCATTTTAAAATCAAACATTTTATATGCCATAAAGACACATTTTGTCTTTGGTAAGAAGTTTGCAATTTAAATTATGCGAGAAAGTTATCTGATAAAAGGATAACTTTTTCAAAAATAACTTTATAAATTAGTACACATTTTAAAATCATGGAATATCAATTCTCAAAAGGAATGGACCAAGTGTTCAACAATAGCCGCAATGAGGCCAAGAGATTGCAGAGTGAATTCCTCAATACAGAACATCTTTTATTGGGCATTATAAAGTCTGAAAACTCTTCCGCGTATACCATTTTGGAGGATTTCAATGCCGACTTAACACAGGTAAGAAGGAAAATTGAAAGCCTTAATATCAGGAATAATCCTACCCAAGCTATGAGTATGGAAAAAATCCCTTTAACCAAAATGGCCGATCAAGCCATTAAACGTGCTGCGCTAGAATGTCGCTTATACAAATCCTCAGAAATAAACACTGTACACTTATTATTAGGCATTCTATATAAAACGGAAGATCCGACAACGAATATCCTCGAATCTTATGATATAGACTACCAAGTGATCTCCAAACATTATAAATCTATGTTAAAGGAAAATGGGGACCTGCCGAGAAACCAAACCTTTGATGATGATGATGAAAGAGAGGATGCTTTTGGTCAGATGAAAAAAATATCGGGTAATGTCGGCAGTGCCAAAAGCAGAACTCCGGTTCTTGATAACTTTGGTAGAGATCTCACAGCTTTGGCCCGGGATGGCAAATTAGATCCCGTTATAGGAAGAGAAAAAGAAATTGAACGCGTATCTCAGATACTTTCCAGACGGAAGAAAAACAATCCTCTTTTAATTGGTGAACCTGGAGTGGGTAAGTCTGCTATTGCAGAAGGCTTAGCTTTAAGGATTCAACAAAAGAAAGTCTCGCGGGTTTTATTTAATAAGAGAGTGGTTACTTTAGATTTGGCAAGCCTTGTTGCTGGCACCAAATACCGAGGCCAGTTTGAAGAGAGGATGAAAGCCATTATGTCGGAATTGGAAAAAAACAGGGATGTTATCCTATTTATCGACGAATTGCACACCATCGTAGGGGCTGGCAGCTCAACAGGTTCTCTAGATGCTTCAAACATGTTTAAACCTGCCTTAGCTAGGGGAGAAATTCAATGTATAGGAGCCACCACTCTGGATGAATATCGCCAATATATTGAAAAAGATGGTGCTCTGGAACGCCGTTTTCAGAAAGTAATTGTAGAACCTACTTCTATTGAGGAAAGTATCCAAATCCTTAATCAAATTAAGGATAAATATGAGGAATACCATAATGTTAATTATACCGACGATGCGATTAAAGCTTGTGTTAATTTAACCGCAAGATACATTACGGATCGTTTCCTTCCAGACAAAGCTATCGATGCTTTAGACGAAGCTGGATCACGCGTGTATATCAAGAACATGAAAGTTCCTCTTGAGATCATGGAATACGAGAAAACCATAGAGGAAATAAAAGAACAGAAGCAAAAAGCTGTTAAAGCTCAGGACTACTTAGAAGCTCGCAAATTAAAGGATGAAGAAGAGCGTCTCCAAATCGAATTGAATATTTTTCAAGAAAATTGGGAGAAAGATGTTAAAGAAAAAAAAGAGACCGTAACCGAAGAAAATGTAGCCGAAGTCGTTTCTATGATGAGTGGTGTTCCAGTTACCAAAGTTGGTAAAAATGAATTGGATAAATTAGCTCAAATGGAAGCCTCACTCAACGATAAAGTGATTGGGCAAAAGGATGCTGTACACAAAGTAGTAAAAGCCATTCAGCGCAACCGCGCAGGGCTGAAGGATCCGAATCGTCCTATTGGCACCTTTATTTTCTTGGGAACCACTGGAGTGGGAAAAACTGAACTGGCAAAAGTAATGGCTCGTGATCTTTTTGACTCTGACGAAGCCTTAATCCGTATAGACATGAGCGAATATATGGAGAAATTTGCCGTTAGCCGATTATTGGGAGCCCCTCCTGGCTACGTAGGCTATGAAGAAGGAGGCCAGCTGACAGAAGCTGTGAGAAGAAAGCCTTATGCCGTTGTTCTTCTGGATGAAATTGAAAAGGCTCATCCAGATGTATTTAATATTTTACTTCAAATTCTGGACGAAGGCCATATTACTGACAGTTTAGGCCGAAAAGTAGACTTCCGCAATACCATTATTATTTTAACCTCTAATATTGGAACTCGTGATCTGAAAGACTTTGGTGATGGTGTTGGATTTGGAACGTCTGCGAAGAGATCCTCTTCCCATAATAGGGCTAGAAGTACCATTGAAAACGCTCTTAAAAAAGCTTTTTCACCTGAATTTTTAAATAGAATAGATGATATTATTATCTTCAACTCTCTGGAAAAAGATGATATTAAAAAAATCATTAGTCTTGAACTTAGCAAATTGTACAAGAGATTAGAAAAACTCGATTATCACATTGAACTCTCGGAGGATGCTATTGAGTTTATAGCAGAAAAAGGCTGGGATAAAGATTTTGGGGCTCGTCCGTTAAAGCGGGCCATCCAGAAATATATTGAAGATCTACTGGCGGAAATGCTAGTAAATAAACAAATAAAGGAGGGCGATAAAATTATCTTGAAGTGTAATGAAGCCAATGATGCTTTAGAAGCACACAAATCGACCAAGAAAAAAGAAAAAGAATCTAAACCTTCCTAATTATAATGAGCTCATAGAAAATACCCTCGGATTACCCAGGGTATTTCTATTTATTAAAGCCTTAGATCAAATAAGGGGGAAACATTTGAAATAATTTTTGCCAATTGATTATTGATTCATCGCCAGAAGGGGCTCAATGTACTCTCGATCATTGCTCAGCCGAGGGACTTTATTCTGCCCTCCTAATTTCCCTCGGCTATTCATCCAATCATAAAATAGCTGAGGCCTGGCCTGATGTACAATAGGCCTTTTTAAGGTTATATTATTATAGCGTTTGGCTTCATAATCAGAATTAAGACTCTTTAATGCTTCATCAAAAATGGAAACAAAAGACTCCATATCAAAAGGTTTTTTATAAAACTCGATAATCCATTCATGTGCACCTGTTTCATTTTCTTTCATATAAATCGGTGCCCCTGTATAATCTATAATTTGTGCATGGGTAGATTCACAGGCTTTTTTTAAGGCGATTTCCACGTTATCAATCATTAATTCTTCACCAAAAGCATTGATATAATGCTTTGTTCGTCCTGAAATTTTTATCCTATAGGGGTTAGTAGAGGTAAATTTAACCGTATCCCCAATAAGGTAGCGCCAGAGACCTCCATTCGTGGTTAGGACAACAGCATAGTTTTTTCCGACTTCTACCTCTTCCAATACCAAAGTCCTTGCCTGATCCTGACCAAAAAGCTCCATAGGAATAAATTCATAGAAGATTCCATAATCCAGCATCAACAGCATATCCTCTGCCCCTGATCGGTCCTGAATAGCGAAAAAACCTTCTGAGGCATTATAAATCTCGTAGTAATTGATCTCTCTGCCCATCAGTTTTTGATACTGTTGTCGGTAAGGTATAAAACTTATTCCTCCATGAAAAAAAACCTCTAGATTGGGCCATAGATTTCCAATATTTTCAACAGGAGTTTCCTTTAATAATCTCTGGAGTAACACCATCATCCAGCTAGGGACCCCCGTAAGGCTTCCTACATCTTGATTTTTAATTTCTGTAATTATGGCTTTTAGCTTACTCTCCCACTCCCCCATCAGCGATACTTTTTTAGAAGGTATATTGATCACTTCTACCCAATATGGTAAATTTTCAATAAGTATCGCGGAGAGGTCTCCAAATTTAGTTTTAAAGTTTTGGTACATTTCAGAACTTCCTCCCAAACGTAAATTTTTATGCTGAAAAAGCTCAGACTCAGGGTGATTATTCACATACAATGCAATAAGATCTTTGCCTGCCTTATAATGGCAATCCTCCAAACTGTTTTCGGTAATGGGGATAAACTTGCTTTTGGCATTAGTGGTTCCTGAAGATTTTGCAAAATATTTAATTTGCCCTGGCCATATAATATCCGGAATTCCCTGACGAGATTTCTCAATATAAGGCTCAAAATCCTCATAGCTTACCAGAGGGACCCGACTTTGAAAATCAGAAATACTAGAAATACTCTTAAAGCCATACTTTTGCCCATATTCAGTTCCTTCAGCTATAAAAAGCTGAGAGAAAAGAACTTCTCTTTGGGTTTCATAAGGGTGTTTTATAAAGTGCTTGATCTGATCTATTCTTCTACCAATAAACCAGTTGACCATAGAGTTAAAAAACGCTTTTGTTGCCATATAAAACAAATATAGGTTTTTTTGGCTTTTTTATAAAATCCTTTTCACCATGAAAAAGCCATCTTATGGAAAGATGGCTTTAATTCATTGTGAGAATAAGGGATTAACAATATTCGTCATACGCCGCTTGAAGATTTGCAGCAATAGCTTGCGCCGGATTACCTTCTATATGGTGACGCTCTAGCATGTGTACTAATTCTCCATCTTTAAAAAGGGCTACTGCTGGAGATGAAGGAGGAAAAGGAGCTAAAAGCTTTCTCGCTTCTGCCACGGCTTCGGTATCGTACCCGGCGAAAGAAGTAATCAAGTGATCTGGTCTTTTAGAGCCGTTGAGAGATTCTAAAACACCAGGCCTTGCAGCCCCCGCAGCACAACCACATACAGAATTAATTACCAGCAAAGTGGTTCCGTCTCTGTTTACAGCTTGAACTACTGATTCGGATGTGGTAAGATCTTCAAATCCTTTATTGATAAGTTCCGCCTTCATAGGCAGTACCAAGTCTGATGGATACATAATTTTATAACTTTAATTAAATTTTAAATTGGTTGGATAATACAATACCTTTTACAAAAGTAAACATATTTTGCCGATGTTTCAATATATGACATCTATAAGCCGCATTTTAATTATTCATGATAGGCCAGAAAAAACTTGAGATCATAGGAACCCAAGTTTAAATCAAACCGATATACAAAATAATGATATCCCTACGCCAATAATTTTTTTGCTATTTCCGAAATTCTCTTTCCATCGGATTTCCCCAGTAAAGTTTTGGAGGCAATCGCCATCACTTTTCCCAGATCTTTTACCCCTATAGCACCCATTTCAAGTATTATTTTTCGCACTTCAGTTTCCAGCTCTTCATCGCTTAGTTGTACAGGTAAAAACTTTTCAATCACCCTTATTTGCGACGCTTCTACCTCCGCCAAGTCTTGACGTTGCTGAGCTTCGAACTGCTGTATAGAGTCCTTACGCTGTTTTAGCATTCTTTGTAAAATCACGATTTCCTGATCTTGTCCTATTTCCACACCTTTCCCCTCTATTTTAGACAGGAGAATTTGCGCCTTAATAGCGCGAAGTGCATCCAGAGCTACCCTATCTTTTTCCTTCATAGCTCTCTTTATCGCATCCATGACTTGGCTCTCCAAACTCATATTTATAGTAAAAAAGTGAATAAATTAAATTGATCTAATCGACATCTTTATTGAGAAATCTATTCTCTTTAAGGTTGAATTGTCCATTTTCTTCAGAAAAAAATGAGGAAATGTTATGGTTAGACGCATTCTCCCTATCGATATTAATATTCTTTCGTTTAAAAGCTGGAATCGTTTCAAAAGCATTTTCAGTCTCTGTATTGATAAATCTGGAGTTGAATTCTTTTAATTTATCCCGTCTTTCTTCTATCTTTATTCTATCTCTATCCTCATTGGAGGGCGTCTTTTCTACAATATTGATTCCTTCCTGATCGTCTTCCGCCTGTGAAGAAACAATTATTTGATTCGCAGAATCTTCTGTATAATCCTGAGGGGAAAGTTCTTCCTTATCTTCACTTATATTGAAGGTGAAAGCTACAGGTTTCTCTGGTTCAATATACTCTCCTTTAAACTTAAATTCCTGCTGGGTATCAAGTTTTTTTCGCTGCTTATAATCATGATGGGAGAATGAATTAAAAATTTCCCTATCATTTTCAGAATGCCAATCCTGCCCCCCAAATCCTTCTTCTTTATCTAAAAACTGAATTTGGATGGATTTTTCCGCGGTTTTCAACTGAACGCTACCAGATGTCCTCTCTACTGAATTTAGAGGAAATTCGGGCTTAGGACTGTCATCTTCATCATCTAACCTAAAAAAATCTCTACCTATCCCTTTCGCTTCTTTATTAGACTGCGGAGAAATAGGCTGGTCTTCAGACAGACGATGCACTATTTTTTCAGTAGGTCCTGCATATTTTTGATGTTCTTTTGCAAATCCCGTGGCTATCACCAATACACTTACAGCATCTCCGAGCTCTTCATCAGTACCTACACCAAAAATAATGTCGGCTGTATGTCCGGCTTCTTTCTGAATATGATCCATAATAATGCCTATTTCATCCATGGTCACCTCTTCATTACCACTTCTTATCAATAACAAGACATTCTTAGCTCCTGTTATTTTATTATCGTTTAGTAATGGAGAGTCTAATGCCTTCTTTACAGCGTCTTCTGCTTTGTTCTCACCAGACGCTATACCATTGGACATTAAGGCTGTACCACTATTCTGAAGTACGGATTTGGCATCACGGAAGTCTATATTCACATCAAAATAACCCGTAATTACCTCCGCCATTCCTTTAGCAGCATTGGTCAAAACCTCATCTGCTTTAGAAAAACCTGATTTAAAACCAAGATTCCCAAATTGCTGACGCAACTTATCGTTATTAATTACAATGAGAGAGTCTACATTATCTCTAAGTTTCTCCAGACCTAACTCGGCTTGCTCTAATCTTCTTTTACCTTCAAAACTGAATGGAACCGTTACAATACCTACGGTGAGAATTCCCATTTCCTTTGCTACTTTTGCGATAACAGGAGCTGCTCCGGTACCGGTTCCACCCCCCATTCCTGCAGTAATAAAAACCATTTTAGTACTCTGTCCCATGACGGCCTTAATATCATCAATGCTTTCAATCGCAGCTTTTTCACCTACTTCGGGATCTGCTCCAGCACCTAAACCTTCAGTCATGGTTACACCTAACTGTACTTTATTGGCTACTGGGTTATTATCTAAAGTTTGAGCATCTGTATTACATATAACAAAATCTACCCCATGAATTCCTCTCTCATACATGTGCTTCAGAGCATTATTACCTCCGCCTCCAACACCAATAACTTTTATAATTGATGAATTTCCTTTTGGCAAGTCAAATTGAAATCCTTGTAAATTCGTATTTTCCATTCTCTTTATTCCGTTTAATCATTTGCAAATTTTGGTAAATTTTAGCAAATTTCAATAATATTGATTAAAAACTATTCAACCTCTTCAAAAAATTTTCGAACCTTTTCCATAATGGATTGCCCCAATGTGAGCTTCGGTTTATTTTTTTCTATTTTCTCCACGGAGGAATCGGCAGTTGCCTCTTCAATACCTCCGGTACGCAACTCTGTTTCTTTATGCTCTAATTCTTCATGGGTTTGTTCTCCTCCCTTAGAACTTACAGATTTTTTATCTCTAATTTTTAAACTCTCCATTAAAAGACCTATGGAAGTAGCAAATTCCGGCCCCTTAAGATACTGGTTCTTATCATTGGCTACATATTCATTCGCATAACCTATTCTCGCATCGAAACCTGTGATATAGTTGGAAAGCTGGCGCAGGTGTCTAAGATTAGATCCCCCGCCTGTCAATACAATTCCCGCAATTAATTTTTTCTTTTGTTCATAGGCTCCATAACCTTTCAACTCATTATTTACCATCTCTAAGATCTCTTCTACCCGGGCATTGATAATTTGAGCTAAGGTTTTTAATGAAATCTCTTTATCCGAGCGTCCGTGCAGACCCGGAATGGTTACATAAGTGGAGTCTTTCTCCAATTCAGGAACCGCAGATCCAAATTTCACCTTTAATTTCTCTGCATGATTTTCTATTATAGAACAACCTTCTTTGATATCGTCGGTGATAATTCCTCCTCCATAAGGAATTACACAAGTATGCCGAATAATATTGTCTTTAAAAATCGCTACATCGGTAGTTCCCCCACCAATATCTACAATGGCTACTCCCGCTTCTTTTTCTTCCTGAGTTAATACCGCTTCGGAAGAGGCTAAAGGTTCTAGGGTTAATGCCTCCATCTCTAAACCTGCTTCTTTTACACAGCGAGCAATATTGCGAATAGATCCCATTTGCCCCACCACTACATGGAAATTGGCTTCCAGTCTTTTTCCATGCATCCCTACAGGCTCCTGTATTTCTCCTTCGGAATCGACTTTATATTCCTGTGGTAAAACGTGAATAATTTCCTCACCAGGTAACATTACCAATTTTTTTACCTGATTTTTAAGTTGCTCTATATCCCCCTCAGTAATATACTGATCGGGATGATCTCTCATAATATAATCGGAGTGTTGTAAGCTTCGAATATGCTTACCTGCAATACCTACCGTGACATTTTTAATTGTTATCCCGGCGCTTTTCTCTGCCTCCGAAACAGCTGCTTGGATAGATCCTATAGTCTGCGAAATATTGTTTACAATCCCCTTATGTACCCCTAGACTTTTACTTTGCCCCACCCCCATGATCTCTATTTTACCATGAGCATTCTTTCTACCCACAATGGCTACAATCTTGGTAGTCCCAATATCGAGCCCTACTGCAAATTCATTTGTTTCCATCACTATTCCTTTTATTCGGTTTGATTTCTACTTTTTCTCTTTTTTATAATCTAATAACTTTTTGTCTTTATTTTCCTGCAGTGAGTACAGGTCTTGCCACCACATTATTCGGTATTTTTTGATTAAGCAAGCTATCCGCATCAGATTTAAATCCTCTGCGCAAAGTAGTGACAATCTGATTGTTATATTTGAGAGAGATTTGTCGGTACTTCATAGGGTCCTGATAAATAAGATACTTCTCTGCAAATGTTTTAAATCCTTTTAACTTAAAATCTATATTTTCCAATTCTCCGAGCTCGACTTTAAAGTTCCCTTCATCAGTCAAGAGTTCATAATTATCTCCAACTTTATTAATTCCTACAAAATATCTTTTATTAAAATTATCTTCTGCTATTTTCTGAATGAGCAAAGCTAAATTCTTATAATCCTCTGGAGAAATTTTTCCGGAAACCAACATACAGGGATACGAAAAAGTACTGGATAGAGGAAATTCTTCTCCTTTAGCATCCACATAATATTGTCTGTTTCCATTATTAATCCTCATAACAGGCACCTTTTGTTTGACATCTACATTCAATACGCCATTGAGTTTTAAATAAACATTTGCACTGTCTACTGCTCTGAGAGCATTAATCTTTTTCTCAAGAGCGGGTATATCTAAAGACCCCACTTTACCCGAAGGGTTACTATTTTTTACTATATTTTTTATTTTCTCCTCATTTATAAAATATACTGGTTTTTCTTGAATAAAATTTATTGTCAAATTCTGTTGTTTAGCACCAAATCTTTTTAATGAAAAATGAAGTAAAAATGCTAACAGCACCAATACTACTAATATCTTTAATATTCTATATTTATTTTTCATTTTTACTTTATTCAATGCCTTCAGGCATACTTTATTCCGAGTTTTATCCTCAACCTATAAGGTATTTCCCGGTAAGCATTTTAACGCTTATTCTCTGTTTCTTTATTCATCCATTCCAAAATAGGGCCATATAGGGTATCTATATTTCCCGCCCCTGCAGTAAGCAAAATATCAAAATCCTTACTCTTTATTTTCTCAAGTGCCTGTGAAAGGCTGCTCACTTCTTTTTGGACACATTCCACCTTCTCCAATAACCAATCTGAAGAGACTCCCTGAATGGGTAATTCACGAGCGGGATAAATATCCAATAAAATGAGAGCGTCTCCTTTACTTAAACTTTCAGCAAACTCTTCTACAAAATCTCTGGTTCTGCTAAACAAATGAGGCTGAAAAACAATTAATAATTTTTTATTAGGATAAAATGTTTTTATAGAGTCTATTACCGCATTTAATTCAGTAGGATGATGGGCATAGTCGTCAATATATATTTTTCCATTGTCAAAAAAATTTTTTGTATATCTTCTCTTAATACCCATAAAGGATTTTATACCTTTTTTGATCTCTTCATAGCTCACTCCCAACTGGTGAACAATCGCTATGGCAGCAGTAGCGTTTTCCACATTATGAATTCCCGGAAGATGCCATTCAAAATCTTTAATCAGGTGCTCCCCGTGATGAAAATCAAATTTTAATGTAGCTCCCTCCATACGAATATGATCGGAGTAGTAGTCGGCTTCTTCATTTACAGCATAGGTAACGGCAGGCCTTCCCATCTCTAATCCTTTGCGAACCAACAAGTGTTGGAACTCAGGAATAAGAGCCGCGAAATCACAAAAAGACTGCTCTATGGTATTTTTATCGCCATAAATATCCAAATGGTCAGCATCCATGGAAGTCACGACTGCCCAGCTAGGATGAAGGTTCATAAAAGAACGGTCATATTCATCTGCCTCTACTACGGAAATATCATTGCCATTATAAATAAAATTGGAGTTGTAATTCTCAGATATCCCTCCTAAAAACCCTGAAAAGGATAAATCTGCAGATTTACATAGGTGGGCGATTAATGTAGAAGTAGTGGTCTTTCCATGAGTCCCTGCTACAGCAATACAATTGGTTGTTTCTGTTAGCTTTCCTAATACCTTAGCCCTTTTCATAATACTAAAGCCCCTCTCTATAAAAGAGTCTAAAATCTTTAGATTTTTAATGGCAGGTGTAAAGATAATTAGTGTATTTTCTTTGGATAAATGGACTTCGGTATCGGTTAAGACCTCCTCAAAATTAATCTTAATACCTTCCTGTTGGAGGGCTTGGGTTAATAGGGTAGACGTTTTATCATAGCCCGCCACACGCTTACCTATAGAATTAAAATAGCGTGCGAGGCTACTCATCCCGATGCCTCCGATTCCTATAAAATAATAGTTGTTGTATGCCTTAATATCCCCCATTTTATTTTTTGTTTCCCGAAGCATTATTAAAACTCATGCTCTTGAATATCTCATCTGCTATTTCCTTTGTAGCCTCTGGCTTTCCAAATTCCATCACATGAGTCTTCATTTCTTCTCTTAAATTTTGGTCTTCACATAGAGATTCTAATGTCTGCCAGAATTTATCTTTCATTTCTACATCTTTTACCATAAAAGCTGCACCCCGCTCTACCAAGCGTTGTGCATTTTTAGTCTGGTGGTCTTCTGCAGCAGTAGGCAGAGGAACCAATATCATAGGTTTAACAGCTAATGCCAACTCTGAAATGGCAATGGCTCCTGCCCTTGAGACAATAACATCTGCGGCAGCATATGCTACTCCCATATCCCCAATAAATTCTTTTAAAAAAACCTGGTCTTTAAGCGCTGAAATTTGCTGATCCTCATTTAGACTTGCATAGTCTAATTTACCCGTTTGCCATATCAACTGATAGCCTCTCTCTTTAAGTTTATCCAAGTTATCTTTCCATCCTATATTTAATGTTCTAGAACCTTGGCTACCTCCTACAGATAAAATAGTCAAGTTATCTTTTAAACCCAAAATTTTCTTCGCTTCCTGAGAGGAGACTCTATCTTGAACAATATTCTGACGAACCGGATTGCCTAAAAATTTCACCTCCGTTTTCGGAAAAAAGTGCTCCATATCAGGATAAGCTGTAAATATAGCTTTTGCCTTTTTTGACAATATTTTATTGGTAATACCTGGAAATGAATTTTGCTCTTGAATGAAAATAGGTACTCCCATTCGTGAAGCCGTCCACAAGGCAGGGCCACTTGCATACCCGCCAGTGCCGACAGCAAAATCTGGCTTAAAATTTTTTATAATTTTTCTTACCTTAAAAAGACTATTGAGTAATCTGAAGGGCAGCTTAAAATTGGATAAAATGTTACCTCTATCAAATCCCGCAATATCCAAGCCCTCTACTCGAAATCCTGCTTGTGGAATTTTTTCCATTTCCATTTTACTCAAAGCGCCTATAAATAAAAATTCAGCTTTGGGATATCTCTTCTGGATTTCTTCTGCAATGGAAATTGCCGGAAAGATATGTCCTCCGGTGCCTCCTCCACTTAATATAACTCTAGGCGATATCATTAATTTCTTCTATTGTTTGTTTTCTTCCCATTCCTTCTTCCTCATTGGTCAGGATGCGCGAACTTACACTTAATATAATACCCAATTGAAAATAGGTTACCAGCATAGACGTCCCTCCATAACTAATCAGAGGCAAAGGCTGCCCCGTTACGGGTATTAGATTTACGGCTACGGCAATATTTACCGAAAGCTGTACAAAAATCATCACGCCCAATGCCAGAACCAGTAACGAACCGAAAAACATCGGAATTTTACTGGCTATCATTACGATTCTAACGATCATAATGAAATATAAAACAATGAGTATTGATGCTCCTATAGCACCGTATTCTTCCACAATAATCGCAAATATAAAATCGGACACCGACTGTGGAAGCGTTTGCTTTAGAGCACTTTTACCCGGACCTATTCCTATGGCTCCCCCGTGTACTATGGCTGCTTTAGCCTGCATAACCTGATAGTTTTTTGCTTTATCTTCTTCCGAAAGCGCTTCGTCTTTCTTTTTAGTAAAGGCTTCTATACGGCTTTTCCAAGTATGTACCCTATTCGCTCCCACGAAATTGGTATTGAGAGCGACGACCAGAAAAATACCTGCAAATATAGCCATCGCACCAGAAAACCCCATAATATATTTCATAGATAATCTTCCCAAAGCCATTACCAAAAGGGAAACCAGCATAATCATTAATGCAGTAGAGCCATTGTCCTTAGCCACCAAAGTGAACACCAGTAACGTGGGTCCAAACAGGTAAATGATATTCTCTATAGGGAGTCTTTCTCTTGTAATCTTCTTGGTTAGATACCTACAGATGTAAATAATCAGCATGAGATAAGCAAAAGTGGAAGGCTGAAAAGATATCGGAGTCCCTGGTATTTTCAACCATCTGGAAGCACTCGCACCCCCAATTTGCTGCCCTGTAAAAGTGGTGAGCAGTAAAAGTAATATGGTGATGGTTAAGAGTATACTGCTCAGTTTTCCAATGTATTCATATTTGATAACGCCCACAAAACGCATAATCCCCAATCCCAAGACCACAAAGAAAATATGCTTAATTACATGGCCTGTGGTCGTTCCGTTGTTTACGATATACTCCAAATTTGAACTCGCCGAATACACTGGGAATATAGAAAAAATGGAAATCAGTATGATAACCATCCAAAGGACTTTATCCCCCTTTAGAAAATCAAATTTGTTATCTGTGCGATGTTCCATTTTTTAGGCCTAAATTAATCTGCTTTATACTCAATTTGCTCTAATACATATTTTTTAAACTGATCCCCTCTATCTTCATAGCTCGTGAATAAATCAAAACTTGAACAACAAGGTGCTAATAGTACAGTATCTCCTGATTGTGCTATATTTTTGCATAATCTAACACACTCCTCCATACTGGAAGTTTCAAAAATAAGATCTTTTTTATTCTGAAAAAATTGAACGATTTTTTCGTTATCTAGTCCCAGACATACAATAGCGCGCACTTTTTTCTTAACTAAACTTTCAATTTCAGCATAGTCATTTCCTTTATCTACTCCTCCAACAATCCATATGGCGGGATATTTAACGCTCTCTAATGCGTAATAAGCTGCGTTTACATTCGTGGCCTTACTGTCGTTAATATATTTTACACCATCGATAACGGCTACTTGCTCCAACCTATGGGGAACCGCCTGAAAGGTCATTAGGCTATTCCGAATACTCTCGTTGCTAATATTCAATAGTTTGCCTGCAATACTTGCTGCCAAGCTATTGGCTACATTATGATTTCCCACCAGTGAAAGATCCGAGACCTTCATCCTGAATTGTTCCTTTAATTTGACCACCAACTCATTCCCTACAGAATAGCCTCCCTGCTCTTGTCTTTCTTTCATAGAGAAAGGTAGCATCTTCGCATTAATCTCCAGAGACTGAAGTAGTCTTTGGCTCATTTCGTCATCTTTATTGTAAATAAAGTAATCATCGTTTTCCTGATTCTCAGCAATTCTGAACTTGGCAAGGGCATATTCCTCATAATTATAATTATACTGATCCAGATGATCCTGTGAGAGGTTTAGTAATAAACTAATATAAGGTCTGAAATTCTGGATATCATCTAACTGAAAACTACTGACTTCCAAAACATAATAATCGTAATTTTCAGTGGCTACCTGGTAAGCGAAACTCCTGCCTATATTCCCCCCTAACCCTACATTATATCCATCGTTTTTCAAGATATGATAGATGAGTGAGGTGGTGGTAGTTTTACCATTGCTCCCAGTAACGGCTATAATCTTGGCTTCAGTAAAATGGTAGGCGAATTCCAATTCAGAAGAAAGCCTTATGCCCCTTTGATTAATCTTTCCTACAATTTCTGCTTTCTTGGGGATCCCAGGACTTTTAATGACCCAATCAGCCGCTAATATTCTGTCTTCATCATGATTTTCCTCCTCAAAATCAATAGCGTGATCCTGAAGTATTTTTTTATATTGATCTCTAATGGATCCTCGATCGGATAGAAAAACATCCAATCCTTTTTTCTTAGCCAGAAATGCGGCACCTACTCCGCTTTCCCCTCCACCTAAGACAACAATATTCATCTTTTTGTTTTGGAGTTTCTTATGCTCTTCCATTTTATCTTACTTTCAAGGTGATTAAACAAATAACCGCTAACATAATACCTATAATCATAAATCTATTTACGATTTTAGATTCATGATATAATTTTTTCTGATAGTGATGGTGTAGTGGAGACATCAAGAAAATTCTCCTTCCTTCACCATACTTCTTTTTAGTATATTTAAAATACACTACTTGAATCATTACCGATAGGTTTTCGATCAGGAAAATTCCACAAAGAACAGGTATTAATAATTCTTTTCTAAGGATAATAGCCAATACTGCAATTACCCCACCCAACATGAGACTTCCCGTATCTCCCATAAAAACCTGAGCTGGATAAGTATTGTACCAAAAAAAACCTATCACCGCTCCCACCATGGCTATAGCGAAAATAGTGGCTTCTCCCATATTGGGAAGGAACATAATATTAAGATAGTCGGCAAAGATAATGTTCCCGGATAAGTAGGCAAAGAAAGATAACGCCATCAGGATAATGACGCTTGTTCCCGCAGCTAATCCATCTATACCGTCCGTAATATTGGCTCCATTGGACACGGCTGTTACAATAAATATAACGATGGGGATAAACACTACCCATGCCCATTCGCTTGCACGGCCTTCATCCATCCAAAAAAGGACTCTGCTGTAATCAAATTCATTATTTTTGGCAAAAGGAACTGTAGAAACTACCGCCTTTTCGGGATTTGCAAAGTTTTTTTCGATATTTATTCTGCTCTCGGCTGCTGCATTCGCATATTTGCGCTGCACCGTAATATCCACATGAAAATACATGACAATTCCTACAATAAGACCTAGCCCTACTTGGCCAATAATCTTAAAAACACCCCTAAGCCCATCTTTATTTTTCTTAATTTTTTTGAGATAATCATCCAAAAAACCAATTGCTCCCATCCATAACATGGAAACAATAAGCAATATTATATAGATATTGTCTACGCGCGTAAATAATAAAACCGGGACGATAGTGGCCAAAATAATAATAAGACCTCCCATGGTGGGGGTGCCTTCTTTCTGTTTCTGACCTTCCAATCCCAAATCTCTTACCTGTTCTCCCATTTGGCCTGCTCGTAAGAAGGCGATCACCCTCTTCCCATAAATCATAGCGATGCTAAGAGACATTAATATAGAGACCCCTGCTCGGAATGATATATACTTTAGCAAATTCATTCCCGGGACATGAATTCCATGCGCAACTAAGTATTCATAAATATAATATAACATATTTATTATTTTCCCATTATAGTTAATAATTCGTGAATTGTTTGTTTATCGTCGAAGTGATGTTTAACCCCCTTTATTTCTTGGTAATCTTCATGTCCCTTACCCGCTATCAATACAATATCTCCGGCTTCAGCAAATTTTATAGCCATTTTTATCGCTTCTTTTCTATCCGCTACCGCTATATATTTACTATAATTTTGCGGCTTAACACCTCTCTCAATGTCTTTAATAATTTCTAAAGCATCTTCTGTTCGGGGGTTATCGGATGTAATAATCGTCAGGGTTGAATTCTGAGTAGCGATATCCCCCATATCGGGTCTTTTGGCGTGATCTCTATCACCTCCACACCCAAATACAGAGATCAATCTTTCATTTTTAGTGCGGATATCATTAATGGTGTTTAATACATTTTCTAAAGCGTCCGGAGTATGGGCATAGTCCACTACGAAAAATATACCGGTTCGGGATTTAAGGGTTTCAAACCGTCCCTTTACTCTTTTTAATACACTTATGGCTTTTAATATTTCGCTATCTTGTACGCCTAGTTCGGAGGCAATAGCAAAAACTAACAACAAATTATAGACATTAAATTTCCCCGTAAGACTGGTCCAAAACTCAATTCCGTTAAAATTAAGCAACATACCATCAAAATCCGCTTCTAGTATTTTCCCGTGATAATCTGCTAAGGTTTTTAGCGCATAAGTTTTTTTCTGAGCTTTGGTATTTTGCAATATTATTTTCCCATTTTTATCATCCAGATTGGTGATTGCAATGGCGTTAGCCGGAAGATGATCAAAATAAGATTTTTTAACATTGAGGTAATCTAAGAAAGTTTTGTGATAATCTAAATGATCGTGTGTAATGTTAGTGAATCCTGCAATTTTAAATTGTAAACCTTGCGTTCTATGCTGATGTATACCGTGTGAGCTAATTTCCATGAAAACATAATCGCAGGCTTCATAAACCGCTTCTGCGATAAGTTTATTAATGAGAACCACATCCGGCGTGGTATGGGTAGAAGGGATAATTTTATCTCCAATACGATTTTCTACGGTAGAAATTAGCGCACATTTGTATCCTAGCTGGGTAAAAACATCAAATAACAAAGTCGTTGTAGAAGTCTTTCCATTGGTTCCCGTAACCCCTATTAAGTTCAATTTGGAGGAAGGGTTCCCATAAAAATTACTGGCAAGTTGCCCTAGCTCTATAGCGGTATTCTTGACCTGAATATAAGTAACCTCCTCCCTTAGGATCTGAGGAAAAGTTTCACATACTATGACACGTGCTCCATTCTGAATGGCAGCATTTATAAACTCATGTCCATCTGCTAGTGTTCCCCTTATGGCAACATACATGGATTCCTCAACTACTTTACGGGAATCGAAGACCAGCTTTTTTATCTGCTGGGATAATTTTCCTTGTATCTTTACAACTGATATGCTATGTAATATTTCCTCTAATAACATTTATTTCTGAAGGCTTAAATAAATTTTCTGATTTTGACTAATCTTTGTCCCTTCGGCAGGGAATTGCTCTAAAACTTTTCCAGCTCCTTTATACTCTACGCGATACCCCAAGTTTTCTAGCTCTGGCACAACATTTCGACCCATCAACCCCACTAATTTTGGCATGCGATTATTATTAATATTTACTTTTCTGGTAGGCTCTATCATTCTACTCATATCGACTTTCCTATTGACCAGCATTTCTTTATTAATGTTTAGGGGTTTTTTCAAAAATACTTTTCCTGCAATCTCCTTAAATGCAGGAGCAGCGACCTTAGCTCCATAAAAACCTTTAGCATTTTCAGGTTGATTAATCACTACACTACAAGTATATTGAGGCTTATCAGCTGGGAAAAAACCAGCAAAAGATGAAGCGTACTTCATGGGTCCTGGTTTCCAGTACTCAAAGCGGGCCGTTCCGGTTTTCCCTGCAATTTTGAGGTTAGGGGTATAAATACTTTTGGCCGTTCCTTTTTCTACCGCTTTGGTGAGAGAGTGCGTCATCATAGTGATGGCTTTTCCTGAGGCCATTTTGCGTACCATCACCTCCGGAGCAGCTTCGTAGATTACCTTGCCCTCTTTCATTATTTTATCAATAAATAGCGGTTTTAGCATTTCTCCCCCATTGGCTATGCCATTGTAAAAGGTGGTGAGCTGTAGCTGATTAATATTTACACTATAGCCGTATGCAATAGAAGCCAAGGTAGCTTTGTTCCATCTTTTATAGGCTGGGGTCAATATTTTAGGAGCCGTAATACCGGGTAACTCACAATCCATCTTATCAAAGAGTTTCCACTTTTTAAGGTGATCAAAAAATATTTTAGGACTACTGGCATAGTGGGAGGTGATCACCTTAGCAGCTCCAATATTACTGGATTGGGCTAGAATATCACTGATATCATAAACCCCTCCAGCATGACTATCAGTAATTCGCTGCCCTGCATAAGTCCATTCTATCCCGCCTATATTTACCTTGGTTTTTTCATCTACAAATCCATCTTCCATAGCGGCCAATAATGATACCGGCTTAAAGATAGAACCTGGTTCTATGGCATCTTTTATTGCATAATTATAGGCATCGACATATAATCCCGGCGCTGTCCTACGAAGGTTAACCATGGCCCTCACTTTTCCTGTTTGTGCCTCCATCACTACGGCACTACCATGATCGGCATTAAAAGCGATCAGTTGTTTTTCTAAAGCAGAATGGGCTATGTCCTGTATGCGTAGATCCAGGGTGGTATATACATCCTTCCCATTTACAGGCTCTTTTACTTTCCAATAGTCTATAGGTTTCCATTGGCTAGAGTTGATTCGCTGCTCTAAACGGGTGCCATCGGTACCCGTCAGGTATTTACTAAAAGCACCTTCGAATCCAGATTTAACCCCATCCCTATCCATTCCGATGGTCCCTGCTCCAATCTGGGCTGTAGCGATATCCCTACGGTATTCACGCTCTACAATGAACCCCCCTTTATTTTTTCCTTTATTAAAAATGGGGAATCTACGAATCCTATCATATTCATCGAAGTCTAAACCCTTAACCAATAGATAATATTGATTTTCTTTTTTTTTCTGATGATCTAAGCGCTGTCGGAAATAAGACACAGGCTTTCCAAACATACGACTCAACGAATCTGTTAACGCGTTTACGTGATTTCCATAAATCGTATCCCGCATAGTTTTGAAGTCCAGATACACATCATACCTCATCACGGTAGTAGCTAAAATAGACCCATCAGAAGCAAAAAGATTACCTCTGGCTGCTTTTAAAGTGGCTTCGCGATAATTTTTACTAATAATGGTATCTTTGAGCTCCTCAACATTGGTGTTCTGTAAAATGATAATCCGCGCAATAAATACAATAAAAACCACCAGGGCTACACCCACAAAGGCATATCCCCAAAAGAGCATTTCGCTTCTTTTTTGATTGTATTCACTCCCTTTTCTTACCATTAATTGCATCCATTTTTATCAAGAGTTTGGTCGGATGACTTTCCAAAGTCATCAATGAATCTCTCTCCATTTCTTTACTCAGTTCAGATTCCATTTTAATATGGATAAGCCGACTCTGTGCATAAGCATTTCTGGATTTATACTCCTCACTCTGCTCCTTTAAAGCATTTACGATCTCAATTTTCTGATTTACCAAATGATTAGAATAAATCATAATCATCATGAGCACAAAAATCAGAATAAAATATTTATAATGCTCTTTCACTTCTTCCCTATTAAGAAAATTCCCCTTCACAAGATCTATAAAGGTTAGTTTTTTCCTTTTTCGGGCTACTGAAGCTTTTTTGGACATTCAGTCGTATTTTAAAATGTTATAATTTAATTCCTATCCTCAGTTTTGCGCTCCTGGCGCGAGGATTTTCTACTACTTCATCCTGCATTGGAACTATAGCCTTGCTCTTGACCAATTCAAAAGATCGGTTATAATGACCATAAATATCTCTTTGAGGTTCCCCTTCAAACATTCCATTTTTAAGAAAGCGCTTCACCAGTCTGTCCTCTAGCGAATGGTATGAAATCACAACCAGTCTGCCGCCAGGCTGTAGTACTTCATAGGCTTGCTGCAACATTTCTTTTAACACTTCAAGCTCCTGATTTACCTCTATTCTTATCGCTTGGAAAATCTGCGCGAAATATTTATTACTCTTATGTACTGGAATGTAGGAAAAAACTTTTTTTAAATCTTCTGTGGTTTCAATCACTTTATTTTTCCGGAACATTACCAACTCTCGAGCGAGCTTACGAGCTTCACGCAATTCCCCATAGAGATAAAAAACATCTGCTAGTTGAGATTCTTCATATTCATTGACCACTTTCTTAGCATCCAGCCCCTGCATAACGTTCATTCGCATATCCAGCGGACCTTCTGTCCGAATAGAGAAACCTCTGTCTGCGTCATCGAACTGATGAGAGGAAACGCCTAAGTCTGCTAAAACCCCCTGCACCTTCTGCACCCCATGCATCAGGAGACTGTTTTTCAGAAAGCGAAAATTTTGGTTTATTAATACAAACCTTTCATCTTCAATTACATTACTGAGCGCATCAAGATCTTGATCAAAAGAAAATAAGCGCCCTTTCTGCGAAAGCCTTGAGAGAATTTCTCGGGAATGTCCCCCTCCTCCAAATGTACAATCCACATAAACTCCGTCCTGGTCTGTAATAAGACCTCCTACGCTTTCATCTAATAATACAGGGTTATGATACATCTTCAGTGTTTATAGTTCCCATTACTTCCTCAGCCAACACCCCAAAGTCAACGTGTTGTGCTGAAATTACCTGTTCATACATATCTTTATTCCAAATCTCAAAAAGCTCTCCGGCACTGGTGATCACCACTTCTTTTTTTAAACTAGCAAACTGCACTAAATCTTTAGAGACCTGGAGTCTCCCCACATTATCTATTTCTACAGTTTTCACGCCGGCCGTAAACATTCTAATGAAATCTGCATTTTTTTTTATAAAACGATTAAGAGCATTAATTTTTTGCATTAATTTATCCCAACCGCTCATAGGGTACACTTCTAGGCAAGGCTGAAATACCGATCGTTTTATAACAAACGGCTGATCTGCAAAATTCTTCATCTGCTTCACAAGCGAAGTAGGCACTTTTAAGCGCCCTTTATCGTCTATCTTGCACTCATATGTCCCAATGAAATGACTCATTTGAAACAAAAATATATAAATATTTCCACTTTTTACCACATTATACCACTATTTTGTTTATTGTGGATAACTTTTACCTCTAACCTCAATACTGCTATGAACTGATAAGGGTAATATTTTGATTTATAGAAAATTATAACTTATGGGAAATTTATTTATAAAAACATCATCCGTTTAATATTAAAATTTTGTAATTTATAAGCATATTTAATTAACTTTCTACTCCGGCAAGACTTGATTTTTTCGTACTTTTGCGGGGTTTAGGCTATTAAGCGTTATGATTTTTAAAAGAAAAAAAGAAAAGAAATTTACCTATATAGAATCAGGAAAAGGACAACCTATGGTTTTATTACATGGATTAATGGGAAATTTGAGCAATTTTGAAGAAATGAAAACTTATTTTTCAAAACTAGATTTCAATATTTTTATACCTCAACTTCCTATTTATGACTTTCCGGTTCTCAATACTAATTTGACGAGTATTTCTAAATATGTGATCACTTTCATCGAGGAACATATTGCAAGCCCAGTAACCCTTGTGGGCAACTCTATGGGAGGTCATGTGGGCTTGATTACAGCCCTAGCCCGCCCAGATCTGATTAAAAATTTAGTGCTAACGGGAAGCTCTGGTCTATATGAGCGTAGCTTTGGTGATTCATTTCCTCGAAAAAGCGACAAATCCTATATTAAACGGAAAACGCAAGAGGTATTTTATAACCCCGACATAGCTACAGATGAACTTGTTGATGAAGTTTTCGCAGTAGTGAATGATAGAATGAAAGGCATAAAAACAGTAATCCTAGCCAGAAGTGCAATGAAACACAATATGCAAAGCGAACTGCCCAATATTACTTGCCCTACCTGTATTATATGGGGAAAACAAGATAGTGTTACGCCTCCGGAAGTGGCAGAAGAAATGCATAAAAAAATACCGAATTCAGATCTTTTCTGGATAGATCAGTGCGGGCATGCCGCAATGATGGAAAAACCTAAGGAATTTAACGATATATTGTACCACTGGATAAAGGATAAAATCTAATGCTAATTAAATCGGTAGAATTTATAAAAAGTAGTAGTAAGTGGCAGGAATCTCCTGATCCTCAATTTCCGGAATACGCTTTTATCGGAAGGTCGAACGTGGGAAAGTCCTCTCTTATCAATGCGATAATGAATCGCAAAAATTTAGCAAAAATCTCTCAAACCCCAGGAAAGACTCAACTGATCAATCACTTTTTGGTAAACGAAAGCTGGTATCTTACTGATCTTCCTGGCTATGGTTATGCCAAGGTTTCTAAATCCTTACGAAAAAGTTTTGAAAAACTGATTACCAATTATATACTGAACCGGAAAAATCTGGTAAACCTTTTCGTTTTGGTAGATATCAGGCATTCTCCTCAAAGCATAGATATGGAATTTATGCAATGGTGCAGTGAATCTGGAATCCCTTTTGCGCTTGTTTTTACTAAATCGGATAAACTAAAGCCCAAGGCTATTGAAAACAAAATAAATATCTATAGAGAAGAATTGCTAAACTTTTGGGAAGAAGCCCCTTTATCTTTTGTCACTTCAGCAGAAAAGAAAGAAGGGGGAGATCTGATTCTCGATTTTATAGAAGAAACGAATAAAATCCTTAAAGAAAATAAGGTCCAATTTTAATGCCAAAAAATTCATCAATTAAATGAGTCCGATATATTTCAACATCAGGGATTGAATATTCAATATCATAGGAGATTTCTCTGTCTAAAGAGTTTACCCATTAGACAGAGAGATATGTTCAAATAATATCACACTCTTTTTATTTCAACCACCCTTTGTCTCCGAAATATTTTTTAAATTTCCGTATTTTTGGCCCCACTACAGTGCTGCAATAAGGTTGGTGTGGATTATTTTTATAATATTCTTGGTGATAAACCTCGGCTGGCCAAAACTTTTCAAAAGGGAGGAGCTGGGTAACATATTCCCCTTTCCATTCCTTTTTTAGTTGGGAGATTTCCAAGGCTTTTTCGGTTTGTATTTTTTGCTCCTGATCACTATAAAAAACCACAGAGCGATATTGTGTGCCAATATCATTCCCTTGGCGGTTAAGCTGTGTAGGATCGTGCAAAAATAAAAAGACTTCCATAATCTGCAAATAACTGATCACATTAGGATCGTATTTAAGATGTACCACCTCCGCATGGCCTGTACCCCCACTGCATACCTCTTCATAAGTAGGGTTTTCTTTACCTCCTCCTGCATAACCAGAAACAACTGATAATACACCTTTTAACATATAAAAACAAGCCTCGACACACCAAAAACACCCTCCTCCGAGAGTGGCATATGCTATTTTATTTTCCATTTTGCATGATTATATTTCTTTTAATCTATTCTTTCTCAATCAAAGTTAAAAAATAAAGTCAACATATAAAGATGAAGTTTTGTTTCAAAAGCTTATACCAGGGAATCTATTTAGATGTCGTATTTGCTCTCATTAAAAAAGCCAGCCAAGTCCCCTTAGCCGGCTCTCAAGTAAAGTAAAAAAATCAAACCGTAATATGAATTTACATACTAACTTTCTGTGAATGGGTGTTCTTTTATTTGAAAATTCAAGGTAATTTATCTATCATTTGCTAAAAATATTGCTCCCGTTAGTTTGCAAAGCAAACTTGAAAGTATAATATCCGGAATCCTTGGACTCGTCCGGAATGTTGGCAGGAGCACCTTTATAATAGCTCATAATTTGTATTTTCGCATATTTGCCATCTCCGGTTTTAATGACTATAATATTACCGGGAATAGGATGTATCGTATGTTTAGTCATATTATACGTATACCAACCATTGCCTGATCCGGTTGTTATAGCGAGATCGTTTTCTGCATTATCCACTTTAAACGTTTTATCATCGGGTGCAGATTTTATATCTTCGAAGCTACCTTTTACAATTGTCGCAGCTCCTTTTCCCTTTCTGATTTTACCTCCATTAATGATAATTTTAGTTGTACTAAAACCAATATCCCACTTATCCGTGTTTTTGTCCTCAGCTTTAATTACTTTATTTTCCCTCAGGCTGTATAAGGTGAATTTAGCTTGATCTGTAGCATTGACATCCTTAACCTCCTGAACCTTAATCGAAGTCGATGCTTGTCCTTTTTCTGTGACTAAACCACTATCTCTATCATCGCTGGAACATGATGCTAAACAAAATAGCATAATTGCGGTAGCTGTAGTAATAAATATTGTTTTCATATGTTAATGTATTAATAAATTATTTTAAAGTTTATCCATAATATTCTCCCAGCATATTCAGGATTATATTGTATATTTTTAAAATTCAATAAATTATCCGACCCTATACTAAGATGGTAATGTGTCGCTATTTTTTTTCCTAGCACTGTATTTAAGATAAAATAGCTAGGTGCCAATTCTGATTTATTATTGATAATGCCATTACCATCCTTATCTGCAAAACCATATTGTCCTCGGTACAGGCCCCTAATGTTAAAGAACCAGCCCTTTTTATCTTCATAGAACAATTTAGCATTGAAACTATGCTTGCTCCTACCCTGAATCCCAAAATAATCCCGTGACTTCAAACGAATTACGTTTCCATGATCATTGATTCCAAAAACTTCACCTGCTTTTATTCTATTTTGTATATCTTTATCTTTAGCCTCCAAATACTGATAGCCTCCCACTAAGGTGAAACTTCTGGAGAGCTTTACCCACAGCTCAGTTTCCACGCCCTGTGTAAAAACTTTTGCGAAATTCTGATAAGAAAAAACATTTTGACCATTATTTTTCCGAGCAATGGGAAGGGTTTGAATAAGGTTTTGAATATCATTCCGAAAAGCATTCACTTTCAAGGTGGTTCCGCGGATGGGTGTCATGTTAGCTCCCACATTATAGGACCATGAACTTTCTGGTTCTAATACCCCAATTTTTGAAGGAGATACTAAAATTTGTGCAATTAATCCCTGTTTCTGCATTTTTTCCAACTGTAATGCTACTTCCTGTGTCCCTAATACGGAATAACCTATTAGGCTATTGGTAAAGTTTAGGTATAATTGCCTGAAATCTGGAGCTTTAAACCCTCTCCCTATTGAGGCCTGTAGGTTTAGGAATTTAGAGACCCCTATTTCAGTTGCCAACTTAGGATTAAATTGGGGTCCAAAAATACTGTTATCATCATAACGAAATCCGGCTAAAATTTTCCAAGACTTCATGGGAGTATAAGCCAACTGCCCTAAAGCATAAAGTTGGTGGGAAGTTTTTTTGTTGTTATAACGACTCGCTTCTATTTGCTGTTGAACAATCCCCATACCTAAAGTGCTTTTCCACCGCTTATTCCATCTGATGTCTGTAAAACTTTCTACTTTATTATAATGCTCTCTGAAGAAAGTTTCGTCCACTAACTGACCGCTATTCACAAATTTATACTGAGAGTCATTATTGGATGCCGACATATAAAGTCCTAACCTGGAAGTTACTTTATCGTTAGGACGCCAGGTGGCTTGCGGAATAATATTATAATCTTGATTCTTGGAATAGCCATCAACTTTCCCCCCTTGAATCAGCATTTTACCTCCTAAATTTTCATAATAATAACGCGTATATAAACCGAGTTCCCAGTGGGAATTAGGCTTGAAATTAATATTCGTGGAGTAGGTATAGTTTTCAAAAGGATTAACCGTCTGTCCATATTGATCAGCATCCGGATTTAGTTTATAACCTGCAGAGCTGTAACGGTTAGCTGATAAATTCAAGGATATTTTTTTCCGATGGATATTAATCCCCCCTCCTATATCTACAGTTGTATAGCTTCCATAGCGTACATTGAGATCACTTGCATCTCGAAGAGGCGTTTCGGTAATAATATTGATCACTCCCGCTAAGGCATCAGAACCATATAAAGCTGAGCTAGGTCCTTTTATGATCTCTATCCTCTTGATGTTATGTACCGTAATACGAGATAGATCCAGTGTCCCCGCTGTCCTACCCACCAAGGGTTGACCATTTATTAATATTAAACTGTACTCACCCGTCATTCCCTGTACTTGTACACCTGCCCCATGATTGGGAATGATTACCAATCCTGTTTGTTCTGCCAAAATATCACTTAATCGAACGCTACCGGATTGTTGTATTTGCTTCTTCTCAATTATTTTTATAGGAATAGGCACTTCCTTAGCCTTCTGTTCGAAGGTACTTGCAGATATAACGACCTCCTCAATCTCTCTGTCCTTCAACTGTTGTCCCTCCAGCATCAAAGCTCCCATAAGAGCTAGCAAACTAACAGTGCTCTTTATCATCAATTATTTTATTTTACACAAAGTTAATTTTATTTATTCTAAATAGAAATATGAAAAGAATCATATTTTCCTTTAGCTAGGTTTTAAATAGTTTTACAGTGGAAAAATTCCATCTTATTGATTAAAACTATATAATGATAAAGGAATATGATGACTGGACAGTTTGAGACCTTAATCAACAGGTCTAACTAAATTCAGAAAAAGACAAAAGAAATCTTCAGTAAACTATTATATTCTATCTATGCTGAAACAGAAGCCAGAACTTACAGTTCTGGCTTCGTCCATTTTATTCAATATAAAATTAAGTGATGAAGAGCCTATATTTATCCGTAAATAAATTCTATTTTGTAAAAAGATATTGTTCCCAACAAATCCCCCTTCATAAAAAGAGTTAGGAGTTCTTTGCAAAGATCTATCTGAAAGCACTCACTTTTTTTTCTTATGGGTACGTCCCCACCACACTAAAAAACCAGTAATAGGCAAGGAAGTACAGACCAATCCGGTAATAAACCATAGGATTTTACTAAAAAGCCCCCAATAGGCTCCGGTGTGAATATCGTAATTGGCATGCGCATATCTCTGGGAGAGGTTGAGCTGCTGGTAGGGTTTATTCAACAATAATTCCCCCGAATTTTTATCGAAAACCATTTGGTTACGATCCCCCACTTTTCCAGATTTTTCATAGATTACAATCGGTATATTGTCGAGCTGATGTCCTTTTCTATCTTTTCCGTTGAGAGGCATCCTAAATCTGGAAGAATGGGGATAATGTTCTCGGACTTCTTGAATACTGCTATCAAAAACCGAAATATTTGATGGAGAGAAGGTAATGGCAGATTTTATTTTTTTTTCTTTCGGTAAATATCGCGCTCCTGATGAGATTAGGTTAAAGGTATTTTTTACATAAGGAAAAGCAAAATAAATTCCGCTTAAACTGATGATCAGGGCTAAAAATGAAGTATAAAATCCTAACACGCGATGGAGATCATAGTTTTTGCGCTTCCAAGTCTTTACATTTTTCCAATCTAATACGAAACCCTTTTTCCATGATTTTTTATTATGTGGCCACCACAAAACCAAACCGCTAATCAACATGAAAATAAAAATAACCACTGGAATACCTACCACATATTTCCCCCAACCGGAATTTAACAGAAAACTCCAATGTATATACCTCATCAAGGTGAAAAAATCATATTTTTCATCATACACCCCTAACAACTTCCCTGTATATTGATTCACATATACCGATTTATTGATTTTAAACTCTTCAAAATAATTCCAGGCTTTTTTGTTTTTTTCGAGATATGAAAATTTATAAGCTTTATTTTTATCCAATGCTATCTCAACGGAACTAATGGGATATTGATCGCCTAGAGACCTCTCCACTATCCTGGATAGAGCATCAATTGACATAGGTTGCTCTGCTAGCGTTTCTGGCTTTAGCTGGATTGCATGTTTGCGAAGCAGGCCTTGCACCTCATCCTTAAATATATACAATGTTCCGGTAAGAGCCACTATAAAAACACATATCCCTACAGATAAACCGAACCATAGATGTAGTTTACCCATATATTTTTTGAAAAAGAAATTTTTATTTTTATGCCGGTTATTTTTTTCAATCATTCTTAAAAAGTTAAATAAATAAGTTTTACTCTATTGCCCCTTAAAACTTGTATTCTATTGATATTCTATAGTTTCTGGGTGCTTCAAACTGATAAGAATATCCCCCCCTTTTTGCTACCATCTAACAGCCTAAATATGATAGGGCTTCCGCTATATAGATATCGGCCAAATACATTAAATACATTCAAGTTTATTCTAAATTTAGGATTTTCCCAAGAGATGCCTGTATCGAACTTTACATAATCATTCATCTTTTGGCTCCCCTCAAAGGCTCCCCATACCCAAGTGCTCCTACCGGATAGATAAGTACCTCCAAATCAAATTCCGAAACCAGCAAAATGACCATCCAGAAAAGTATAGTTCAACCATGCATTAGCAGCGTGTTTTGCATATCCTGGAACTAAATCCCCTTTTTTATGTAAAGCTGTTGTTTCTATAAATTTATTTTCGGTAAAAGCATAGTTCAAAATGACATTGAATCCTTTAAGAACTTCACCTTTAAGATCAAATTCGGTTCCCTGAACCCTTGTTTTACCTAACAGAATAGCATATTTATTATTGACATTATTAGAACTTGGATCTGCGGCTATCGCATTGTGCTTGGTAATACTGTATAGGGATAAGCTGGTATTCCATTTTCCGGACAGCCAATCTTTCTTTATTCCAAATTCTACGTTATTTGCGGTCAATGGTTTTGCGGTACTCCCATCTCTAAACAAGCCTGCCTGAGGAACAAAAGACTGATCGTATAAGGTGTATAGAGATAGGTTCTCATTGATAGAATAGCTAAGACCTATTCTGGGGTTGATCTTATTCGCATGCGATTTTACTCCATAATTATTTTCTTTCACACTGGTATACCGAGCGGCAAGGGTAAGCCTCAAAGCATCCTCAAAGAAACCCAATTCATCTTGTAGAGAAACTCCTGTATAATGCTGCTCAGTAATACCCGATGGCGAAGCTCTTTCCAAAAGGGGTTGATCTCGATTAAATTTGGGATAGCCCCTTTTGGGCCCTTGATAAGAACCCGCATTCATATCGAAAGGATTTTCTTCAGTATCCAATTCGAAAGTCTGCCCCCAATCGGCGATATACTTTTTAGACCCTAAATCTAAACCGGCTAATATCTTGTGGGACATCGCACCTTCTTTTATCCATCCGTTTAGGAAAACCTGTCCAAATTTCATGTTATTTTGTGAATCCCATAGCGATAAATTCCTTATTATTTTATTTTCTGACACGAATTGATTAATCCAAATATCACTTCCCAAGGTAGATTCATCCACATAGGTGAGTTGATTAGTCAATTTCCAATGCTCGTTAAATTTATGTTGTAAATTAATATTGATCATGTGGCTTTCTACTTTTGTAGGGTCTATTCCCGGATCAGAAACAGTATAGCCCACAGGTTTATCAGCATAACCTTTTAGACTAAATATATAGGCTGAGCCTAATTCGGACATTTTTGCACGCTGATAAATATACTCTGCAGTCATACTGGTTTTATCTGAAAAGTTGAATTTAAAGGAGGGGTTAATAATATATCTATCATTAAATTCATAATCTCTAAAACTTTTTTTATTTGCAGCCATTATATTTAATCTAAAAGCAACTTTTTCATTGAGTTTTGTATCGATGTCCACCTCTCCTCTATAGGTACTAAAACTTCCCAACATCATTCTAGCTATTCCATTCAGTACCCCACCAGTAGGTTTTTTGGTGACGATATTATACATACCCCCAGATTCACCATTTGACATTAAAAACCCAGCAGGCCCTTTAATAATTTCTATATGATCTACAAAACTCATGTCTTCGCTTAAAGGTCCAAAATTGGAAGTCACATTCACACCGTTTAGGAAAGATCCTGCCCTAGATCCTCTCATCGTAAATCTCGTATACAAATCACTCCAATGCTCTATTCGTTGAGCTCCGGATATATTGCGAAGCACTCCATCGCTGATACTGGTTACTTGTTGATCTTCCAGGGCTCTTCGGGTAACGATGGAAATATTCTGAGGTATTTTAATCAGCTCTTCATCTAATCGCATAGAGGATGAGCCTCTTTTTTTTATATACTTTTTATAATACTTCCCTTTTAGAACAACCTCCTGTATATTATTATTAGAAGTAATCGAATCATTTTTTTGTGAAAACACAGAAATAAAACTCAATATTGCAAGGCATCCAATTACTTTTTTCATCGTAAAAATTTTTGCAAATATATTATTTATATTAATTCTAAATAGGTGTATTTCCTATTAAATTTTCCTTCCTTATGAGCAATATAAATGAGTTTTATCAAGACAAACAATCCCGCGAGCTGAGGCTCGCGGGATTGTTCATTTTTTATTGATGCAGATTATCAAGCCGGAATCTCTCCTTTATAAAGGAAGGAAACAATGGATTTATTAATCTTATCTATCATTTCACTAAATAGATAAAAAGATTCTTGCTTATAAATTACTAAAGGGTCCTTCTGCTCATATACAGCTCCCTGTGAAGATCTTCTTAAATCATCCATCTCACGGAGATGATTTTTCCAATTTTCATCGATAATCGCTAATGAAATATTTTTTTCAAAATCTAAGATAAGAGATTCACATCGGGTTTCATAGGCTTTTTGTAGATCCGTAACAATCGTTAATGTTCGGTGCCCATCACTAAAAGGAACTTGAATCATCTTAAACATATTCCCCTGATTTTTATATACATTCTCAATAATAGGGAAAGATTTTTCCTTTAATATCTCCAACTTTTGCGTATAATCCTCAACGGCGGTTTTATAGAGTTCTTCTACTAAAGCCTGAGCCTGCTTACTTTTAAATTCAGACTCAGAAATAGGAGACTCCATGGTAAAGTTTTTGATAATCTCGAATTCAAAGTCTTTGAAATTATTATCTGCCTTAGTTTGGTTAACAATAGAGCCTGCCGTTTCATATATCATATTCATGATATCAAATTTGAGATGTTGCCCGAATAAAGCGTTTTTTCTTCTTTTATAAATAACATCACGCTGTTTATTCATCACATCATCGTACTCTAACAATCTTTTACGGATACCAAAATTATTCTCTTCCACTTTTTTCTGCGCCCTCTCAATGGAACGGGTAATCATGGAATGTTGGATCACATCTCCCTCTTTATGCCCCATTTTATCCATCATTTTGGCAATACGTTCGGAGCCAAAAAGACGCATAAGATTATCTTCTAAAGAAACATAAAATTGGGAACTACCCGGATCTCCCTGACGTCCTGCACGTCCTCTTAGCTGTCGGTCTACCCGTCTCGAATCATGTCTCTCGGTACCGATAATAGCCAAACCACCAGCCTCTTTCACCTCGGGACTTAATTTGATATCCGTTCCCCTTCCCGCCATATTCGTAGCAATAGTAACCACTCCTGGCTGCCCAGCTTCGGCCACAATATCAGCTTCTTTTTTATGAAGCTTGGCATTTAATACCTGATGAGGAATCTTTCTCAATTGAAGAGCTTTGGAAAGCAATTGGGAAATTTCCACCGAAGTAGTCCCCACTAAAACAGGTCTGCCCACGGCGGTGAGTTTTTCTATTTCTTCAATTACAGCATTGTATTTTTCACGATTGGTCTTGTATACCAAATCATGTTTATCCGTTCTTTGAATAGGCTTATTGGTAGGAATAACCACTACATCCAATTTATAGATCTCCCAAAGTTCTCCGGCCTCTGTTTCTGCGGTTCCTGTCATCCCCGCAAGTTTGTTGTACATCCGGAAATAATTTTGCAGGGTAATGGTTGCAAACGTCTGAGTTGCGGCTTCAATCTTCACATTTTCCTTTGCTTCTATAGCCTGATGAAGACCGTCGGAGTAACGCCTTCCCTCCATAATACGGCCTGTCTGCTCATCTACAATCTTAACCTCCCCATCAATTACCACATATTCATCGTCTTTTTCAAATAAAGAGTAAGCTTTCAGCAACTGATTTAAAGTATGTACCCGATCAGATTTAACAGCAAAGTCACGGTATAATTCTTCCTTAGCTGAAAATTCTTCCTCTTTAGGAAGATTTTTTTTCTCCAGTTCTGCTATTTCGGTGGCTATATCTGGAAGAACGAAAAAAGATGCATCTGAATTGCCTTGAGACATATAATCGACGCCTTTATCGGTAAGGTCTACTTGATTGTTTTTTTCGTCGATGACAAAGTACAAATCCTGATCAACCTTTGGCATCTCCCGGTTGTTATCGGCCATATATTGAGCCTCTGTTTTTTGTAAGAGGGCTCTATTTCCTTCCTCGGAAAGGAACTTTATAAGTTGTCTATTTTTAGGTAAACCTCTATAGGCTTGGAGCAGCTTAAAACCTCCTTCTTTTTTATTTCCAGCTGCAATTAATTTTTTAGCTTCATTAAAAATACCCGTAATGGTTTTCTTTTGCACTGCTACAATACGATCAATACTAGGCTTTAATAAATCAAATTCTTGGCGATCTCCCTGAGGAACAGGACCTGAAATGATTAATGGCGTCCTGGCATCATCTACCAATACGGAATCGACTTCATCCACAATCGCGTAATTAAGTTCTCTTTGAACCAATTCTTCTGGATTATTGGCCATATTGTCCCGTAGATAGTCAAAACCAAACTCGTTATTGGTACCATAGGTAATATCGGACTTATAAGCCCTTCTTCTTCCTTCTGAGTTAGGCTGATGCTTATCAATACAGTCTACAGAGAGTCCATGAAACTCAAAAATAGGGGCCATCCATGCTGAATCTCGTTTGGCAAGATAATCGTTTACGGTAACCACGTGTACTCCACGGCCCGTAAGCGCATTCAAAAATACAGGTAGCGTACCGACCAGTGTCTTACCTTCACCTGTTGCCATCTCGGCGATTTTTCCCTGATGAAGCACAGCCCCCCCTATAAACTGAACATCGTAATGTACCATATCCCATTTAATGGGTGTACCGGCGGCATTCCATTCATTTTTCCAAATGGCCTGATCCCCCTCAATCACCACAAAATCTTTAATTCCGGCCAATTCGTGATCTCTATCGTTTGCTTTTACTCGAATTTCTCCGTTAGTAGCCCACCTTTTGGCAGTTTCTTTTAATAAGGCAAAGGCCTGAGGTAAAAGCTCTGCAAGGATCTTTTCTTCTTGCTGGTAGGCTTGTTTATTAAGCTCACTGATCTGGGTATATAGCGCCTCTTTTTCATCAACATTTTCTGTTGATTCAATTTTGGCCTGCAAAGTCTCTATCTGCTGACGAACGCTGGCTGTAACCTGTTGAATCTTTTGTTGAAACTCTTTGGTCTTTTCTCTTAGCCCCTCATCGGAAAGTTCTCCAATGCCAGGTTCTACTTTTTTAATTTTTTCTAATATTTTTTTTACTTCTTTGAGGTCTTTTTCATTTTTATTTCCCAAAAAACCCTTTAGAATAGTGTCTAAAAAACCCATATATTGTGATTGCTTTAAGTCTCTGAATTTACAAAGACATGATGACGCTGAAAAAGCGTGTTGTTATGATTATTAAAAAGCTTTAAGCAATATGCTTAAAGCTTACTCTTGCTTTTTATTAATATTCATCTTCATTCCAAAGGAAATCTTCTTCGGTCGGATAATCGGACCAAACTTCCTCGATACTCTCGTAAATCTCACCTTCATCTTCAATCGCCTGAAGGTTTTCTACAACCTCCATAGGTGCGCCAGTTCTAATTGCATAATCAATTAATTCTGCTTTTGTCATTGGCCATGGTGCATCACTAAGATAAGAAGCTAATTCTAATGTCCAGTACATATTGTTGATTTTTTTGCAAATGTAAAAAATTAGGTGGGATATTAATTATTTTTTCCACCCTGGTCTGTCTCTTTTTTATTTTTTTTGTTACTCAAAAACCATTCCACAAATATTTTTATGCCAGTTTGAAAATTTGTCTTTGGGCAGTATCCGATCAGCTCCTTTGCTTTTTGTATATTGGCATTGGTTCTCTGCACGTCACCAGCCTGTAGGGGTAAAGACTGAAGATCGGGATGAACCTTTAATGTAGCAGACAGCGTATCCAACATCTCTTGTAGTGTTACGACCTGGTTCTCACCTAAATTAAGAATCTCATAAACCCCCTCATGATGGTGAAGATACTCCACTGATTTCATTATACCATCAATTATATCATCTATATAAGTATAATCTCTCGCCGTTGTCCCATCCCCATAAAACGGAATTTTTTCCTGCTTCCACATTAATTCAGCAAATTTATGTATGGCTAGATCAGGGCGTTGTCGAGGTCCATATACTGTGAAAAACCTTAATTGCAACATATCCAACTGATAAAGAGCGTGGTATACATGTCCCAATATTTCACCCGATTTTTTAGTAGCCGCATACGGGGAGATAGGTTGGTCTACCACATCGGATTCAGCAAAAGGCACCTTCTTATTATTACCATAAACACTTGAAGAGGATGCACATATAAATTTTCTAATACCAAATTCCCTACAGAGCTCCCAAAGGTGTAGACTGCCTTGAATATTTACCTGCTGGTACTCCAAGGGTCTTTCTATGGAGGGTCTTACACCGGCTAAGGCTGCAAGATGAATCACCATATCAAAAGAATGCCGTTCAAAGATTTTCCTTAATTCATTAAAATTTCGGATATCTTGATAATAAATTTTATAGATATCGGAATTTATTCGATCTATTAATTTATTAATATCTGAATCTTTTTGATGAAAATCAAATACACGATGATCTCCTATTGATTCTAAGGTATTGTATATTTTTATACGGTAGTCATAAAAACTGTCAAAATTATCCACATTTACGACAAAATGTCCTTCTCTTAATAGTTTTTCTACTAAATGAGATCCTATAAACCCAGACCCTCCGGTTACTAAATAGTTCATTATGATTTCAGCTATCAAACAAAAATAGAGCTTTCTACAGACTTTAACCGTATACAAACCGAATAAATTTAGTTTAAGATTGCTTAACTTTGTGCGCTTAATCATACCTCTTTATGAAATTCTCTGGACAAATACTTAAAATGATCTCCGATCATACCAAACCTATACGCTACTATCTGAATTTGTCGGAAGATTTAATCTGTATGAATCAACTTTTTAACCAAGAGCTATCCTTCCAACATATCGGCTATCAGTGTGTGAGTTGTGGAAACGATGAGCCCGTTTACCGCATGGGTTTTTGTAAAAAATGCTTCTTTAAGAGTCCTTATGCTAGCGATACGATCTTACGCCCCGAACTCTCTACCGCCCACTTAGGCATTGAAGAACGAGATTTGGCGGTGGAAAAAGAAATTCAACTCGTGCCACACATCGTTTATCTGGCTTACACTGGAGAGGTAAAAGTGGGGGTTACCAGGGAATCCCAAATTCCGACGCGTTGGATAGATCAGGGAGCTACTTTGGCTCTTCCTATCGCAAGAACCCGCAATCGCTATGAAGCAGGAGTTATAGAAGTAGAAATAAAAAAACATATTACGGACAAAACGCAGTGGAAAAAAATGCTACAGACTCAGGAAAAAGACATAGATATCATCTCCATTAGAGACTCTATAAAGTCGTATTTACCAAAAGATTATGAGCAATTTTACTCATCGGACGAAGAAGTATGGAAAATGGAATTTCCTTACGAAGTTCCTATGAATATTGAAGCGTTTAGCCTAAATAAAAAATCTGAATTTACAGGAATCCTAAAGGGCATAAAGGGACAATATCTATGCTTCGAAGGAGGACAAGTGATCAATATCAGGGGACATGAAGGTTATGTGATCAATTTATCGGTAAGCTAAACGTATCAATCTTAATTATTGATGTTATTATTCTCCTGGAAGTGGAAGAACAGAGATTAGGGTATTCCATAACAATATGGTCTTTGATGGTTATAATCCAAATTTCTATTTTTTTCCGAGCATCCGAAAAATTTAGGTTAAAATACTCCTATTCTTCCTTAAATCTTCTATACCCTACAAAGGTAGGATTTGGGTGCTTTACAGATTGATGTTTACAATATGTTTTGACGATAATTTTCTCATCTCAATTTGAATACACTGGGAAAACTCGCTGTAGCTTAGCTTTCAATATATATAGGCTATCTACACTCTCTAACACAGATTAAATATCGAGATTATGATCCTCTCGCTCATCTAGGCAGAGAGGCAATAAAGCTATCAAATTCGGATCTTTCATAATTACTATCGGAACCGTGAGAGTCCAAAATAAAGGCTTTCCTTCGAGCATTATCCTCTACCAGATAAAGTACAGCACCATCCGAAGGATGAGAATCACCTTCGAATCATTATAGGTTTTAATAATCTTAAGTCCTGAGGGAGATATTCCCGATGAGAACCTTGGAGGACATCTACTCAAGTTGTCATGTTATGATATGCCATTATTTTGATTTTATCATTAAAAAAATCAATTTAAAAACCCTAAACATGGTCAAAAACAGTAATTAAAAAAACAACCGAGAAAATTCCTCTTCCCAGTTGTTGTTTATCAATATTAACCTATTTTAATGTTTATTTTAATTTCTGAATCCCCATTTCATATAGGGCAAAGGAAATTAAATCGGCATTCTCCGCAACTATTTGTTGAACGGATCGCCCTGCTCCGTGTCCTGCATCTTTTTCAATACGGATAAGAATGGGATTTTTACAGTCCTGTTTTGCCTGTAACTCAGCCCCAAATTTAAAAGAATGAGCAGGAACCACTCTATCATCGTGATCACTGGTAATCACCATAGTGGATGGATAGCATGTTCCTCTGTTGATATTATGCAGCGGCGAATAAGACTTCAGATACTCAAACATAGCTTTACTATCTTCTGCTGTTCCGTAATCATAAGACCAACCTGCTCCGGCCGTAAATTTATGGTAGCGCAACATATCCAATACTCCTACTCCCGGAAAGGCTACTCTGGCTAAATCCGGGCGCATGGTCATGGTAGCCCCTACCAATAAACCACCATTTGAACGACCTAAAAGCGCCATATAAGCTTTTGAGGTATAATTATTTCTCTGTAAATATTCTCCAGCCGCAATAAAATCATGAAACACATTTTTTTTACGTTGCTGGACGCCTGCATCATACCATTTTTTGCCATACTCTCCTCCTCCTCTTATATTGGGTACCGCATAAATACCCCCATTCTGCATCCATATGGCATTTACTACTGAAAACCGAGGTTTAAGACTAATATTAAATCCTCCATAACCGTATAAAATGGTAGGATTTTCACCTGTCCTTTTGATTCCTTTTTTATAGCTAATGGTCATAGGAATTTTGGTCCCATCATCTGAAGTATAGAAAACCTGTTCTGAAACATAATCTTCTGGATTGAAATTGACTTTTGCTCTGTGATAAATTTCAGATTTACCTGTTTCTATTTGGTATTTAAAAATGGTTTTTGGTGTAATATAATTGGTAAATGAATAATATAAAGCTGTTTCGTCTTTTTTACCTGAAAACCCCGTAATACTCCCTTTGCCTGGCAGTATAACATCTCTAACCAGTTCTCCCTTTTTATTATATTGTCGGACAATATCAACTGCATCTTTCATATAGATGGCAAAGAAATAATCTCCTCCTGTTTTTAAATCCAAGGGCTCTTGACTTTCTGGTATCACTTCCTTCCAGGTGTCTGGCGTTGGTTTCGAAATCGTAGTTTTAACCAGTCTCCGGTTGGGAGCATCTTTATCCGTGAGAAGGTAGAGATCGTCTCCATCTGTATCCACAAGACTTACATTTGACTCAAATCCGGTAATAATAGGAATAAAATCAGTTTTATTTTTCAAATCTTTAATATAAAGTTCATTTCCATTGGTCGCATTAGCCGCAGAGATGATCAAGTAACGCTGGTCTTCAGTTACATCAGCTTTTAGGTATCTTCTAGGAAACTTCTTTCCTCCCATAATTAATTTATCCTGGGCCTGTGAAGTGCCTAACTTATGAAAATAAACTTTGTGTTGATCGGTTAGCCCAGAAAGTACGCTGCCTTCTTTAGGCTTGTCGTAACTGGAATAGTAAAATCCCTCATCTCCCAACCACGAAATTGCACTAAACTTAATATCTTTAAGGGTATCGTCTTTCTGTTTTTTAGTTTCAGTATCCAGAATGATAATACTATTCCAATCTGAACCACCTTCAGAAATACTATAGGCTACCCAGTTCCCTTTCTTATTGAAAGAAATTTTGGATAAAGACGTGGTTCCTCGATTGGAAAATTTATTAGAGTCCAGGAAAATTTCCGTTATCCCCTTATCATCTCTTCTATATAGCACATTTTGAGACTGCAAGCCCTCATTTTTGTAGAAATAAGTGTGTTTTCCTATTTTAAAGGGCGCCGAAATTTTTTCATAATTCCAAAGATCGAGGAGTTGTTGTCTAATTTGCTCCCTAAAGGGGATTTTCTCTAAATAAGCATGGGTGAAGTTTAACTCCCTTTTTACCCACTCTTTTGTATCTTCAGATTGGTCATTTTCCAACCATCGGTAAGGGTCGGATATTTTCACACCGAAATAAGTATCCTGATGCTTTATTTTCTTAGTTTCTGGATATTTCAAAGGAATAAGGTTTTGAGAGGAAACAATGATGGACGAAAGTACAGCCATTGCAACCCATATTTTTTTATAATTCATAGAAAATGATTTTCTCAAAAATAAGAAGATTTTTACAAAACAAAGATCTGTTTACGATGGTGTTATCACTGATAATCACTCGTAATATAAATCTAACACAAAGAGTAGACGCTAAAATCGTTTTTATTTACAGCATACCTTTTTATAGCATTGAATAAACTCTTATCCTTTTTTATAGTAAACGGCTTAATTATGTCTGTCATGCGAAAACAAATCTCATCCCTTTTAATTTGTTAATTTTTTATAGGAATAAGATTTGTTTATAACTACCTGATATTCTTACTATCAGTACCAGATCCAGTAATAGGTTCTCTTCTAAAATTTATAAGTCATACTCAAGGTAATGTAGCGTCCGTTTCCTCTGGCATATTCTGTGTTTCGAGCGACCAGCATAGAGACCGGAGTATAGTAGCTTTTATTGAATAGATTTTCTACAGCAATTCCATAGGTAATCTTATCTAATGTATAACCGGAGCTAAAGTTAAATAAATCTATAGGGTTTACCTTTCCTTCTCCTTCGTTATATACTCCTTTGCTATTTAATGTAAATCTATCTCGGGTCCCTGTATGAATATAATATAAATTAAAATAAGACTGCTTTACGGGTTTAAAACTCAAATACATAGTTGTTTTTGAAGCTGGTATCGACAATCCCGACATATAGCCATCCCAATTACGACTTCCCTCGGACTTTTTCCGCCCTTCAAAGGTGGTAAAATTTAAGCCCGCATCTAATTCTTGGATAATCCTTACATTTGTTCCTACTTCTACACCTGATACTTTTTGTGGAGAGCGATCAACGACCCAAAAACCTGCCTTAGAAACCAAATCACTTCCCAATTGAGAATGGGTATAAAAATAAGCAGCATTAATACTCAAAAAATTGCCGATTTGGGAGTATGCTCCTACTTCATAATTATCGGTTTTTACTGGTGAGGTTTCAATCTTCGAAAGCTGATCTGCAGCGGCATCTCGTAAGGTTCTTCCTAAATCAAAAATAGAAAATCCTCTAGAATAGGCTACAAAAGGCTGCAATTCTTTTAGCCTATTATAAGATAATCCTACATTCCATGAAGTATTATCATATTTTAAATTTCCTCCTTTTACATGAACTTGAGGATCTGTGTCTTTTTTAGGTAATATGTTATAATCTGGTACATCTACATTTATATGATCATAACGTACTCCTAATTTTAAATTAAGATCTCCCCAAAAAGTAGTTTTAGTCTGTAAGAAAGGAGCAATATTATAAGAGGTGATTTCTGGAACCCATAGTCGTTTATCTACCAAAGGTTGGCTTGTTTGATCGACTAGATAATCGACTCCATATAAAAACTGAGTTTTCACCTGGTCTGAAAAATTGACTCTGGATACCATTTGTCCTCTAAGTCCATATTTCTTGGCGCGAATGGTAGCCTGCCCACTGGTACTTTGCCAGCGCGGTTTTTTGGGATTATGTTCCCGGTAATCAAAAACTGTATATAAACTCTGAGCAAATGCAGAGACTTCTAAATCGGAATTTCTAAAAATATCTTTAGACGTATATTTAATATACGCATTATGGTTGTATCGGGTCCCCTCATTTTGAGCATTTGGATTCTTGGTACCTATGACTCCAATTCGAGGTGACTGTCCATAAATTCCACCTTCGGCGACTAATGGAGTGTTTTGAGTACTCGAATAGTAATTGTACATGGCCTCAATAGAATTTTTTTGATTAAAATCGTACCCGATTTTAGTGAGAAGATTAAGCGTTCGAGTATCCCCCAGACCATAACGAGGTGAAATATATTCTCCATCGCCATCTACTGCGGAACCTGTTTGATTAATGGTTCCATTGATTAGGTAGTTGAACTTATCTTTTTTGCCATAAAACTGTTGGTTAAACCTATAGCCAAAACCTCTTTTTTTATTATCAAAATAATCGTGATCGGTAGTGGAAAAGCTGGTCTGTCCGCCAAAAGTTTTTCCTTCTTTATTTTTTTTAGTAATAATATTTATCACCCCGCCAATGGCTCCATTTCCATAAATAGATGTGGCTCCATTGACTACCTCTATACGCTCAATAGCTGCGGGATCTATGGTTCTAATATCACGATCCGTTGCACGCAAAGGGGTAGATTGCGGAATCCCATCTATTAATAATAACATACTCCTTCCTCGCAAAGTCTGGCTTCTATTACTAGTGGTATTACTTGCTAATGCTAAACCTGGTACTGCCATCCCGATAATTTGAGAAACGTCTTGAGATATTTTCCCCATTTCTTTAATTTGTTTCTCACTAATTATGGTCACCGTAGCTGCAGAATTCGTTTTAATCTCGGGGATTCTGTTTACGTGCACAATTAATTCGTCCATATCTTTATCTTGAATGGAAGAATCTGCAGAAGTCTGCTGGGCGAATAAGGTAACGCTAACCAACAGTCCTGCCATAAATATAGCTTTCTTCATTGTATAATATTTGTATTACTTCATAAAAACAAAACGTATATATCATAAGCTTTATACATGTCTACCGAAAATGAGGTCTATAAAGTAGATTCCTCATGGATCTGTGATCATCATAAAAGCTAAAAGAATGATATACTTATCCAGTTATTGTTTAATAACTTGAGATCGCTAATTTATACATTATTAAGAATAAATAAAAATAATTTTATACCAAGCTTTTATCTACTGTTCAAAATTTTAGAGCAAAAAATTAATAGATTTTAAAAATAAACAAAAAAATACATTTCTATTTCATTATTTTAAGGCTAATTTGCTTCTATATGGTTTATTTATAGAACAAAATACTCTTATAATCAGTAGTATAAGCCTAGATATATAAAATGAAGTATAGCGATCCAGATACGAATATCCTCCTCTAACAACCTGTTAAAAATCATAAAAAATATAAATTAAAATCCGATTTATTTTTTGAGGGAACTGCTCTTTTCACTGTGTAAAGGTGAATAAAAGAAATAAAAAAAGCCCCAACGTTTGCTGGGGCTCTATTTTTATAGACGCTATTAATTATGCGTTTGGAGCTACAGACACATAAGATCTGTTATCTTTCTTTTTAGTGAATACTACTTTACCATCTACTAAAGCGAAAAGCGTATGATCTTTACCGATACCTACGTTTTCTCCCGCATGATGCTGAGTACCTCTTTGTCTCACAATGATGTTACCCGCGATAGCTTCTTGACCACCGAAAATTTTAACACCTAATCTTTTAGAGTGAGATTCTCTACCATTTTTGGAGCTACCGACCCCTTTTTTGTGTGCCATTTTATTTTAACTTTTTTCGGGTTAAATATTATTCTCCTGCAGCCGCTTCGGTTGTGCTTTCTGCAGCTTTTTTAGTTGTCTTTTTAGCAGCAGCTTTCTTCGCTGGCTTCTCACCTTCAAATCCAGTAATAGAAGTAATCTGAATTTGCGTCAGTTGCTGTCTGTGACCGTTCTTCACCTTGTATCCTTTTCTTCTTTTCTTTTTGAAGACGATTACTTTATCTGCCTGAACATGATCAATAATCTCCGCTTCTACAGCGATTCCTTCTACAGCTGGGGCGCCTACAGTTATTGTCCCGTTAACCGTTAAAAGAACTTTATCAAAAGTAACTTTATTACCTTTTTCTGCTTTTAAGCGGTTAACATACAATTTTTGGTCTTGCTCAACTTTGTATTGAAGCCCTGCTATCTCTACGATTGCAAACATTGTATATTTTTTTAAATTATTCGAACCGCAAAGATATTCATTTTTTTGTAATTAGCAATAAGATTTTTATTTTTCTCCGTTTGAAAATCCACTCGTTAGCTTCTTTTCTATAATTCGGTAAAAATAGTCTTGTAAAAAGGCTTTACACTGCCATTCAATTTGATTCATTTCCTCGTTCCGGCGACTTATCAAATTATTTTTTAAGCCTTTATCGTTTTTATCATAAAAACCTAAAGCTTTTTGACCGTCGAATACACAAATATAATTACCGAAAGCATAACGATAGGTATTATCCATGTAGTTTACCACAAAAGGAGGCTGGTTTTTGTCACCAAACAGACTCACTCCCCAACTTCTAAAAGGTTTATGGTAACCTATCATATCTATGACAGTGGGATAAATATCGATTTGCTGAGCCCATTCATCGCTTATCCCCTTCAAACTTCCATCAGGTTTATAGATTATAATGGGAACCGCCTGCTTGTTAAGTCCCACTTGGTATTCTTCATAATAACTCTGGTTGTCGTGGTCAGCGGTCAGAATAAAAATGGTATTTTTAAACCAAGATTCCCTCGCGGCAGACTGAAAAAACTTTTTTAGTGCATAATCTGTATAACCTACTACCTGATGCATTTGCACATGACCTTTAGGAAATTTTCCTTTAAAGTTTTCAGGTACCTGAAATGGTTCATGTGAAGTTACCGAGAATAGTGTCGCCATAAAAGGTTGCTTTTTCTGTGAGAGTGTTTTATTCATAAATTGAAAAAAAGGCTCATCCCATATGCCCCAAACACCATCAAAATCTCGGTCATTATTATATTCTGTTTTCCCATAATAATGTTTAAAACCCAAAATATTCCCATACCCTAAAAAACCCATTGATCCATTAGGGGCGCCATGAAAGAAAGAGGTATCATATCCTTGGCCGTTTAAAATGGAAACCAGCGACTCTATTTTCTGATTGGGATAAGGGGAAGAGGTAAAAGCATCTTTAAAAGAAGGGATTCCAGATAGCACAGACGACATTCCATGGATGGATTTATATCCATTGGCATAGGCATTGGTAAAAATCATACTCTGCTGAGATAAAGAGTCTAGGAAAGGAGTATAACTGACATAGTTTTTAATGCCCTTATTAAATGCACCAATATACTCTCGTGAAAAACTTTCTAATATAAAAATTACTATATTGGGTTTTGTGGGAGGACTATTCTGATATTGTTTAACGGGATATGCTCTGCGTACGGCTTGCTCTTGTGGCATAAAATTCAACTTCTGAAAGGAAGCACTTCCCATAGTACGAAGAATACAGAATGGGGTATTGAGAACGACATTAGCCTGTACAAATTTGTTGACAAATTTATTGGCATCGACCAAATTAATGGGACGCGTACTTTTCTTAAAGTCTCCTCGAATTCCCCCTATGGCCAAAATCACAATGATACAAATACCGAAGATCGAAGTTAAAATATATTTCCCCTTATTCGTGTAGTTTTTTTCTTTTACTTTTATAAAGTTATAGAGTGTTATCCATATCAGCATGCAAATAATGTAGAGTAAAAAGATATACCAGTAGTTCTTAAGAAAATCAACAAAAAGCTTTGCTTTATTGGTCTCATGCTGAACACTCTCTAATATATTAATGGCACTTCTTGTAAAAGTAAATCTATAATAAATAAGGTCTATAAAATTAAATGCAATAGCTCCTAGATTGCATACAAAATAAATACTCTTAAGAAACTTCTGATAAACTTTATTTGTATTCACAAAAAGAGGAAGTATGGATAAGAGAATAAACACAGAATTGGTATATAAAATAGCGGTAGTATCAAAGGCTATCCCGTGAAAACAGAGTTTTAACAATTCTCCTATAGAATCAATTTTCAACAGATTCCAGTTAAAAACCGCAAATAAAATCCGGGTAACAAAATAAAAGAAATAGGCCAATAATAAGCGGTAGAGCAATACTCCATATTCATTTTTTCTAAAACTACTCATGATATTTAATAAAAAGATCTACAAAATTAACAAATAATTCATATCCCTAACCTCCTGTTATTTGTAAGTTCTCTCAAGTAAAAAAAGAATGAATTCGCTGCCTCTCTCTGGGGGTACATAAAAATAATGCTCAAGTTTTATTAATTGAGGTCGTTAAGTTAATTTTAACTATAGATTCTAAACAGACTGGCAGTGGCGTGAACTTCAGATTCAGTATTTTTTTGAAACAGACTACCCACTCGGAGAAGTTAAAGACGCTTTTGGGGTAAATATAAGAAGTATTAAGACATGAGCTGTATACCATTATTTGGTTACCAAGACCCGAAAGAAAACTTTTGGTGATCAGATGCGGGAAAAAGTTTAAGACCCCCAATATACATTTATCAGTACTCATTAGGAAACTCCGATTTTGAGGAGCAAGCCGGTAGAAATATCACGATACATTTGAGTTGGATGGATAAAACATGTAGAAAATGCTTGATGATATCAAAAAATCAAATATAACGACTGATGAGCTCTTTCTACATTTAGATACTGGGTTTAAACAGATACGGCTTGATAGAGGTCTATATTAGAAACGAAATATGAGCCCATATAGACTTAAATCCCTGACATGTAAACCTATGTGATAGAGCATATATTTTTTGATAATAGATGATATAAAAGGAAATTTGGTATAGAACTGACAAATTCGTGGTTAGGCAATTTCAAATCGCCCTATTCGTAAGATTTGACATTAAATATCTAGGATCGGAAAACAGCTAATTAACTGTTTTTATGCAAGACTTATGCGGAATATTGATATAACTTTTTATGCTATTTTTAAAAGTAGCACAAAACTTGATTATCTTTTCCAACCTTTTGAGATAAAAAGTAGTCTTATCTATTAGAAACCACAAAAATGAATGAAAAAATTTTAAAACAATGTTCCCGCAATAACCGTATTGCACAGCGAAAGCTATATGATGTATATTACCCTAAGTTGCATTTTGTATGTAAAAGATACTTAACATCACCAGAAGATATAGAAGAGGTCTTGGCAGATTCTTTTTACCATATTCTTTCCAAAATATCTCAGTTAAAAGAATGGAAAGCCTTTGATGCATGGTCAAGAAAAATCACAGTCAATCAATGCCTTAATTTTTTGCGTACAAAATATACTCCTGTGATCTCTATGGAGGACTATACCCGGAGACTCGTTCACCCCCTGCAGGATTTTCCTTATAATGAACAGGAGTTACTACATCTTATGGAGACCTTACCCCCTGGTAGTAAAACGATTTTCAATCTGTATGCTATAGAAGGTTACTCCCATAAGGAAATTGCAGCACAGTTGGGCATAAGTGAAGGGACCTCAAAGTCTCAACTCAACTTTGCAAAAAAGAAATTACAAAAACTCGTACATCAATTTTATTTTTCAAAAACCTTTTAAAATGAATCCTAAGGACCCTCTAAACGATATATTCAAACAACTAGAAAACTGTATTTCAACAGATCTCTCTTCTAAGGAAAAAGTATGGACTCTGTTAGAAGATGAACTGAGCCATTCTCGCAAATTATCACTTATGCGAAATTTGATAATTGCTATCTTAGTTACCTTATTAGCAATCGGAACTTATGTACTTTTTAAAACAAATGAGAAGAATGCTCTGGCCACAGTAAAAACTTCCGAGAGGCCCTCCTCTCCTCCTAGTGGAATTGTGCATAATAATACTGAAACCTTTATCATTCACTCCTCAAAGAAAAAAGAAATACTATAGATTCAAAAATCCGCTTTATTTATCTCTTTCCATTGTAGAAGCTGCTGTTCCCATTCCTAATCTTCGGCTACCGTAAAACTTTCTAACAGCAGCTTTTTATATACAATACCCAAAAAGTGTAGAGTTATTTAGTCAATGATAGACTGCTATGCTATCCCCCTCTTTGGAACTAAGCCATATATAAGATCAGCAATCACTTTATACTAATAGGCCGCTTTACTTTACCTATTATTCGCCAAGGTGAAAGCTAAGTTAATTAAACTTTTTATGACGATAAATATGCTAAGGATATGAACTTGTTTAAACTATTAGTTTTCTGCGGAATAAAATAACAAAAGCAATATAACGCAAAGAATTCCATGTTATTACAGAAGTTTCAAATCGTATAAATAATGCTTTGAAACTATCCAGCCAAGCATTTGCTTTCTCTATATTGAACCTTCGTTTATATAATTCTTCATCAAAATAATAATAATTTTTGGCT
>NZ_JAAABJ010000684.1 GCF_009904105.1 Elizabethkingia argenteiflava | reverse complement strand
CTTGACGGGCAGAGCAAGAGCCACGACGCGCAGAGGCCCTATCGGAACGGCGGCGGCAGCTTCGATGTCATCATGCGCAATGTCGAACCGTTGCTTGCGGGCCAGAGCCGGATGCAGGTCTCGGCGCGGGTTACCGTCACGCCACGCAATCTTGACCTGTGTAGCACGCTCGACGCATTCATTGACGCGGGTTTCCACAGCGTCGGATTCTCTCCCATGCGTGCATCGCCATATGGTCAGGGCGAGATGCAGCCTGATGATCTCGAAATAATGCTGGAGCAGATGATCGCCTGCGGCCGCGAATTCTAACGCCGTGT
>NZ_JAAABJ010000683.1 GCF_009904105.1 Elizabethkingia argenteiflava | reverse complement strand
ATCTCTAATATTTTTTCATAATTTGCGGTAAAACTGTTCATATTTAATCGTTTGTTAGACTATTAAATTTAGGTATTTAGCTAATAATGAGCAGCTCCCTTTTTTTTATCCTAAATGCACCACGGGTTTTAATAATCCGTAAGTTTAATAGATCTACAAAGGGGTAGTGGAGCAGACTCTGCCAATTATTCAATGTTATGGCATTCTCTTACTTAGCAAAAACATTT
>NZ_JAAABJ010000682.1 GCF_009904105.1 Elizabethkingia argenteiflava | reverse complement strand
ATAAATAATTTATTGATTATATATTTTAATACATCGCTCACACTTATGCAAAAAATAATCTAGCATTATGTCTTTTATATACATCATTCGATAACAGGTGATTAAAAACAAGAAAAAAATACTATATTGGAAGCAAAAACAAAAAAAACTATTAAATAAACCAATAAATTTTAAAATATTATTTATAGGATATCATATTATAAACATTACTGAAGGAAAAATAGAGCACACCTATGTAGAAAGTTATGAGCGTTTGTGCTATGTGGATACGATTACTGATGATTCAATTATTTATCCGAGAGAAGAACATTGGGAGCCTTTCAAGGTAGCAGGTCATGAAAACTATAAAAACCTATTCTAAGATTGGTACCGTGCAGGAATAAAGGCACAAGAGCTTTTTAAAAAACAAGCTAGTGATAAAGGACTTATTATTGAAGAAGT
>NZ_JAAABJ010000681.1 GCF_009904105.1 Elizabethkingia argenteiflava | reverse complement strand
TTCTCATTCTTGCTAAAAAATGCCCAAACAAACTATTATAAGCTTCTACGGTGAATGTTTCTGATTTTGTCTGAAGATGCTTCTCTTTAGGAACAATGCTTTGGTAGCTTTTCCAGTGATCACTTGCTATCTTCTCCATTTTGTGTTGTTTTATTGTTTCCCAAAACTCTTCTGCGGTTTGATGGCTTCTGCCACCAATAACGAAATTGATGAATCTTTTTCCAAATCTATCAACAGCAATCCAGATCCAACAGTTTTTTTTATTCCCTATATAACTGTGCATTTCATCTAACTCTACCACTTTTATTTCCTTAGATTCACATTGCAATGATTGTATTTCTTGACCGAAACTACGAATCCAATTCAAAATAGTGACATTGCTAACATCTAAAATCCTGCCGATTGATCTAAAGCCCAAGCCTTCAAGATAAAGTTGAAGCGCTTTTTTTT
>NZ_JAAABJ010000074.1 GCF_009904105.1 Elizabethkingia argenteiflava | reverse complement strand
TTTCATTTTCAAACCAAACCTTTCGCTGATAATTTTTTGATTTCTCGTGGCTATATAGCTAAGAAAACATTTTCATGAGAGTATCAATAATTTCTTCTTGTGTGTGCTTATCCAAACTGGCCATCTTTGCTTTCAATCTTCTCTTATCAACAGATCTCAAATGGTCTAAAGCAACCTGCCCCTTTTTACCCTCAACCCTGCAGTTTACTCTCATTGGATATGGCTTTATTGTAGACGTCAAAGGGGCTATAATTACTGTATTTAAAGCATTATTCATTTCGTCCGGAGAAATTATCACACACGGTCTGATCTTATTGATTTCA
>NZ_JAAABJ010000680.1 GCF_009904105.1 Elizabethkingia argenteiflava | reverse complement strand
TAAAAAAATAACTTTTTGTCTTTTTTCTTTTTTTGCTATTTAAAATATAAAAAATTTTTTCTAATTATAAAAACTTTTTTTTAAAGTTTTTTTTCAAGCAACTCTCTCTTATCAATATCTCTTAAATATTATTCCTAAACTTTAAAAATAAAACCAAACCTGAATTATTCCAAATCCGATACTATTAATAAGCAATACTGCTCTATTCTAATCCTTCTCAAATATCTACTGCGCGTCCCTTGGTTAACTTGTTATCGTTTGGGAGTGCAAAAATAGAAAGTTTATATATATTTAACAAATTTTATAACACTATTTTTCGAAAAAATACCCTAATTAACTCG
>NZ_JAAABJ010000679.1 GCF_009904105.1 Elizabethkingia argenteiflava | reverse complement strand
CCTTTTATAGAAATCGGGTATTTAATAGGATTCATGGCCTTATCACACATAAAAAATGCTTTACTCAATGATATGCTCTAAAGTACTAAAATTTATATATATAAAGACTTATTTAATCCCGCGGTTCATTTAGGATAAAAAAAAGGAAGCTGCATATTATTAGCTAAATACCTAAATTTAATAGTCTAACAAAAGATTAAATATGAACAGCTTTACCGCAAATTATGAAAAATATTAGAGATACTGATAACAATTGAAAGTAAAATGAATTTTTTAAATCAAATCCGCAATCCCAAATTGTCAGATCTTG
>NZ_JAAABJ010000678.1 GCF_009904105.1 Elizabethkingia argenteiflava | reverse complement strand
TTTTTAGAAAACCCCGAAAGCGCATCGAAACCTTATTTTCGCAATTATGTGATCAGTTTATGATTAGAAGAAACTATGCGAAATCCTTTGATGGCTTTAAGAATAGAATATTATCTAAGATAATGGCTATGACTGTTATACAATGTGTTGTAAACTTCCCCATAAATAGTACGACTATAATTTAGACAAAAAGTTTAAATTTAGGATTATATATTATGAAAAAGAAACAATTCAGTGCGAATCAGATTTCCAGTATTTTGAAGGAATTCGATAATGGTAGAAGT
>NZ_JAAABJ010000677.1 GCF_009904105.1 Elizabethkingia argenteiflava | reverse complement strand
TTGACAGCCTGTTTTTATCAGATACATTAACGCATTCCAAATCAGGATCAAAGGATGTTTTCGCTTTCTATCTTTCAGATTCAGCGTTTTCTTTATATATTGCCATTGGTTTTCAGTTAGATCAGTTAGGTATTTCATTCCTTTTTTTCCAAATATCCAACTTCTGAAAACCTTCCTAACAAAATTTTCTACACAAATTTAAACAGCCTCTAAAAG
>NZ_JAAABJ010000676.1 GCF_009904105.1 Elizabethkingia argenteiflava | reverse complement strand
TTTTTAGCAAGAATGAGAAGAAAGTCCAAATGCTATTCTAAAAAAATAGAAATGCTCAGATGAGCGATACTTCTTTTAATGCACCATCGTAATAAAACACTATCTATATTTGATTAGCAATGCCAAAATTTTTACCAAATATAAATAAAATGAAGGATAAAAATGTATAAAATACACTGTTTTAATAATTATAAAAAATCCCCATTCTTTTAGAATGGGGATTTTTTTATATTAAAGTTTTTACTTTAATTAAGCTTGAGGGGTATTTTGCCCTAGGACAAACGGTTCCACTTCTTTAATTTCTCCAAATTGCTGCTCGTAAGAAACTATATTCTGTTGAAGCGCATTCAGAATACGCTTAGCATGCAAAGGAGCCAAGATAACCCTGGATCTAACTTTAGCTTGTTGTACTCCCGGCATTAACTGAATAAAATCCAAGATAAATTCAGATGGAGAATGATTCACTAATCCAAGATTAGCATAGACACCAGCAGCTACAGTTTCATTCAGCTCGATATTAATGTTTCCATCCTGATTTTGATTGTCCATATCGTTTGTTAAATTTAAAGTTTCAGGTTGCTAATATAAATCTTTTTATACTGCAAACCTGAAACTTTTTGTGTTAGTTAATATCTTCAAATTCTTTAGTTGACCCTACAATGACGCTCTGGTACTGCTTTAGACCGGTACCAGCAGGTATTCTATGACCTACAATAACATTTTCTTTAAGACCGTTAAGATCATCTACTTTCCCCGATACGGCAGCTTCGTTTAGAACTTTTGTCGTTTCCTGGAAAGAGGCTGCAGACATAAAGGATTTGGTCTGAAGAGCAGCTCTGGTAATACCTTGTAATACAGGCTTAGCCGTTGCAGGTAAGGCCTCTCTCACTTCTACTAAAGCTAAATCCTCACGTTTCAACTTCGAATTTTCATCTCTTAGCTCTCTTGCCGTAATAATCTGCCCCGCTTTAAATTCCTTAGAATCTCCAGGGTTGATCACCACTTTAAGACCAAACACTCTTTCATTCTCTTCAATAAAGTCGTTTTTGTGCTCTAGGCTTCCCTCTAAGAACTGAGTATCTCCTCCCTCTACAATTTCTACCTTAGTCATCATCTGTCTTACAATGATTTCGAAGTGTTTATCATCAATTTTCACCCCTTGTAAACGGTAAACATCTTGAATTTCATTAACCAAATATTCCTGTACCGCAGTTGGTCCTTTGATGCTTAAGATATCATCCGGGGTCACCGATCCATCGGAAAGCGGTGAACCTGCTCGTACGAAGTCATTTTCCTGCACCAAAATCTGGTTAGAAAGTTTCACCAAGTACTTTTTAATTTCACCCGTTTTCGCCTCTACGATCAGTTCTCGGTTACCTCTTTTAATTTTACCATAAGACACTACTCCATCAATTTCGGTTACTACCGCAGGATTAGAAGGGTTTCTCGCTTCAAATAATTCAGTAACTCTTGGAAGACCTCCAGTAATATCCCCTGCTTTGGCAGATTTTCTCGGAATTTTAATTAAGACTTTACCCGCCCTAATCTTCTCTCCGTCGTTTACCATCAAGTGAGCACCTACCGGAAGGTTATAAGACTTCTGTTCTACTCCTTTAGCATCTACCACCCTAAGGGTTGGTACCGCTTTTTTATTTCTAGAATCTGAGATTACTTTCTCTTCAAAGCCGGTTTGTTCATCAATCTCCAATTGGAATGATACCCCCTGAATGATATCTTCATATTCGACCTTACCTGAAGTTTCGGCGATAATTACCGCATTATAAGGATCCCATTTACAGATAAGATCTCCTTTGTTCACTTTATCTCCAGGCTTAACAGCGAGTTCTGCTCCATATGGAATGTTGGCATTCATAATCACCGTCCTGCTCTCATTATCCATCACCAAACGGAATTCAGTAGAACGAGAAACTACAATATCTGCAGTTTTTCCTTCTTCGTCTTCGCTTTTAATGGTTCTCACTTCATCCATTTCAACGATACCATCTCGTTTTGCTACTATAGATGGATTTTCGGAAATATTTCCAGCCGTACCCCCTTGGTGGAAAGTTCTCAAGGTCAGCTGGGTACCAGGCTCTCCAATGGATTGTGCAGCGATAACACCTACTGCTTCTCCCATATGGATCATTTTACCCGTGGCCAGGTTTCTACCATAACACTTCGCACAGATTCCTCTCTTGGTCTCACAAGTAAGAGGTGAACGGGCTTCTATAGATTCTATGCCTGCGGCTTCAATCTTCTTCGCTAATTTTTCATCAATCAGCTGATCCGCTTTTACCAATAACTCATCGGTTTCCGGATCGTAAATATTATGAAGAGAAACTCTACCCAAAACTCTTTCGGAGATTTTCTCAATCACCTCATCATTTTTCTTCAGTGGTGTAATTTCTACACCTCTTAGGGTACCACAGTCGTCTTCTGTAACAATAACATCTTGAGCTACATCTACCAAACGACGGGTCAAATACCCCGCATCTGCAGTTTTAAGAGCCGTATCCGCCAGACCTTTACGCGCACCGTGGGTAGAGATAAAATATTCTAAGATGGAGAGACCTTCTTTAAAGTTAGCAACAATTGGGTTTTCGATAATCTCGGCCCCAACAGAACCTGCTTTTTGCGGTTTCGCCATCAAACCTCTCATACCTGATAACTGACGTATCTGCTCCTTGGAACCCCTCGCTCCAGAATCAAGCATCATAAATACAGAATTAAATCCTCCTTGATCGGATTTCATTCGATCCATAATCATTTCGGTAAGTTTAGCATTGGTATTCGTCCAAACATCAATTACCTGATTATAACGCTCTGTATCGGTGATAAGCCCCATATTATAGTTGCCCTTAATTTCATCTACACTCTCCACTGCATTTCCAATCATGGTTTTCTTTTCAGCAGGCACCACAATATCTCCTAAACTAAACGAAAGACCTCCTTTAAAGGCATTGCTGTACCCTAGATTTTTCATGTCATCCAAGAACTTCACTGTAGTTGGGAAGTCGGTTTCATCCAAAATCCTACCAATAACGTTTCGCAAGGATTTCTTAGTCAACAGCTCATCGATATAGCCTACTTGCTGTGGTACGATCTGGTTGAATAAGATTCGTCCCACTGTAGTAGAGATGAGTTTGGTCACCAGTTCACCATTTTCTTTAACTGGCAAACGACATCTTACTTTAGCATTTAAGGATACTTGTCCTTCTGCATAGGCAATTTCCACTTCTTCTGGAGAATAAAAGGCTAAACCTTCTCCCTTCACTTTATAAGTATCGGTTGAATGTGCCTCTTTGGTCATGAAATAAAGCCCGAGTACCATGTCCTGAGAAGGTACTGTAATTGGAGATCCATTCGCAGGGTTGAGAATGTTCTGAGACCCCAGCATGAGGAGTTGGGCTTCCAAGATAGCCTCGGGACCTAACGGCAAATGCACCGCCATCTGGTCTCCATCAAAGTCAGCATTAAATGCGGTGGTTACCAACGGGTGAAGCTGAATAGCTTTACCTTCGATCATTTTTGGCTGAAAGGCTTGAATCCCTAAACGGTGAAGCGTAGGTGCCCTGTTCAGAAGCACAGGGTGTCCCTTCATCACGTTTTCTAAGATATCATATACTACGGGTTCTTTACGATCAATAATTCTCTTGGCAGATTTTACCGTTTTCACAATACCTCTTTCGATCAATTTCCTGATGATAAACGGTTTGTAAAGCTCGGCAGCCATATCTTTTGGCAAACCACACTCATGTAGTTGTAGGCTTGGCCCTACTACAATTACAGAACGAGCTGAGTAGTCTACCCTTTTTCCTAATAAGTTCTGACGGAAACGTCCCTGCTTACCTTTTAATGAATCGGAAAGCGATTTCAGTGGACGATTCGATTCAGACTTCACCGCAGAAGATTTTCTAGTGTTGTCGAATAGAGAATCTACCGCTTCCTGTAGCATACGCTTCTCATTTCTCAAAATAACTTCCGGCGCCTTAATTTCCAAAAGTCGCTTTAAGCGATTATTTCTAATGATTACCCTTCTGTAAAGGTCATTTAAATCGGAAGTAGCAAAACGACCACCATCCAATGGAACCAAAGGTCTCAACTCAGGTGGAATCACTGGAAGTACACGCATTACCATCCACTCAGGAAGGTTAATCATTCGGGTATTAGCCCCTCTCAAAGCCTCTACTACAGATAGCCTTTTTAAAGCTTCTGTTCTCCTCTGTTTTGAGGATTCGTTATGCGCTCTGTGTCTGAGGTCATAGGAAAGTGCATCTAAATCTATTCTTCTCAACATTTCCTCAATAGCTTCAGCCCCCATTTTCGCAACGAATTTATTAGGGTCTGAATCATCTAAATACTGATTATCTTGCGGAAGTGTATCTAATACATCTAAATATTCTTCTTCTGTTAGAAACTCCATTTCGTCAAAGTCGGAGCCATCTGCTTTTCGGGCTATCCCCTGCTGAATTACGACATATCTTTCGTAGTAGATAATCATATCCAACTTCTTCGAAGGCAAACCTAAAAGATAGCCTATTTTATTAGGCAAAGAACGAAAATACCAAATATGTGCTACAGGCACTACTAAGCTGATATGTCCTATACGTTCTCTTCTGACTTTTTTCTCGGTAACTTCTACACCACAACGGTCGCAGACAATACCTTTATAACGAATTCGTTTATATTTACCACAAGCACATTCATAATCCTTAACAGGACCGAATATTTTTTCGCAGAACAAACCATCTCTTTCAGGTTTGTGTGTACGATAGTTAATCGTTTCAGGTTTTAGAACTTCTCCTCTTGATTCTTGAAGAATAGATTCTGGAGAGGCTAAACCTATCGTGATTTTACTAAATCTACTTGTTTTATTTTTTGACATTGTTTTTTTGATTTAAAGATTAAAAGATTGAAAGACTAAAAATGAAAATTCTCTTACTTTCACTTTCAATAACAAAATTTTCTGAGTTAAATAAATTTTTAAATTCTTGAATAATTCAATCTTTAGGTTATTCTTCCAATCTTACATCTAAGCCGAGACCTTGTAGCTCGTGAAGCAATACATTGAAAGATTCAGGAATACCTGGTTCTGGCATAGCCTCCCCTTTCGCTATGGCTTCATAGGTTTTCGCTCTACCGATAACGTCATCCGACTTCACTGTTAATATCTCTCGTAGAATATTAGAGGCTCCAAAGGCTTCTAATGCCCAAACCTCCATCTCTCCGAAACGCTGTCCACCGAACTGTGCTTTACCTCCTAACGGCTGCTGTGTGATCAATGAATACGGACCGATAGAACGTGCATGCATCTTATCATCTACCATGTGACCTAACTTCAACATATAGATTACCCCTACGGTTGCCGGTTGGGTAAACCTTTCTCCTGTACCACCATCGTATAGATAAGTGTTTCCATAAGCAGGAAGCCCAGCTTTTTCAGTATATTCGGTAATCTGCTCTAGTTTTGCTCCATCAAAGATAGGCGTGGCAAACTTGAGTCCTAATTTTTTACCTGCCCAGCCTAAAACTGTTTCGTAAATCTGACCGATGTTCATACGGGAAGGTACCCCCAATGGGTTCAGAACAATGTCTACAGCGGTACCGTCTTCTAAGAATGGCATATCTTCTTCGCGCACGATTCTGGATACAATACCTTTGTTACCGTGACGCCCTGCCATTTTATCCCCTACATTGAGTTTACGCTTCTTAGCAATATAAACTTTTGCTAACTTCATAATACCTGCCGGTAGTTCATCTCCTATAGAAATGGCAAATTTTTCACGGTTTTTAATCCCCTGAAGATCGTTGTACTTAATCTTATAATTGTGGATTAATTGCTTAATTAATTCATTTTTATCAGCATCTACCGTCCAATCAGAACCGCTTACATTAACGTAATCCTCAACACTGGAAAGTAATTTCTGAGTAAACTTCACGCCTTTACCGATTAACTCTTCATCGAGGTCATTTTTAACCCCTTGGGATGTTTTCCCATTAACCAGTACATTGAGTTTCTCCAACAATGTATTTCTGAGCTCCTCAAACTTTACTCTGTATCGATTTTCAATCTCTTCTAGTTTGAGTTTTTCTTCAGTTCTTCTCTTCTTATCTTTAATATTTCTAGAGAAAAGTTTCTTGTTGATAACTACCCCTCTTAATGACGAATCTGCCTTTAATGACGCATCTTTTACATCTCCAGCTTTATCCCCGAAGATGGCACGTAAAAGTTTTTCTTCTGGAGTAGGATCAGATTCTCCTTTAGGCGTAATCTTACCAATAAGAATGTCTCCCGGCTTCACCTCTGCACCAATACGGATCATTCCGTTTTCATCGAGATCTTTTGTAGCCTCTTCGGAAACGTTAGGAATATCTGATGTTAATTCCTCCATCCCTAATTTGGTGTCGCGGACTTCAAGAGAATATTCGTCTACATGGATAGAAGTAAACCAATCTTCACGTACTACTTTTTCGTTAATTACAATCGCATCCTCGAAGTTATATCCCTTCCAAGGCATAAAAGCTACCACTAGGTTTCTTCCCAGTGCCAACTCTCCTTTTTCAGTAGCATAACCTTCACATAATACCTGTCCTTTTTCTACAGTATCTCCTACTCTTACAATAGGTTTCAAAGTAATGGTGGTACTCTGGTTGGTTTTTCTAAATTTCGTTAATCTATAGGTAGTAGTCGCCGATTCAAAGTTCACTAAATCTTCGTCTTCACTTCTTTCGTACTTAATAACGATTTTTTCAGCATCTACATATTCTACAACACCAGCCCCTTTGGCGTTCATCAGAATTCTGGAGTCTGTCGCTACTTGTTTTTCTAAACCTGTACCTACGATAGGGGCTTGCGGTCTCAATAACGGTACAGCCTGACGCATCATGTTAGATCCCATCAATGCACGGTTAGCATCATCGTGTTCTAGGAAAGGAATCAAAGAAGCGGAGATACCCGAAATCTGGTTCGGTGCTACATCAATAAGGTCTACTTGACTTGGATCTACCACCGGATAATCACCATCTAAACGAGCAATAATTCTATCCGTTTTAAACTCACCAGTATCACTTAGCTCCACATTGGCCTGTGCAATGATTTTATCTTCCTCATCTTCCGCATTTAAGTAAATAGGGGCTGCTGCTAAATCTACTTTGCCCTCTTCTACTTTTCTATAAGGTGTCTCAATAAAGCCCAGATCGTTAATCTTAGCATAAATCCCTAAAGAAGATATCAATCCGATGTTAGGTCCTTCCGGTGTTTCTATCGGGCAAATTCTTCCATAATGGGTATGGTGTACATCTCGAACCTCAAAACCTGCTCTTTCTCTGGATAAACCTCCTGGCCCTAGTGCAGATAATCTTCTCTTATGTGTAATTTCAGATAATGGATTGGTTTGATCCATGAACTGAGATAGCTGGTTGGTTCCAAAAAATGAATTGATAACTGAAGTTAAGGTCTTTGCGTTTACCAAATCAATCGGTGTAAAGATTTCATTATCTCTAACGTTCATCCTTTCCTTGATGGTTCTTGCAATTCTGGAAAGACCCACTCCGAATTGCCCTGCTAATTGCTCCCCAACCGTCTTAATTCTTCTATTAGAAAGGTGATCGATGTCGTCTACTTCTGCTTTAGAGTTTACCAACTCTATCAAATGCCGAACAATCGCAATAATATCTTCCTTGGTGAGAACCTCCGTATCAATAGGGATGTTTAAGCCTAGCTTTTTATTCAATCTGTAACGCCCTACTTCTCCAAGAGAGTAACGTTGTTCAGAGAAAAATAATTTTTCAATAATCCCCCTTGCAGTCTCTTCATCTGGTGGATCTGCATTACGCAATTGTCTATAAATATATTCTACCGCTTCTTTTTCGGAATTGGTCGGGTCTTTTTGTAAGGTATTCTGGATAATAGAAAACTCATTCCCATTTTCTTTGTGAATTAAAATAGTCTTTACCCCAGACTCCAGAATCAGATTCAAGTGCTCTTTTTCGAGAACGGTCTCTCTGTCTAAAATAATTTCGTTTCTTTCTATTGATACCACCTCTCCAGTATCTTCATCTACAAAATCTTCAAACCAAGTGTTCAATACTCTGGCCGCTAATGTCCGTCCTTCTACTTTTTTAAGCGCCGCTTTAGAGACCTTTATCTCCTCTGCGAGATCGAAAATCTGTAGAATATCCTTATCAGATTCATATCCTATCGCTCTTAGTAAAGTCGTTAAAGGTAATTTTTTCTTACGGTCTATATAAGCGTACATGACGCTATTAATATCGGTTGTAAATTCCATCCACGATCCCTTAAAAGGAATAATTCTGGAATAATACAACTTGGTACCATTGGCATGATAAGTCTGTCCGAAGAAAACCCCCGGAGAACGGTGCAGCTGGGTTACAATCACACGCTCTGCTCCATTGATGATAAAAGATCCGCTTGGTGTCATATAAGGCACGGGACCTAAATACACATCTTGTACTACCGTCTGGAAATCTTCATGCTCCGGGTCGGTACAATACAATTTAAGTCTCGCCTTAAGAGGCACGCTATAGGTTAAACCTCTTTCTACACATTCGTTAATAGAATAACGAGGTGCATCTACCAAATAATCCAAAAACTCCAATACAAATTGGTTTCTGGAATCCGTAATTGGAAAGTTTTCCTGGAAGGTTTTGTAAAGGGTTTCATTAACTCTGTCTTCCGGAAGTGTATCAAGTTGAAAGAACTCCCTAAAAGACTGGATTTGGATATCCAGAAAATCAGGCGTTGCAACTTTTCCTTTTGATGAGGAAAAATTAATCCTTTGATCTTCCCGAGTTTTTGGCGTTAGAAACTGTGTTTTGCTCATAAAACGTTTTAGAAAAGGGTTAAAAAATATTTTGATTTATAAAAAATATCAGAAACGAAAAAAGTATAACCTGAAAAATAAAAAAATCTTGAATTTGGGCTTATCAAAAGACATTGTACTTTTCCCTGCTATATTGCTCATTTCTAACTGCAACGCTGATATATCTTTTCACAACGTAATGCAAAATATTTTTTTGTTTTGGAAAAACTTAAAATACTATAAACACAGAAATCCCTTACGCACATAGCGCAAGAGTAACTTTAATTTCTCTGATCTATAAAAAATAAAATAAGCCCAAAACGATATGCAAATATACAACTTTTTTATAATGCATTATAAAAAATAAAGTTACACAGTATTTTTTTCCTAAACCATGATTTAAATCACGTTTTGTAAATCCTATTCACTCTGATAAAAATCCGGTTCCTGCTGAAAATTTATAAAAGGCACTTAATATGAGAAAATACCCTAAAACGCTAAATTTGAAGCTCACATTTTAGAATAAATACCCCGTTCCGTATTATAGAATAGAAGCAAACACCATGTTCAGGGAAACGAAAGCTAGCTTTTAAGCACTTAACCTCTATATTTTATTACACTACTTTCTAATCTTCATCTTCTATATTTTACACTCTAATAAAATGCTTGAGCTTTTACAAACAAAGGGTATCCTCCTACTCGGCATGCTGCAAACGGATATAAAACCCAATATATGATAAGTAAACGCTAAATTTCACACCCGCATGTACGAAAATCACTGTGAGGAAAGCCCCCCACTCTTTATTCAAAACTGATAAATCTTAATTAATTGAACAGCCAAGTTAGGTATATATACCTTCTAAATACCCTAGAAAAATCATTGCAAACCAAGAGAAAAAGATTCGCTTAAGGACTACTGTTGATAAAAATCTGGAAAAGGAATTTTTAGCTGCATTTCCATTTTTTTTTCTTGAATATTCAGGTGGGAAAGTGAAAGTCCCAAAAGTCTGATGGGTTTATCAAAAGGTCGGCTGTGCCACAAATGTCTGGACAGTTGTGAAATGCGAGCGCTAGTGTCTAAATAATAAGACTCCGTCTTACTGCGCGTATGTAATGTAAAGTCTTGATACTTTATTTTTAAGGTAAGCGTTCTGCCTTTAACGTCCGTTTTTTGTAACCTCCGGCAAAGCTCCTCAGTAAGTTCATCTAACTTTATATAAACCTGACTCTCCTCATCCAAATCTTGCCCAAAAGTTTCCTCCACGGCTACACTTTTTGCAATGCGATGGCTTTTCACCTCTGAGCGGTGTATTCCCCTTACCACATGATAATAGTGGTCGCCTACTTTTCCAAATAAGCTGGTGAGTTCCTCCAGGCTTTTCTGTTTTAAATCACCTCCTTTATAAATGTTAAGGCTTTTCATTTTATTGGCGGTGACTTTACCTATCCCATAAAATTTTTCTATAGGCAAGTTTTCCAAAAAGGAAATTACCTGCTGCGGATGTATGGTCTTCTGCCCATTCGGCTTATTGATATCCGAAGCAATTTTTGCTAAAAACTTATTTATGGATATTCCAGCGGAGGCCGTAAGTCCTGTTTTCTGAAATATCTTTTCTCGAATTTCCATAGCGATTTGGTTAGCAGATTCTATTCCTTTTTTATTCTCGGTCACATCTAAATAAGCTTCATCCAATGACAAAGGCTCCACCAGATCAGTATACTGAAAAAAAATCTCTCGAATCTCAGAAGAAATTTCCTTATATCGGGAAAACCTAGGTTTAATAAAAATTAAATTAGGACATTTTTGCTGAGCAGTCTTACTAGGCATAGCGGAGCGAACCCCATATTCCCGGGCCTCATAGCTAGCAGCTGCCACCACCCCCCGATGCTCTCCGCCTACCGCAATAGGTTTACCCTGAAGCTGGGGATTATCACGCTGCTCTACAGAAGCATAAAATGCATCCATATCTACGTGTATAATCTTACGAAGAGGAAAAGAAAACCCCATATAACAAAGATAAAAATTAAGAGATTACCACCAAGGCTAAAAAACGTATACTTATCCTCCCTCTATATAGGATTCAATATTTTAATATTTTGATTATTCACTAACGGGAATAGGCTATCGGTGCTAATAAAGGTCTTGTTATAATAAATAATCCTAAACTTAGATCCTGTTTAAATTTTATTGATTAATAATTTTATAGCAGATAATTTGGTCATATTTTCGGAGGATTCATGTAAGAGTTGATAATTCCTGCAAAGCCTTCTATCATTATCAAACCATGAAAAGG
>NZ_JAAABJ010000675.1 GCF_009904105.1 Elizabethkingia argenteiflava | reverse complement strand
GAAAAAAGGCAAAAACCACCAACAGCATTTTTCTGTGTGATAACCAGGGACAAATGTTGGCAATGGGAAGTCCAAAAAGTGGCCATCATCACGATTTATACCAAATAGAAGGTAGTTTGAAAGAAATCCTGTCACCTCTAATCGAAGCAGAAATAGATCATAAAGGATTGTTTCTGAATGCTGATGCAGGATTTGACAGTGAAAATTTAAGACAAAT
>NZ_JAAABJ010000674.1 GCF_009904105.1 Elizabethkingia argenteiflava | reverse complement strand
CTGAAGTTAAGTCTATGGAGATTAACTCAAGATCTGACAATTTGGGATTGCGGATTTGATTTAAAAAATTCATTTTACTCTCAATTGTTATCAGTATCTCTAATATTTTTTCATAATTTGCGGTAAAACTGTTCATATTTAATCGTTTGTTAGACTATTAAATTTAGGTATTTAGCTAATAATGAGCAGCTCCCTTTTTTT
>NZ_JAAABJ010000073.1 GCF_009904105.1 Elizabethkingia argenteiflava | reverse complement strand
ATCTCAAGACACTTATTACGTAGGCCATATCAAAGGAGTTGGCCATATTTATCAACAAACTTTTATTGACACGTAGTCCAAAGTAGTATTTGCAAAAGTATTTGACCGGAAACATGCTCTTCTGGCTGCTGATCTGCTTACTTTTAATTTGAGATTAATTTCGTTGGAATCAATCTCTGCTCATGATTGTATTGTACTTTCTAAATTTCAACTTTCAGTATTTGAAAGATCATTGGTAGAGAAATAAGCTCATGGAGAAATTGAATCTCATCATTCTGGATATTTAGGATCTCAAGACTCTTATTACGTAGGCAATATCAATTGTGTTGGACATATTTATCAAAAAAATTTTATTTACAATTTTTCCAAAGTAGTATTAGCAAAACTATATGACCGTAAAAATGCTCT
>NZ_JAAABJ010000673.1 GCF_009904105.1 Elizabethkingia argenteiflava | reverse complement strand
TTTTTAGCAAGAATGAGAAGAAAGTCCAAATGCTATTCTAAAAAAATAGAAATGCTCAGATGAGCGATACTTCTTTTAATGCACCATCGTAATAAAACACTATCTATATTTGATTAGCAATGCCAAATTTATTTACAAATTAGTTTAATTATTTTGGTATGTTAGTGAGAAGGAATAAAGAGGTAATTAATAAAAGTAAAGCCTGAGAAATTCTCAGGCTTTACTTTTATTTTATATTGTTTTTAGATAATAGATATCTGTTTATAGGAAATAGATATCCAAAAGATAAACTAATATTAGTAAAAATTAGACCTAATATATATAAAAAAAGTTTATCTGGATTTATTTGATGAATTAAAGGTATATACTTGATGTTAAAAACAATGGCTAGCCCTAAAAAAATAGATGCATAAATGTATTGATATTTATATATTATTTTTTTCATAATTAACAATTTTATTTTTCATAATTAACAAGATGGATTATTTCCCCATCCTGCTAAAGCTCCTCCGATAGCCCCAAAAGTACCACCTATTACGCAAACAGCAGGTCCTCCCCATGCACCAGCTCCAGCACCTCCAATAAGTCCACCTATAGTAGAAGATTCACATTTTGCATTAGATCTTCTACTAGAACCATATAATATATCTTTATCATTTTCTAATTTTAATGTTTCTATTAAAATTGATGTTACAAGGTAATTTTTTGGACTTATTTCTGTATTTAACTTATAATTTTCTAAATTTTTAATTATGCTTTCTTTATTATTTTTTGAATTATTTATGACATCTTGAATGTTTTGGTCTAAATAATTTTTTTGATTTTTTTGATTTTTTTGATTCAAATTGAATATTTTCAGCGATATCATATTTATTAATATCATATTTATTTTTTAAAAACTCCATTTTTTTATTTAACTCATTATGCTTGTTAGGGGAAGTTGTATTTTTAATATTTATTAAAAGTCCTGCCTAATCTTTAAAATAATTATCTAACATCTTTTTTGTGAATAATGTTTTATTATCCGAAGTTTCTATTTTACTAGAATCATCATCGTTATTACAGGATGTAAAAATACAGAAGTAGTAAGAGTTAAGCTTAACAAAAGCAAAGATTGTTTAATTAATTTCATAATTCTATTGTGTTTAAATTTTTGCTAAAATAAAAAAATTTAAACACTTTTATTTAAAATTTAAATAAAAGTGTTTTTTATATCTTTGATGTGTCGGTGAGTAGGGAAAAAGAGGCAACGTGAGGACAGCCTTGAGAATCACCAAATCGGATCTAAACTAAGCAATTTATAGCTGACAAAGCACTCTATTTGGAGTGCCTTTTTAAGTATGAAGCTGTTTAAGCTTTTAAAAAAGTTCGGAGAAAAATTAAGAATTCTGAAGTTGCAAACAAATAAACTCTTAACCTTCTGAAAATTATAACTAATAAAATGGATTTTGCCGCATTTGAGTAAGGGAAAACGAAGCTTTCGAAGCAGATTTGATGTAGAAAAAATATTGCTGTTAATAGTCAAACCATTTAAAACGGTTTGCCAATGGAGATCATTGAGTTTGAAAGAATATTTTGGAAATGAAAAAATCAGTTGGCAGCTCATTTACTAGTATTTCAACCAACGGAGAAAAAAGGGTAGTTTTAAGAGAATCTTTTAATGAATAATAAAAGAAAGTTAGAGAGGTCAAACATTCAGTTAGATGGGAGTCATACCCGAAGTAGAAGAGACGGAGAATCTGTTGGTTATCAGAGTAGAAAACCTTCTGGTATAACCAATAGTATTTTTCTTTGTGACAATCAGGGACCAATACTTTCCTTAAGTGAGCCCATGAGTGGACATTACCATGATGTTTACAAGATAGAGGATACTATGGAAGAAATTCTTTATCTTTTGAAGAAGGCAGCTATAGAATATAAAGGCTTGTTTTTAAATAAAGATGCAGGATTTGACAGCGGGAAGTTCAGGAATCTTCTCTACCAGAAGGGAATAATAGCCAATATTAAAAATAATCCCCGTCATGGATAAACTGAAAAAGAAGAATATTTTGCTCAAAAATTGTATAAAAGAAGATTTACAATAGAGAGCGCTAATGCTTGGTTGGATAGTTTCAAAGCATTATTAATACGATTTGAAACTTCTGTAATAACGTGGAATTCTTTGCATTATATTGCTTTTGTTATTTTATTCCTTAGAAAATTAAAAGATTAAACAACTTCAGATGCTGAAAGTTCAATTTTACTTTTATTCTCAAATAAAATGCAAAGGAAAAATAGCCTCAATTAATTGAACAGGCTGATATAGTAACTGCGAAGAATTATTTTTATTTACATCCTGCGAACCGAGTGTAAAAACATTATGACTTTAGTTTTTATAGTTGAAAGATCTGAGTCCATTGAAGAAAGAAATAAACCTTATTTATATTACTTTCCCTGCCTCAGTTTTCGATAAAGTGTGGTTCGAGAAAGCTTTAGCAATGTTGCAGCCCTACTTATATTACCTCCCGTCTGTTTAATAACCGATTTTATGAGTTCAAGTTGCTGTTGTTTATCCAAGATAGAAGAATAAGAAACATTCTCTGGGTCTGTAGGAGATTCGAAAGACATAGGTTCATATTCCTTAATTTTAATAGGAAGATGCTTCGGCAATAATTGAAGTTCTGAATAAAGCGAAAATATAGCATGTTCTGCTGCATTTTTCAGTTCACGCACATTTCCCGGCCAAGGGTATGCAAGCAGCTTTTGCTGGGCTTCCGGAGTCACCAAAATATGCTCCTCCTCTTGTTGCTGTAGGAAATATTGGAATAAATTCAATATATCCTCGGGTCGGTCTTTCAAATCAGGAATGTTCAAAGTAATCACCTGAAGGCGATAAAATAAATCTACTCTAAATCGCCCGGCCGCTACTTCTTCTTCCAAATTTTTATTAGTAGCCGTAATTATCCTAACATTAAGGGGGATGGCTTTATCAGCTCCTAAAGGGTACACCTTTTTTTCTTCCAGTATTCTGAGGAGGTAGGGTTGGATATCTAAGGGGAGTTCTGCTATTTCATCTAAGAAAAGAGTACCCGAATCCGCAGCAACAAACTTACCCTTTCTTCCCTTGGGATCAGCTCCAGTAAAAGCTCCAGGTAAGTACCCAAACAACTCACTGGCAATAAGATCTTTTGATATAGCCCCACAATTTACTGGAACAAAGGCTTGATTTTTACGAGGAGATTGCTCGTGGACAAAGTGAGCGATTCTCTCTTTGCCCACACCACTACGACCTGTAATCAAAACGGGAAATTGAAACTTAGCCGCACGCCTTGCCATTTCGCGAACCTCTTTTAAAGCAGATGAAAAAGCTAAGAATTCTTGCTTCACATGTCCTTTCAAGGCTATTTTTCTACAACACACTGACCTAAACACAGCAACTCCACCTAAAATTTGGTGATCTAAGGTATGATCGGTAATCACGATTTCCCAATCCTTATTATCTTCGGTATAGGGTAAAATAGTCTTCATACTATCAATAGAGCCTCCCCTCGGCGGTAAGCCAAATTTTATTCTAAAATTCATGCCAACACGAATTTGGAATAAGATCTGAGCCAGCCTATTGCAACGTGTTATCTCCCCCTCTAGATTAAAGATAACAATAGGTTTGCTATTATCTTCCAAAACTTGATAGACTGTTCCACACTTTCGAAATTCATGCTCCAAACTGAGCTCAATAATGGTTTTTGTAGCATTTATTACACTAAAATTATGGGCTCCCAATAATTCTTTGTGCCCCGTTAAATCAATCACACACAAAGCGGTTTGTGTATAGGGATCCTTAATAGGCACGGCAGTACAAACCAAATGATGCCAGCCTTCACAATAGTGTTCGGCGCTGAAAATGGTTACCGGCGCATCCGATTTTAGGGCAGTCCCAATCGCATTGGTTCCACAATGGGCTTCCGACCATATGGCACCAGTTGAAAAGTTGAGCCTGTCAAAAGTCCGAATGGTATCGGTAAGGGCTTCTGTATGTAGAATCGCTCCATCATTATCCGTAAGAGCTATAATGAGCCCCTGGATATTAAATTGTAAACAAAGATTTTTTAAAATGGGAACTGCTACTTTCAATAACAATCCATTTTTTTCGCGTAAGGTTCGCAAACGTTGATAGGAAAGCTGCACGGGAGCCTGCTGGAGACCTGTGACCAAAGAATGTCGTAACCGGCAACGCTCCCATGAATCAGATACAAGCGTTCGTATGCCCGGGTTTTTATTCCCGGTCATTACATACATTTCCCAACTTTTTTTAATAAACGCCTCTACGTTGTGGTAATAATCCAGTCGAGGTAAGGGGTGTACAGCTTCGTAATTTGTTCCATCATAATAGTTTAACATACCTAGGGATGCTTAATGGTAAAAGTATAAAAAATACTTGATGTATAAATATTCATCTGTATTAAATTTGCTTTATTGTAATGTTTTTTGTAAGCAAGTTACATAAATGATACACTTAACGTTACATAACCGGAAAGATTTAAAAATATAAAACACTACTAAGCAACACATTAAGTAAAATGGCATCCTCTTGGACTTTGCTCCCATAATCTTAAATTTTAAAAATATGGCAAAACAAGTTCAAAAGAGAAATGTGCCTGTGCTCGGCATAGATGCGGGGGGAACTATGACAGACACTTTTTTTGTAGATCAGGAGGGCGATTTTGTTGTAGGTAAAGCACAGAGCACTCCCCAAGATGAATCAATAGGTTTACTAAATTCCTCGGTAGACGCCTTGGCGCTATGGGAAATGAAAGTAGAGTCCGTATTTCCACAAATGGATACTTGCGTCTACTCAGGTACTGCCTTGCTTAATCGAGTAGTACAGCGAAAAGGCTTAAAAATAGGGCTTATAGTCAACAAAGGCTGCGAAGATTTTCACCGTATGGGAAGAGCAATACAATCGTATTTAGGTTATGCGTATGAAGACCGTTTACATTTAAATACCCACCGATACGATGCTCCCATAGTACCCCGAAAACTCACCTACGGTGTAACCGAACGCACCAATCTATTTGGTCAGGAAATAATCCCCGTATATGAGAACGATGTAATGCAGGCCGCAAAAGAGCTGGTAAAAGCTAATGTAGAAGGCATTGTTATCAGTTTGCTTCACTCTTACAAAAACCCTACTAACGAACGCAAAGTAAGGGATATTGTACTTTCAGAATTGAAAAGACTAAAAGCTAATATCCCGGTTTTTGCCTCTTCCGATTATTATCCGGTACGCAAAGAAACACATAGAACGAACACCACCATTCTAGAGGCATATGCTGCAGAGCCCTCTCGCAAAACACTCCAAAAAATAAACCATGCATTTAAAAAGTATGGCTCCAGATTTGAACCTCGGGTAATGGCCACTCATGGAGGTACTATCTCTTGGAAAGCTAAAGAGCTAGCCCGCACCATTGTTTCGGGACCTATAGGCGGAGTGATCGGATCTAAATATTTAGGAGAACAACTGGGGTATAAAAATATTGCCTGCACCGACATTGGAGGGACTAGTTTTGATATGGCACTCATTACACAAGGTGAATTTACTATTCAACACGATCCCGATATGGCGCGTTTGGTCCTCTCCCTCCCCTTAGTGGCCATGGATTCTGTAGGTGCCGGTGCTGGCAGTTTCATTCGTATTGATCCTTATACCAAGTCTATTACCTTAGGCCCAGACAGCGCAGGGTATCGTGTAGGCGTATGTTGGGCCGAAAGCGGTTTAAATACAGTTACCGTATCTGATTGCCACCTGGTTTTGGGTTACCTGGATCCGGCCAATTTCCTAGGTGGACAAATTAACCTGGATATAGAGCGAAGCCGTAAGGCGATTAAGGAACAAATTGCCGATCCTCTAGACATGAGCGTAGAAGATGCCGCTTCAGGTGTCATAGAGTTATTGGACAATCAATTAAGAGACCATCTAAGAGCTATGATCAGTGCAAAAGGATATTCTCCAGCCAACTTTGTTTGCTTCTCTTATGGTGGTGCTGGGCCGGTACACACTTATGGATATACAGAAGGATTAGGTTTTGAGGATATTCTTGTGCCGGCATGGGCTGCTGGCTTTTCAGCCTTCGGTTGTGCGGCTGCCGACTACGAGTACCGATACGATAAAAGCCTAGACCTGGCCTTAGACCAATTCGCGCCTAAAGAAGCTGCCGTTAAGGCGATTAAGGAAATCCGCTTAGCATGGGAAGAACTGGCTGTAAAAGTTAGGGAAGAATTTGCCATTAACGGACATAAGGCTGAAGAGATTATACTGAGACCCGGCTACAGAATGCAATATCGAGGTCAGCTAAATGATATAGAAATTGATTCTCCTATTTCGATTGAGCAAGCGGTATCTGAAATAGAATGGAACCGGCTTACTCAAGCATTTGAAGAAACCTACAGCCGCGTATACGCGAGTTCTGCCAAATCACCAGAGCTTGGCTTTAGCATTACCGGAGCTATTATGCGAGGTACTGTGCCGGCTATCAAGCCCAAAATACCAAATGATCCCTACACCGATAAAATCCCGGCACAAAAAGCTTATGTAGGGACCCGACCATTTTATCGTCATGGGAAATGGTTTGAGGCCAACCTCTATAGCATGAAGGATTTAAAATCAGGGAACCATATAGTGGGTCCGGCCATTATTGAATCTGACGCCACCACCTTTGTCGTCCCTTTTGGCTATGAGACCCACTTGGATGCACATAAACTATTCCATCTCAAGCAGATTAAAACAACTGAAGAGGCCAAAGCAGCCGCTAAAAAAAGTAAAGAAGGGTTAAATAACTCCCCTACCCAAGTATAATTCACCTTAAAAAGAAATCAAAGATGTCGAATAAAAAAAGCAACAAATTAAAAAAAGGAATTGCCATAGGTGATATTAGCCTAAAAGAGCAACGATCACAAATACTCCAAAAAACTAAGGAAACAGGCTATTACGCCGGAATAAAAGAATTGGCCCTGAAAGAAAAACAACCCATACGATTTGAAAAGATATTCAGCCGCCTCAGGGCAGGAGTCGTCAACGCCAGAGAAACCTCAAAGAAGATTGCCGCCAGCCCTATTGTAGAACAGGAGGGAGAACTCTGCTTTACCCTGTACAATGCAGTAGGCGACAGCCTACTTACCTCCACAGGTATCATTATACATGTAGGTACCATGGGAGCAGCTATTAAGTATATGATTGAAAATGGCTGGGAACAAAACCCACAGATTAACGACGGCGATATATTCACCAACAACGATTGTCTACTTGGGAATGTACACCCCTGCGATATTCACACTATAGTTCCTATTTTCTGGGAAAATAAACTCATTGGATGGGTAGGAGGCGTTACCCACGTTATTGATACGGGAGCCACAGGTCCAGGATCAATGACGGTAGGTCCTGTGCAACGTTTCGGAGATGGATATCAGATTACTTGTCGTAAAACCGGTGCCAATGATGAGTTATTCAAAGATTGGCTGCACGAAAGTCAACGCGCGGTAAGAACCACTCGCTTTTGGCTTCTCGATGAGCGTACCCGAGTAGCAGGATGCCATATGATACGTGATCTGGTGCTTGAAGTTATCCGCGAAGAAGGTCTTGATACTTACCTTACATTTGCCTTTGAAGTGGTAGAAGATGGCAGACGTGGCTTACTCAATCGACTCAAAGCGATGACCATTCCTGGAAAATACAAACAAGTGGCTTTTGTGGATGTTCCTTATCGACATGAAGATGTATCCGTTCCTCCGTTTGCTAAAGTAGATACTATTATGCATGCGCCATCCGAGATTGAGATTAAGGCAGATGGAAGCTGGAGACTGGATTTTGAAGGCAGCAGCCGCTGGGGATGGCATAGTTATAATGCACAGCCAGTATCTTTTAGTAGCGGCATATGGGTAATGATGACTCAAACCTTAATCCCTACGGAACGAATAAATGACGGCGCCTATTATGCTACTCAATTCCGACTCCCTAAAGGTTCGTGGATGAACCCTGACGATCGTAGAACAGCTCACTCCTACTCCTGGCATTTTTTGGTATCTGCGTGGAGTGGACTATGGCGCGGATTGAGTCGGGCTTATTTTAGTCGCGGATATCTTGAAGAAGTAAATGCGGGAAATGCCAACACCTCTAATTGGCTACAAGGGGGCGGTTTTAACCAATATGATGAGATACATGCTGTAAACAGCTTTGAAAGTGCTGCTGAAGGAACCGGAGCATCCGCTATAAAAGATGGACTGGGAAATGCTGCGGCCATATGGAATCCCGAAGGTGATATGGGTGATATGGAAATTTGGGAATTGGCAGAACCTCTATTGTACCTAGGCCGTTCTATTAAACCTAATACCGGGGGATTTGGGAAATATCGCGGTGGTAATGGCTACGAGACCCTACGCATGGTACACGGAGCCAAAGACTGGACCATGTTTTTTATGGGGAATGGCTATATTTCTTCATGCTGGGGACTGATGGGCGGATACCCCCCAGCTGCCGGTTACCGATTTGAGGCACATGATACGGATTTAAAAGAACGTATTACAAAAAAACAGCTTTTCCCTACAGGTTCCGACTTAGATCCCGGAAACCCCGAATACGAAAAAGTCTTGAAAGCTAAATCTATTAAGCGGGATCAACAGGCAATTACTACCGAAACCATTTTTGAAGATTATGATCTTTATTTAAACTACCTGAGAGGAGGACCGGGATTCGGAGATCCGCTGGATAGAGAATATTCTAGAATTGAAACCGATCTGAATGAAGGTTTGGTACTGCCTCAATATGTAGAACAAATTCACGGTGTAGTCATCCGTAAGGATAATGAAGACAATTGGCATGTAGATACCCCTGCATCTGACCATAAACGCAAACAAATTCGAAAAGAGCGTCTGGCAAAATCTGTTCCCGTAAAAGAATGGATGAAAACAGAACGCAACCGTATTCTAAAGGGCGAAGCCTCTATACAGGTACAGGCCATGTATTCGAGTAGTTTCAGTTTAAGTTCGCAATTTCTTAACGAATTTCGCAACTTTTGGAACCTGCCAGAAGACTGGAATATCCATGAAGAATCATTAAACCAACCCCACTTTGCCAGTAAGTATCGCGAAGGAATGGAACTTCTACCAGATGTAACCCCTGTGATATTAACAGAAGAGTAGTGAAGCTAAAATATCCCTACTCTTCCCTGAAACTAAAGAATTATTCACCGAGTCTGAAAAGGCTCATAAAAAAATAAAAGAATGTTTTACGAAAAAGCAAAAATCGAAGAGTTGATCGACGGTAAAATAGATTGGCCTTCATTACACAGTATGCTCTCGATGCCCAAAGACGCAGAACGTTTTAGAATCTATCTTGAAATCCTGCAGTCCAGAGTAACTTGGGAAGACAAGATTGTACTTCCTTACAGCCTCCATCTCTATATCGTTCAAAAAGCTAAAACCAAAGAATGGGTGATTAAATGCGATTGCGGCCATGAATTCTGCGCTTGGAACGCAAACTGGAAGCTCAACGCTAATATACGCGTACGCGAAACCCCAGCCGATATGCTGGAAATTTATCCCAAGCTTATGTCTCCTCACCCAGACTGGCAAGTCTTGAGGGAATATTACTGCCCAGACTGCGGAACCCTATTGGATGTAGAAGCTCCCACTCCCTGGTACCCTGTTATACACGACTGGATTCCAGATGTGGAGGCATTCTATAAGGAATGGGTGAATATGGAGGTTCCCGAGCGATCTAATTAGTATTGATAAGCTTTCCCGAATAAGTACCAAGCTTATTCGGGAAAGCTTATATCTATTTTTTACCCATAATATATTAAAAAGATTATTCCAAGAGTTAAAATTATATATATAACCCGTGGTGCATTTAAGCAATACGAGTTTTTAAGTTGTTAATATTTCTATTGTTTAGTTTATTAATGCATTGTATAACAGTCATTGCCATTATCTTAGATAATATTCTGTTCTTAAAGCCATCAA
>NZ_JAAABJ010000672.1 GCF_009904105.1 Elizabethkingia argenteiflava | reverse complement strand
TTTTGGATAGTAAACCTATTGCAAAAGAGAAATTATTGGAAACTCTTGCAGTGGAACAAAAAATCCTTACTTTTGGAAGTAAGGATAATATTGAATAACTGATAATTATTTTAACACTTAACGTCAGATTAAGTCGGGGCTATTACAGATTATATATCCTGCAAATTAACAAGGGTTATAAAAAAACCGGAAAAAAAGTGAACTATCACCTTTCTCCGGTCTTGTACCCAGAGCCGGGATCGAACCGGCACGCCTCGCGGCATTGGTGTTTGAGACCAACGCGTCTACCAATTCCGCCATCTGGGCATCTCGAAATTGTGAGTGCAAATATAGAAATATTTTTGATCCTATGAAAATTTTTTGTGAAGATTTAGAAACTAATTTTTAATCCATCATAGGCCAATTGTATGTTATCTGGAAGTTGTTGGTTGGTTTCATCGTGAAACCCAATCTGATGACTCAGATGGGTGAGATAGGTTTTTTTCGGTTTTAATTCGTCTACCAAATTTAATACTTGAGACAAAATAAAATGCGAGAGATGGGGATTGTCTTTTCTCAGGCAGTTGATGATCAGGTTATCCAGATTTTTTAATTTAATTTTCTCCTGATCCGATATCCCACTGGCATCCGTAATATAGGCGGTATTTTTAAATTTATAACCGAAGATATCAATCTTATAGTGCATGACTTCAATAGGCATAATCTCCAGATTAAAGAGAGAAAAAGCATGGTTCTCCAGAATATGGATATCAAAAGAAGGAACTCCAGGGTATTTATTCTGCGAAAAAGCATAAGGGAAACGATTTTTTATTTCATTTCCTGTTCTTTGTTTGCAGTAAATAGGCATGTTCTTTTTGTTATGGAAAATAATGGGTCTGAGATCGTCTAGGCCGATAATGTGATCATTATGTTCATGAGTGAGAAGTACGGCGTCCACTTGTTTTTCCTGGTGGAGGAGCATCTGCTGACGAAAATCCGGACCGCAATCAATGAGAATTCTATGATGACTATCTGTAGTAACTAAAATAGAAGAGCGTAATCTTTTGTCCTTAGGATTTTTAGATAAACAGACTGGATGCTCACATCCGATATAGGGTACCCCCTGAGAGGTCCCTGTTCCTAAAAAAATAAGATGCATTTTTTGAATATCGTATTTATTTTTGATAAATTTACGAAAAAATATAAATGTCTCTAGTGAAGCAAATTCTTACTCCTAAACAAAAAGCTTTAAACATCAACTTAGATCCTTCTGTATATGGAACTTTTGCAGAAATAGGTGCTGGACAAGAAACTGTTCGGCATTTTTTTAGAGCTGGAGGTGCCTCCCATACCATAGCAAAAGCGATGTCGGCTTACGATAAGGATTTTAGCGATGCCGTATACGGAAAAGAGATTAAAAGCAGATATGTAACTCAAAATCGGCTCCGGAAAATGCTGAGGTATGAAGTTTCGCTTATCGAAGAGCGCTTAGATAGAGGAAAGAATCCGGGGCGCAAATTCTTCTCCTATGCCAATACTGTAACCACCATTAATTACAATAAAACACACCAGGGACATGGGTGGGTAGGTATACGTTTTCAGTTGGCAGAGAATGAAAGTTATAACGAAATAGTCATCCACATTCGATTTAAAGAGACAGACGCTACCCTTCAACAGGAAACATTGGGTAGTTTGGGTGTAAATCTAATCTATGGAGCTTTTAGATATTCCGATAACCCGCGGCGGTTAATAGAGTCCCTATATGATGATATTGCCATAGACAAATTAGAAATAGATATGATAGACTTCAGCGGTCCCGCATTTACCTATGTGGACAACAGGCTGATGTCTCTCCAGCTGGTTAAAATGGGAATGACCGATGCGGTGATTTTTAATTCCCAAGGCAGCAATATGTTGCCTGCCGATATTTTATATAAGCATAATATATTTGCGGTTAGGGGAAGTTTTCGCCCTGTAACTTTGGTGAATGTCGATATGTTTGAAAACGGATTAAAAATGTTTCTGGGAGATAATAATATCACCATCGAGGATACCGAAGTGCTATTTGAAATTACCATTTCTAATTTGCGGGTAGCAGGAGATATAGATGAACGAGATTTTTTAGACCGAGTGGATGTATTAGCCAAACTGGGCTATAATGTTATGATTTCTAATTTCTCGGAATACTATAGGATGGTAGATTACTTTAGTAATTACTCCAATGGTAAAATTGGCGTCGCTATGGGAGTTAACAACTTACTGGATGTATTTGATGAAGAATTTTACGAACTTCTTCCAGGAGGAATTCTAGAGGCTTTTGGAAAGTTCTTTAAAAAGGGAATGCGGGTATACCTTTATCCCTATAAAGATACCAACACCGGAGAATTGCTCAATTCGGAAAATCTTAAAGTACACCCGAATCTTAAAGAATTATACAAGTATTTCAAGCTGAATAAGCGCATTGTAGATATTGGTAATTTTAATCCGAATTATTTGGAAATCTATTCAAGAGAAATCCTCAAAAGCATTGCTAAATGCGAGCAGGGATGGGAGGTCCAGTTGCCTGATGGCGTTGCCGATATTATTAAAGAGCGGGGTATGTTTGGATATAAAGAACTAACTTTTGAAAATTAATGATAGACTTAAAACAAAAACTTTCTTCTCTCTTAGCAGAAGAGGTTAGCATACAAGAGAGACTTCAAAAAATTTGTGCATACCTATCGCAGGAAATTTCTTACTATAACTGGATAGGGTTTTATTTTCGCGATGGAGAAAAAGAAGAGTTGATGTTGGGGCCTTATGTAGGAGAGCATACCGATCATACTCGTATTCCATTTGGAAAAGGAATATGTGGACAGGTGGCTGTATCGGGCTCTACTTTTGTAGTTCCAGATGTAGCCGAACAAGAAAATTATCTCGCATGTTCTCTAGATACCAAGGCCGAAATAGTAGTGCCTATTTTTAAGGATGCAAAGAATATCGGTCAGATTGATATCGACAGTCATAGTATTGACCCTTTTACAAAAGAGGATACCGAACTATTGGAATGGCTATCTCAGGAGGTTGCAAAGATCCTATAGCTTGCCCTGATCCAATGGAATTTGTTTTCACTGAGCTCTTAAGCTTAGTGTTCTTCCGGTAGTTTTGATGGGAGTAAACTTACGACACAATAAGAAATTAAAATACGGGTATGTGCTTTTTTATAAAGGTTTAAACCCGTGGTGGATTTAAGCAATACGAGTTTTTAAGTTGTTAATACTTCTATTGTTTAGTTTATTAATGCATTGTATAACAGTCAGTGCCATTATCTTAGATAATATTCTGTTCTTAAAGCCATCAAAGGATTTCGCATAGTTTCTTCTAATCATAAACTGATCACATAATT
>NZ_JAAABJ010000671.1 GCF_009904105.1 Elizabethkingia argenteiflava | reverse complement strand
TGTTCATGCACTGATCACGAAGCTGATCATACACTGATCACAGGACTGTGCATGCACTGATCATGTGGCTGATCATGCACTGATCACGTGGCTGTTCATGCACTGATCACGAAGCTGATCATACACTGATCACAGGACTGTGCATGCACTGATCATGTGGCTGATCATGCACTGATCACGTGGCTGTTCATGCACTGATCACGAAGCTGATCATACACT
>NZ_JAAABJ010000670.1 GCF_009904105.1 Elizabethkingia argenteiflava | reverse complement strand
TCCTTAGCGTATCCGTCGCCAATCAATTGAAAACTGCTCGGCGATGCGCCGGCAATCTTGTCTCCGCAGAAATATACGTTCCATGAGTCCTTAGCGTATCCGTCGCCAATCAATTGAAAACTGCTCGGCGATGCGCCGGCAATCTTGTCTCCGCAGAAATATACGTTCCATGAGTCCTTAGCGTATCCGTCGCCAATCAATTGAAAACTGCTCG
>NZ_JAAABJ010000669.1 GCF_009904105.1 Elizabethkingia argenteiflava | reverse complement strand
GAGGCCGTAATGCGGATAGCTTGCTTTGGGATCCAGCTCAATAGCGCTGCGGTACTCGGCGATTGCCTCGTCGGCCTTACCTTGACTGGCAAATACTCCGGCGAGGCCGTAATGCGGATAGCTTGCTTTGGGATCCAGCTCAATAGCGCTGCGGTACTCGGCGATTGCCTCGTCGGCCTTACCTTGACTGGCAAATACTCCGGCGAGGCCGTAATGCGGATAGCTTGCT
>NZ_JAAABJ010000072.1 GCF_009904105.1 Elizabethkingia argenteiflava | reverse complement strand
GGCAGAAAGCGCAACTTGTTTGCTTATCGGGATTCATTAAGAAAAAAGATAGCTGCAAAAATATCTGTCAGTGATTATTACATTGTAGATAGCATGCCATTAGAAATATGCAAATTAAGCAGAAGTTGCAGAAGTACTGTTTGTAGAGAAAATTACTTTACCAGCCCGGATAAAGGTTTTTGTGCTTCGCAAAATAGTGTTTATTATGGTTATAAATTGCATGCAGTGTGTACTACTGATGGGATTTTTACCGATTTTGATCTAACACAAGCTTCTGTACAGGATATTCATTATCTCAAAGATATTAAGCACTTG
>NZ_JAAABJ010000668.1 GCF_009904105.1 Elizabethkingia argenteiflava | reverse complement strand
GTTTTTTAAAATCTAAACCAGTATTCGCTAAAAGGAGAATTGAGACTATTATGGTTGCTGCTTTCATTGGGTTTGTTTTTTAAAATCTAAACCAGTATTCGCTAAAAGGAGAATTGAGACTATTATGGTTGCTGCTTTCATTGGGTTTGTTTTTTAAAATCTAAACCAGTATTCGCTAAAAGGAGAATTGAGACTATTATG
>NZ_JAAABJ010000667.1 GCF_009904105.1 Elizabethkingia argenteiflava | reverse complement strand
GATCTATTGCCCTACGTTTCCAACATTTACCCAACATTTCCGGATCTATTGCCCTACATTTGCAACATTTACCCAACTATTCCGGATCTATTGCCCTACGTTTCCAACATTTACCCAACATTTCCGGATCTATTGCCCTACATTTGCAACATTTACCCAACTATTCCGGATCTATTGCCCTACGTTTCCAACATTTACCCAACATTTCCGG
>NZ_JAAABJ010000666.1 GCF_009904105.1 Elizabethkingia argenteiflava | reverse complement strand
CCATTCCGTATGTAGCAAAGAAAGAAACAATGTTCACGGCACCATTCCGTATATAGCAAAGAAAGAAACAACGTTTCCTGCACCATTCCGTATGTAGCAAAGAAAGAAACAATGTTCACGGCACCATTCCGTATATAGCAAAGAAAGAAACAACGTTTCCTGCACCATTCCGTATGTAGCAAAGAAAGAAACAATGTTCACGGCACCAT
>NZ_JAAABJ010000665.1 GCF_009904105.1 Elizabethkingia argenteiflava | reverse complement strand
TCGTGCCGTCCCTGCGCCTGTGCGCGTTCGTCCTCCGCTTCCCTCCTCGCTCCTCGTCTCTTCCTCCTCCGTGCTCGTGCCGTCCCTGCGCCTGTGCGCGTTCGTCCTCCGCTTCCCTCCTCGCTCCTCGTCTCTTCCTCCTCCGTGCTCGTGCCGTCCCTGCGCCTGTGCGCGTTCGTCCTCCGCTTCCCTCCTCGCTCC
>NZ_JAAABJ010000664.1 GCF_009904105.1 Elizabethkingia argenteiflava | reverse complement strand
CATCTCGGGCATGCAGCAGTTGAGCATCGCCGGCTTCTTGATTCTGTTTGGCGCGCGATTGGCAGGTGGGTGCACCAGCGGACTCATCATCTCGGGCATGCAGCAGTTGAGCATCGCCGGCTTCTTGATTCTGTTTGGCGCGCGATTGGCAGGTGGGTGCACCAGCGGACTCATCATCTCGGGCATGCAGCAGTTGAGCATCGCCGGCTTCTTG
>NZ_JAAABJ010000663.1 GCF_009904105.1 Elizabethkingia argenteiflava | reverse complement strand
GTCGACTGCGCCGGCGTGGCCGCTGAGCACACGCGCCAGCGCCAGCAGCGCGGCGCGGCCCAGTTCTTCATAGACGGCCTGCAGCGTCGGCGGGGTGGCGTCGCCGCCGTCGTCGATCACGCACAGCCGGCCGCAGCGTGCGGTCGACTGCGCCGGCGTGGCCGCTGAGCACACGCGCCAGCGCCAGCAGCGCGGCGCGGCCCAGTTCTTCATAGACGGCCTGCAGCGTCGGCGGGGTGGCGTCGCCGCCGTCGTCGATCACGCACAGC
>NZ_JAAABJ010000662.1 GCF_009904105.1 Elizabethkingia argenteiflava | reverse complement strand
ATTTTTTTGAAACATTAATGTTCATGAATTGATTCATTAAAAAGCCATTAATTTGTTTTGAACACGAAACGCGAGAAATGTTCAGAATTTAATGAGGCATTTAATGAGACAATTAATGGGCATTAATGGAGAAACATTGCTTGCTGGGATTTTTTTGAAACATTAATGTTCATGAATTGATTCATTAAAAAGCCATTAATTTGTTTTGAACACGAAACGCGAGAAATGTTCAGAATTTAATGAGGCATTTAATGAGACAATTAATGGGCATTAAT
>NZ_JAAABJ010000661.1 GCF_009904105.1 Elizabethkingia argenteiflava | reverse complement strand
GACATATCGGTAACATTTGATGTATTAAAGCTACGTAAATCAAGAGATTTAAGCGATGAACAGCATTCGAACATAGATGACATATCGGTAACATTTGATGTATTAAAGCTACGTAAATCAAGAGATTTAAGCGATGAACAGCATTCGAACATAGATGACATATCGGTAACATTTGATGTATTAAAGCTACGTAAATCAAGAGATT
>NZ_JAAABJ010000660.1 GCF_009904105.1 Elizabethkingia argenteiflava | reverse complement strand
CAGCCATTGGCATCAGTTACGGTGTAGGTATAAGTGCCAGCCAAATTATCAAAGCTGCCTGTTCCAGTGTATGGAGCAGTGCCACCTGATGCTGAAACAGTAATACTTCCTTTTTCACCAAAACACTTGGCATCTACTGCCTGACAGCTGGCTACCAATAGAGTTGGCTGTCCTATGGTGCAAGTAGTGCTTGCGGTACAGCCATTGGCATCAGTTACGGTGTAGGTATAAGTGCCAGCCAAATTATCAAAGCTGCCTGTTCCAGTGTATGGAGCAGTGCCACCTGATGCTGAAACAGTAATACTTCCTTTTTCACCAAAACACT
>NZ_JAAABJ010000659.1 GCF_009904105.1 Elizabethkingia argenteiflava | reverse complement strand
ATGCTGAGGTCCTATTGCTGAGGTCACAATGTTGATGTCACAATGCTGAGGTCCTATTGCTGAGGTCACAATGCTGAGGTCACAATGCTGAGGTCACAATGCTGAGATAACAATGCTGAGGTCCTATTGCTGAGGTCACAATGTTGATGTCACAATGCTGAGGTCCTATTGCTGAGGTCACAATGCTGAGGTCACAATGCTGAGGTCACAATGCTGAGATAACAATGCTGAGGTCCTAT
>NZ_JAAABJ010000658.1 GCF_009904105.1 Elizabethkingia argenteiflava | reverse complement strand
CGGGTTCGGATTTCTCGAATTTCGTTCTTTAATGCTTCGGCGCTCGATAACTTAGCAACTTTTTCTAGCTTTTCTTGCTGACGGGTTCGGATTTCTCGAATTTCGTTCTTTAATGCTTCGGCGCTCGATAACTTAGCAACTTTTTCTAGCTTTTCTTGCTGACGGGTTCGGATTTCTCGAATTTCGTTCTTTAATGCTTCGGCGCTCG
>NZ_JAAABJ010000071.1 GCF_009904105.1 Elizabethkingia argenteiflava | reverse complement strand
GAGAGTAAAATGAATTTTTTAAATCAAATCCGCAATCCCAAATTGTCAGATCTTGAGTTAATCTCCATAGGCTTAACTTCAGAATTTATGAGTATTGATTCAGAGCGGGATTTATTCAGAAAATTACCTTTCAATTTATCCTCTAGGATTGAACGTAGTGTTTACAATCGCAGAAAGCGCAAGTTGTTTGCTTATCGGGATTCATTAAGAAACAAGATAGCTGCAAAAATATCTGTCAGTGATTATTACATTGTAGATAGCATGCCATTAGAAATATG
>NZ_JAAABJ010000657.1 GCF_009904105.1 Elizabethkingia argenteiflava | reverse complement strand
ATCAGTACAACCTTTAATGTGCAGTCGCCGTTGTGATTTGCTTTCAGATTCATTACCTTTAAGGTAACGCAACAATAATCAGTACAACCTTTAATGTGCAGTCGCCGTTGTGATTTGCTTTCAGATTCATTACCTTTAAGGTAACGCAACAATAATCAGTACAACCTTTAATGTGCAGTCGCCGTTGTGATTTGCTTTCAGATT
>NZ_JAAABJ010000656.1 GCF_009904105.1 Elizabethkingia argenteiflava | reverse complement strand
TGCTCTTTCCCTCTTCTCTTTCCCCTCTTCACCTCCCTCCTCTCGACCCAACCTCAACTTGACCATCCTCTTGGGTACCTTGCTCTTTCCCTCTTCTCTTTCCCCTCTTCACCTCCCTCCTCTCGACCCAACCTCAACTTGACCATCCTCTTGGGTACCTTGCTCTTTCCCTCTTCTCTTTCCCCTCTTCACCTCCCTCCTCTCGAC
>NZ_JAAABJ010000655.1 GCF_009904105.1 Elizabethkingia argenteiflava | reverse complement strand
TTAAATTCTGAAGTTAAGTCTCTTGAGATTTACTCTCGATCTGTCAATTGGGGATTGCTGATTTGATTTAAAACATTCATTTTACTCTCAATTGTTATCAGTATCTCTAATATTTTTTCATAATTTTCAGTAAAACTGTTCATATTTAATCGTTTTTTAGACTATTTAATTTATGTTTTTATCTTATTTTGAGGATATACATTTTTTTATCTTAACTGCACCACGGGTTTATATGCTATGAGGTTACCCTCTATGCGCTTAAATTTAAGCTTTATAGCAGCTATATGATAATTAGAATAATAATCTTGATTATCTTATACTCAAATAGTGCATTTTTATTTTTTTATTATAAATTGTGTAATTTAGGGGGCTAATTG
>NZ_JAAABJ010000654.1 GCF_009904105.1 Elizabethkingia argenteiflava | reverse complement strand
GTTGAAGAAGCCTTTCAGTTTGTAGCTCCGGCATGACAAGCCGGCAAGCCGGCAGTTGTCAGCCTGCGCTGCAAACTGCGGCTTCTTCATGCTCACGCGTTGAAGAAGCCTTTCAGTTTGTAGCTCCGGCATGACAAGCCGGCAAGCCGGCAGTTGTCAGCCTGCGCTGCAAACTGCGGCTTCTTCATGCTCACGCGTTGAAGAAGCCTTTCAGTTTGTAGCTCC
>NZ_JAAABJ010000653.1 GCF_009904105.1 Elizabethkingia argenteiflava | reverse complement strand
TTGATGGCTTTAAGAACAGAATATTATCTAAGATAATGGCAATGACTGTTATACAATGCATTAATAAACTAAACAATAGAAATATTAACAACTTAAAAACTCGTATTGCTTAAATGCACCACGGGTTGACTATATTATTAAAGTATAAGTGTTTAGATTTATAATAAAACTTTGTTTTTTGGGTTGGTAAATCCTATGAAAGATGAGATTGATCATCTATTTCCTTTTATGTTTTTGGCTACCGCATATATATTTAGGATTAAAGAGCAGTATATCTCCTCTTAATAGGCTTGTAGGGGATATCGGGAGTTGGCATTCGTTTTCTATCCATACCGTAGAGATCGCTAGGTCTGAATATTTGTATTTTTCGAATTCTTGATCACTTGCTTTCCCGTTCCAGATCTCTATTTCTCCACCTGCCTCTGGGACCTGTAGGTATATATTAAAGCTTAGTTGGTCTATAATAGGAAAGCTGTATATATCTCAGGAGTATCTCTTAAGAAAACATCTTGGTGAGGTTCAGCAGCGGATCCTTCTTCAAAAATTCTGGGCAATCCAGCCTATTTTTTTTCCAATGAAGCTTGCTATCTTTCTTTGTTATTTATAGATTCAAAATAAGCCATACTTATTCTACCTATTTGGGGAGCATTTCATAATAGCCAATCTTCATATTTTTCATTATTCTTTCGGATAATGTTGTTGCGCTTGATTTGCTATAAGGAGATTTTATTCTCAGTCATTGAGCTTCTCCAAAGATAAGATCTAGCATGTTTTTCTCTGAAATAACTTCAGTTTCAATAATATTTTTCATATAATAAGAATGTTTGGTTTATGATTAATATTGAAGGCAATATCAATAAAGCCAACGATATAATAGTATCAATACAGATTTTTTTCTTTTGATACAGATGGATGTTTTTTTTATGCGATAGTAATATGGATAAAAATAAAAACCAAAAAAAAGATAAGCTCCACATTAAGATGAGTAAGACTAGATTACGCTGGAGATTGTTTTTGGAAGCATAGATAGAGAATATACTTGAGAAGTAAATAATAGCCTTGGGATTGGTGATCACACCGCCCCAAAAAGAAATCTTTATTTTGGATTGCTCTCCTAGTTTTTCTTTTCTCGACTTATATATTTGGATAGCTAGATACAATAGATAGGCGCCTCCTAATATAGATAAGACGGGGATAAACCATGCAAATTTTTGTATCATTAAACTTAGACCTAAGAGTGAAACTAATGACCAAAATACGATTCCGGTGGTAATACCCAATACTACCTTTAGTTGTTCTTTCTTAGTACTGTTTAGCACTGTGGCAGCCACGTAGAGGAAATCTGGTCCAGGGGATATAAGAGCCAGTAGATGTAAAATCAGAATATTAAATAGCATTTCTTATTTGTTTTGATTCATTATAAAATTCTTTTTCTCAGGATGATGAAGCCCAAAATCAAACGAGCTGAGCCTTACAAAAAAGTCGACAAATGTAAAAAAAAGTGGAAAAACTTGTGTAAGAGTGAAAGAAAATGAGTGGGTAATTGAATAAAAATATACATCTAGTCTTACTGGATTAGAGGTATAGCCATTTCATCAATGATTATAAAAATAAAGAGCGTTAAAAGAATTAGTTGCTAATGGTTTTCGTCGTTGTTCAATTGGCGAGCAATGCTAAATTAATCCCTATAATCCTTTAATATACCCACAACTTCGAAAGGAAATAAGAGCGTGTTTTTCCGGTATATTTATTAAAACACCAAAATATTATTAAAACCAAAACTTTGGCAGTATTCTGATATGGTCTTGTCTTGTGTCATCATGAGACAGGTTTTACGGATTTGGCAATGCTTCACAAACTCGGTAAAAGTAATTTGAGTTGCTTTCTTAAAAAAATACAAAAGGCGGGAAGGGAGAGATGGGCTTAGCTGTGTCATAGTTTATCTATGAATATGAGGGTATTCATATAGGTAAATATATTTTCCAATTTCGTTTTTTTGGAATAAATGCATAGGGTATAATTTTTTTAAAGCTCTCTTATTCTTAAATTATTCTGTCTTTGCCATTCTCCTGAATTTAGTAGGAATCCTTATTTTGTAAGTGCAATGGCAGTTCGGAATATCCAAATCATTAAAGGTGTTAAGGACTTGCCAATCGCTATTTGTTGGTTTATATTAGCTTCATTCCTACCGAAAGTAGGAATGAATTGTCGGGACTTATTGTGTTTTTTCAGCAGTGGGAGGTAGTTTAGGTTGGGTGATCACGGCTTTGTATTTTAAGAAATGAGCGCACAAAAAAAGCTTTCTAGTTTTACTGATTACTTCTGCAATATTAATACAGACATTAAAAATAGAGGTCTTATAAGATTGTGTAATCCCTCCTCTTTACATTTACCCAACGACTAGCTAAATGGAGTGTTTTTTCATATTCAGAGTCTGGAGCAAGAGAGTCTTTTGCTTATAGGGTCCGTTTATTCCAAAAGACTAGCATCTTTTAATATTGATGCTAGTGGCTATTCAGAGTAAGTCTTTAAAAGTTCTCGATAGCTGAGTAATATAGAAGATTTAGAAATAAAGCCTAAGAACATATTATCATTATCCACCACGGGTAAATTCCAAGTTTCAGTGTTATCAAACATCTGTAGAATATCCAAAGGCTGGTCAGATAGACGAATAATTCCGGGAGGAGCTTTCATAATATTTTTCATGATAATCTCCTCATTATGATCGCTAAACAGATAGGGTCTAATATCATCCAAAGTGAGAATGCCTTTTAAGGTTTTATGATCATTGATAACAGCAAAGATATTTTTTCTCCCATTTTTAACAAGTTCAAACAATTCCTTGAGCGATGCGTTTTCAGAAATTACTTCGGACTGTAAATCCAAAAAGTGGGCAGTTTTTAATCGGAATAATAAATTTTTATCATGTTTATGAGTGAAAATTTTTCCTTGCTCTGCTAAAATTTTTAGTTCTGGAGATATAGGAGAAAACCATTTTGCAATCAGGTAAGAAATGACCGAAACAATCATAAGAGGGATAAAGAGGTCGTACCCGAAGCTGGACTCTGCAATCAGAAATATTGCGGTTAGTGGCGCATATAAAACACCACTCATCGCGCCGGCCATTCCTACCAATACTAAGTTGGTAACAGGTGCTTGTTCAAAACCAATTTGCTGACATAGAAGGGCAAAAAGATATCCAAGGCTTCCTCCAGCGAAAAGGGAGGGGGCAAAATTTCCCCCATTTCCACCGCTAAAGATGGTGAAAGGAGTGGCAAAAGCCTTTAAGAGCAGAATCAAAATTAAAAATAAAACAATGCTCCACTGCCCAATATCAAAATATCTGAAAAAACTATTCTCAATAATAGAGTGTACATTACCATTGGTAAAAGATTTTATGGTATCGTAACCTTCTCCAAACAAAGGGGGAAATAGGACGCACAGTAATGAGAGAACGGCCCCTCCCAACATCGCTTTGCGCAATAGGGACATGTTCAGTCCTTTTATAAAATGTTCGACCTTTTGTGACATCACTACAAAATAGCGGGCATATAAACCCGTTATAATTCCTAAAATAAAATAATAAGGTAGATTTTTATAATTAAAATCCTCTCTGGTATAAAAACGAAATAAAATATCTTCTTGAAGTAATATACGGGATAAAAGGCTTCCACATACTGCAGCGACTACCAGAGGTATGAAATCTGTAAAAACGACACCTGTAAGTAAGATTTCAAAAGCAAACATAATTCCCGCTATGGGTGCATTAAAGGCGGAAGCAATGCCGGCTGTTGCCCCAGCGGCTAATAACAGCGTTAGCTCTTTATAGCTTAATTGATAGGTCTGAGCGTAATTAGAACCTATAGCGGCACCCGTTACCGCTATAGGGCTTTCCAGACCTGCCGATCCACCTAGACCTACGGTAATAGCGCTTTGTATAATTTGAGAATACATCTTTACCGAAGAAACTATGCTCGAATTTTGAGCAATTTCGTAAAGAATAGAGCCTATTCCCTTTCTATCCTGACCCTTAAAAAGCGTTAGTACCACCATGGTGGTGAGCACGATCCCTAAAAAAGGAAAGACTACGTAGAAGAGGATCTGGTATTCAAAGTGGACCTTATTAGTAATAAAAAAATGAATGCTATGGACTAAAGTTTTGAGCAGTACACCCGCAAGGCCTGCCGTACAACCGACAAGAATACCTGATAGTATAAGAAATTGAGATCTGCTAAGTCTATTTTTTAACCAATGTAGTATCAGTTCGTAACTGCGTGCCTTTTCTAAACCATACTTTTGGAAATCCCGCTTGAATTTTAAAAAAGTTATATACTTCTTCTTACCATTTATCTTCATTGATACCTAATTATAGAAAAAAACAACTAAGTCTAGCTTATTCATCTCACAAAAGTACTCAATTTAAATAGATTGAGCTTTTAAAGCTTTTGCCCATACTAGGACACTTTCGAAGCAATTTTATTTTTTTTTGTAACTTACCTCATTGATTGAAGAGGATAAAATATTATTTATTTAATGTTTTATGTAATATGGTCGTTATAAAACGATAAATACTAAAAATTAATAGGGTATTATTAATTTATTATATCCTTAATAACTTTAAAGAAAATATTATGAAAATAGGTCTAGTTGGATTTGGTAAAGCAGGAAAAGCAGTGGCGAATGTTATATTACAAGACACCCGCTTTTCCTTAGAATGGGTATTAAGAGGTAGAAAGGTAATGGAAAAAGGTTCGGTAAAAGACTTCTTAGGACTGGACGTTCCCGATAAAGGTATGATTTATTCTCAGCAAAATACAGATATCACAACATTACTTCAAGAAGCTCCTGTAGATATTATCATCGATTTTTCCACTAAAAAAAGTATCTATCAATATGGAAAGCCTGCTGCAGAAAGGGGAATTAAAATTATCTCTGCGATATCTCATTACCATAATGATGAGATTAAACTATTAAAAGATTTATCAAAAAGTACTACCGTCTTTTGGTCGCCCAATATAACCCTAGGGGTTAATTATTTATTATTTGTGGCAACCCTCCTAAAGAGTATCGCTCCAGAAGTAGATATTGAAGTGATAGAAGAACATTTTAAAGCAAAATCAGGGGTATCTGGAACGGCAATTAAAATAGCAAAAGCACTGGATCTCAAGACTGAGAATATTAACTCCGTAAGGGCTGGCGGAATTGTAGGTAAACATGAAGTTATTTTTGGTTTCCCTTATCAAACTGTCCGTTTGGTTCATGAGTCCATTTCGAGAGAAGCTTTCGGTAGTGGAGCCTTGTTTGCAGCCAGTCATCTTAAAAACAAACAAAAGGGTTTTTATAATTTTGAGGATATCCTACGTCCTTATTTTCTTAGAGAAGCAGAGGGAGTATTGTCTTAATTTGGAATATTAGAAGGTAAATAAGCAGCAATATATCTATATTTTGATATGATATGCATCATTTTTTATTTTTTTTTAACAAAATGATGATCCTATTTTAAAAGGCTGAGTTAACAAATCAGAAACATTAACATAACATTTAGTTAATATAAAAATATTTACCCTTGTTTAATTATCATGATCACAGGTGTTTAGCCGAGTGCTGCTGTTGAGGCTGAAAGGCTGCAAATTTACTCTTTTTTTTAGATTAGCCTTCAATAAAATGCATTTTTTAAGATTGATCTTCAATTTTATATTTGTAGTATAAATCGTATACATGAGTGTTACTTCTATACAAGATACCATACGGTCTACAGGCGGTTTCAAATCGAGAGCTTTATCTACAGTAAAGAAAAAGCAGGTTCAGATTCTCCATCACGAAACTCAAAAAAGAACAAGAGAAACTAACTATTTTCCTAAACCGGACACCTCTATGTTGGGGATTCAAAAACCTTTACAGGGGGGAGTAATAAAGACCCAAGTCTTTCTTCCCCCTTTTCGCTTCCCCTCAGAAACTAAACCCCAGGATTTAGACAGAGGACAACAGTTCGTTTTTGAAAACATCTCTAAAAATAGGAGTAGCTTTAAAAATACATTTACCCAGAAATATAACAATAGTATAAGCATAACCTGCTGCTTTGTAAAGCAAAAAATACACAGAAAGGCGGTACAAAACAAGAAAGATTCATTTCACCCATCTTCACCTTTCCATAATGATTATAGTTTAGAGAACACTAACATTATCACCATAATAAACAGGCTATTGGGTCGCTTTGATTATAGGGTTCGAAAGTTAAGAGGACATACTTCTGATGGGTTTTATTCGTTTTATTTAAATCATAATTTTTTAAAGTAAATTAAATCTTAATATATGAAAAATCATCCATATGCAGTCTGTTTTGGAGAAACTTTATGGGATATCTTCCCAGATGATGCTCGAGCTGGGGGTGCACCTTTTAATGTAGCGTATCATATTTCACGAATGGGATGTGATGCGAAAATGCTCAGTAAAGTAGGGCATGACGAGTTGGGTAAAAAATTAATCGATCAGATCAGAGAATGGGGCATTACGACTGAATACATTCAAATAGATAAAGAAAAACCCACCAGTACTGTAGTGGCTAATTTTGATGAAAACAACGAAGCCCATTATGAAATTATTAAAGATGTAGCGTGGGATTATATTGAAATTATGGATCAACACCAAGAGCTAATAGCCGGTGCCGAAGCATTCGTATTTGGAAGCTTATGTGCGCGTAATCTAAAAACCAGAGAAACGCTCTTCCATTTACTGAAGCATGCAAAGTTTAGAGTGTTCGACGTTAATTTTAGACCCCCTTTTATCGATTTAGAAACCATTAAAGCACTTTTACACCAAACAGATCTTGTAAAAATGAATAAATCGGAATTGCGTAAAATTCTCGAATTTTTTGATCAAACTTATACTACAGAAGAAGCTGGGGTCAGCTTTATTCAGCAATATTTTGGGATTCATGAGGTAATTCTTACTAAGGGAAGTAAGGGAGCCAAGTATTTCATAGGAGATCAAAAATATGATTTTTCGGCAGTGCCTGTTGAAATTGGGGATACTGTAGGCAGTGGAGATGCCTTTCTAGCAGGTTTTCTCTCTAAACGTCTGATAGGAGAAAAACCGGAAACCATTATGAGACAGGCGGTAGCCTTGGGAGCTTTCGTTACCTCTCAATTTGGTGCCTGTCCAGATTATCACTATGAGCAATTCAGAACCTTTCGCGATTCGAGATCGTGTGTGTCCTTATAACTTGTTAAATATTTACTATGAATACCCCAAAATTTACAGATAAGAAATATTATATTGTTTTAACCTTTGTAACCTCTTTGTTTTTCTTTTGGGCAATAGCCCTTACGATGGGAGATGTACTGAATAAACATTTTCAGAATGTGCTTCATATTTCTAAATCGCAATCTGGATTGGTGCAGTTATCTATCTTTGGAGCTTATGCCTTAATGGGGATTCCCGCAGGAATTTTTATGAAAAAGTACGGTTATAAATTGGGTGTAATACTCGGTTTATCATTTTTTTCCTTAGGATCTTTCCTTTTCATTCCTGCTGCCAACAATTCTTCTTTCACCTTCTTTAGAATAGCTTTGTTTGTTTTAGCACTCGGTATGGCTACGCTGGAGACCGTAGCACATCCTTTTGTCGCAGCCCTCGGAGATGAGAGAACCAGTGATCAGCGGGTTAATTTTGCGCAATCATTTAATGGATTAGGAGCCATTATTGGACCATTGTTGGGGGGCTTTTTTATTTTTGGAAATACATCGAGTATGGAAGAAGGAGCCTTAGCTGGCGTGAAGAACCTTTATATGTGGATTGGGTGTATAGTGCTTATTATCGCCCTTATTTTTTTCTGGGTAAAAGTCCCCGATTTAAAAGATCCACATGCAGGAGAAAATTCAGATATTGAGGCAAATGCTGAAACCGATATTAACCCTCATGCTCCTTTATGGAGACAAAGACACTTTGTTGCGGCTGTGATCGCCCAATTTTTTAATATCGCAGCGCAAGGAGGCACCTGGGCTTATTTTATTAATTATGGTGTTGAAAAAATGCACCTGCATGAAAGCCAGGCCTCCTATTACTTTTCCCTAAGTATGGCGATGATGATGATAGGGCGCTTTCTGGGTACCTTCTTAATGCGATATATTGCTCCCAATAAGTTATTGGTGAGTTTTACTTTGTGTAATGTGATATTATGCTTAATCATTTCACAAAGCCTGGGCTGGGTTTCTTTTATGAGTCTGATGATGTTAAATTTATTTCTAAGCGTCATGTATCCGACTATTTTTAGTTTAGGGTTGAAAAAGCTGGGCTCAAAAACTCAACAGGCTTCTTCGTTTTTGGTCATGGCGATGTTTGGGGGTGCTGTATTCCCTCCGATTATGGGTAAAATTGCAGAGATCGATATAGCAAAGGCTTATCTTATACCTATACTTTGCTATATGGTGATTTTAGCCTTCGGTATAAAATATTATAGACCTAAAACCATATAAATCGAATTACATGAAATCTAAAATTACTTTTTTTTGGCTTCTAATATTTTTTATCAGTAGTCAGCATGTAAAAGCGCAAATGATTACCAATAAAAAAGTCTCTCTTGGTAGCACCGGGAGGATGGGAGCCGCTTATTCCCCTAATAGTGATGGTAATACCGGAAAACAACTTAATTTGAATAACCAAGGCTCACTCGGTGGAAGATTAGATCAAAACGATTACGTAGAATTTTTACCCGCCATACAATTTACACCTGTGATCGGAAAAGACACTACCCAAGTTTATATGCAGGCGAGATTGAGCTTTGCTTCCGGGGGAACTTTTCTGGGAAATGTAGATACTAAATCCACCAATGGTATGGTGGTGGCCCTTCCGGAAGCTTTTATAGAAGCGAGAAATATTATGGGAAGCAATTGGGATGTGTGGGCAGGATCCAGATTTTTGCGCTCCGACGATGTACATGTAGCAGATCTATTTTATTTTGATGACCATTCCTCTACCGGTTGGGGAGCACGTTATAAAAATACCCAATTTTCCATGTTCTTTCCTGCAGCCATAGATACCGCAGCCAGCAATTCTACCCCCTATTCCTATACCAATATCATCAGCGGTATGAAGAGTTTAGTCTACAGGCAGCGTGAAGTTTTTATCCTGGAGCAGCTTATCCCGTTTAAAAATCAGCATACACTTAAGCTACTCGCCGAATTTCATAATGTAGATAAATCAGGCAGGCATGCAGTAGAGAAATATCCTTCCGACTGGGGCTGGGTATTGGGTGCGAAACTCAGTACCAAATTAAAAACCAACTTGCCAGGATCTTTTAATCAGTTTGCTGTGCGTTATGGTGCACGGATTGCCAATGGGGGAGAAAGCGGTAATTCTCAGACTTGGAGAACTTTTGGAGCGCCCCATCAAGAAGATTACACGTATAAAGGAGCCTATTCTTTTAGCTTAGTGGAGCACCTTTTATGGAATGTATCAAAGAGGTGGTCGCTGAATCCGTATGCTATTTTCACGCTCAGTAAAGGGGGCGCCGATAGTAACAATAAGGCACGGGATTATTATAAAAGAGAGATTTTTAATAAAAAATCAGAATTTAATACCGGTCTGAGGGCTACTTATTATTTTAATGACTGGTTCCATATCCTAGCAGAGGTACACTATGCGATGAGAAAAGATGGCAACCAGGATGCCGCTTCTATGGTAAAGCTAGCGGTGGCACCTACGATTGTACCTACTGCTGAGCGTAGTGTGTGGGCAAGGCCTCATATCCGTTTAATAGCGGAAGTAGCGCGATACAATGATCAGGCTATGCACACACTCTATTCTCCTTTCTTGATGCAAGCCGGAGAAAAGAGATATGGAGTATATTTAGGCGTCAGATCCGAATGGTGGCTCTTCTAATCCATGATGCTTTAGCACAGGACTTGTAAATACAATCCTGTGCAGAGCTTGATAAAAAATTGGATAACCCGAGGGCGAAATTTTTATTTTACCTTGGAAATATATCAATAAAACTCTTTAAAAATTAGACTAAAAAAACGAATGAAAGTAAAATTTGGTGCCTCGTTACTCTCTTGGATTACACCTATATGGACTCCGGAGGCTGGCAGATATGCTATAGAAAAAACGGCAAAAGCTGGCTTTGATTTGATTGAAATCTTGCTGCCACCCAGCATGGATTTTGATTCTGCAACTGTTAAGCAGCAGCTTGCAAAATATCATATAGATGCTGTATGTTCCTTAAATTTACCTCAATCTGCACATATTCCATTTTATCCCAAGCAGGCCCTAACCTTAATCAAGCAGGCTATTGATAAAACTTCAGACTTGGGGATTAATTTTCTGGGAGGTGTTCTCCATGGGGGGTTGGGGGTATTTTCGGGTCATATACTCACAGAGTCTGAAAAGGCCATCATAGTAGAAGTATGGGGCGAAGTTGCTGATTATGCCGAATCAAGAGGTGTTAACATAGGAATTGAGCCAGTGAATAGATACGAATCTTATGTTTGCAATACGGCCCAAAATGTTTTGGATCTTATAGAAAGAACAACTAAAGAGAATTTATTCCTTCATCTCGATACTTTCCATATGAATATAGAGGAAAATGATTTTTACCATCCTGTAATTCTTGCTGGAAAAAGACTCAAGCATGTCCATATGACTGATTCTCATAGAGGAATGCTGGGAGAGGGAACGGTCAACTGGGATCAGTTTTTTACCGCTCTTAAAGAGATTGATTTTGAAGGGCATTTGGTGTTGGAGAATTTTTCTTCATCTATCCCTGGAATGCAAAAGATGGTATCCTTGTGGCAGGACTCACCATATCAGGCTGAAGAGCTTGCGATAGGGAGTCTTCATTTTATGCGGAAATATGTAGAGCGATACGGCTCCTGAGTTGTTTGATATGCTCGTTATAGAATATAATATACTAATGATAAGTAGGTTCTGAAGGATGAAAAAGTTGATGGCTTCGCTCTTATTTTCTACAGATTAAAAAATATATTTTGAAAACAAGTTCTGTATATCATAATATTATTTTCTTTTGTTTATGCGTATATTTAACGCTTGCTTTACAATAAATTCTATATGCTCTTTTATGTTTATGAGGGCTTCTCCCGTATTATTTCCGGTGGAAAAGAATCTGTACATATTGAAGGATTTTTTGCTAGAAATAAAAAAATCCTTCGCTGGCATTATTCTTATTTTTTCTGTGTTTAAATATAAAAATAACCCACTCTATTAGCAGTGGGTTCAATCTTGAGACTGTGATGTGTCACAAAAACAATCAATTTTCAAGTCAGTTTGCACTTCGATATATTTTGCTTCCTATTTTTTGTATAACTTTTTTATCGGATCTCACGCTTCCTGTCGATTTGTTTTTTCTTTCTGTATTATAGAATATGATATCATATATCAATACCTCTATTTGGAGGATTGGGAGAGGTAATATATCCATAAATGCAGGTTCTCAAATATTCATCTGAGGAGAGTGATGGTTTATGGGACTGTTAATTACTCAAGGAGCTGATGTTCTTTGATGGCTTATATTGCTAAATTTCAAGATTGAGTTTAATTTTAGACGTTCTTTCGCTAATTTAAATATCTATTTAGTTGTCTATAGGGAGGTAGTCTGATATTGTGTCCCAAGGAGGAAGCCTAATAAAACAAATAACAAGTAGATACTAAAAGCAGAACGCTTACTCTCTATTCCTTTAATCCGCAATGGCAAGATTATAAAGTAAGTTTTGATGGTGTTTTACAAATCTTTACGGTTGAAAAAAGATTAAATACGAATATAATTTTTAAAATTTAAAGACATAAAGACACATGTATGAAAAATTTAATTTTATTCTTTTTAGCGTTATTCACCCTTCAAGTGTCCGCTCAAAAATATACTATTGAGGGTAATAACGTGGTAGTATATAAAGTTGTAGAAGTTGTAGAAGGTACAGAAGGGGATAAAGACGAAATATATAATCGTGTTAAATCTTATTTTAGTAGGTCTTATGGAGATGCAAATTCAGTAATTCAAACAGACAATAAAACCGACGGCTTAATTATAGGTAAGGGTCTATATACTAACTTGACGTCTTTTAGTCTTGGAGCATGGACTACTAAAGCTTATTATATTATCAGAGTTGATATTAAAGACGGCAGGGCGAGAATAATAGCGAGTGCTTCTACTATAATACCTAATAGCTCTTCATATCCTGGCAGTACTTATGAATATAATATAACTCAATATTATCCTATTACTGATAAAAGGGCTTCCGGTATGCCTAAAAAAGCGCAAGAAGAAAGTTTTAATAAATTAGTAGATAAATTAAATATGTCTGTAACTTCTATTGAAGATACTATAAAAAAAGGAGGTATATTAAATTCCGAAAAACCGGAATGGTAATTAACCAACATATTAAATAATTAATCTATGAAAAATTTAATTTTATCCTTTTTAGCGTTATTTATCGCCGCTTCCTGCTCAAGAAACGAAGATAGTACAACAAGCAATAATCCATACACAGATAATCTTGGAATAATAGGGTATGGAAAGAAGTAAGACAAGATAATAGAGAAATTTTATATATGAAATTCACAAAGGAAGGAAAGTATTTACATCAAATTACTGTGAAAGATGCACGTCCTTCAAATGATAGATGGAATCTAGGTACTTATATCTACAAAAAAAATATACTCTCTGTAAAATTTATTGACTCCGACGGTGAAACTGAAATAAACGATGTAATCGAAGGTGTTATAAATAACAACCAATTAGTAGTAAAAGAAGAGGGAGGAAACAGTAAGAGGGTATTAATAAAATTTCAATAACATTACTGTTTGTAAAAATATTTTTTTTATAATGAGTCATACCCAATCGCTGACCAATCAAATAGATCTAATACTTTTTTGTTGGCGTTCCATATTACTTCCCAATCCCTGCTAATATAAATATCGGTAACGCTATTGTGTGCGTGGTTAAGAGATTCCGATACGGTAGCCTTGTCTATATTAACGGGCACAGACCTTGCGATAGTAGCCCAGGAATGACGAGCCGCGTTTATCTACGCCCTATAGCTTTAAGGCTACCATTTAGGGTAGTATTGAAAGTATCTGGATTAGTATACTTTTTATAAAATCGAAATAATTTTTTATCATCCTCGTATTTTTCAATAAGAGGTAAAATACATTGTTCTACTTTTAAATACATTTCTGCTTTATCAACTCGGCGGCAGTTGTTTTTTGACGATGATATTTTAATATACCTTCTTTATTCAGTTTATCGAAAGTGTATATATCTATCGAATTAGCACCAATTAACGCAAAAGAAAGTATAAAGCAATCTTTAGCAAGATCTCTTCGTTTTTCTCCGGTATAGGGTAAATTTATTATTTTTTGAATTTGTTCAACAGTTAAAGCTCTTTTTCTGGTTTGGTTTTGAGGGGGATCTTAAATCTTTTAAAAGGAGATTGGGGTATTCGGATAATTCCGTTGTCCCCGTCGTTAAATTCTAACTTAGCCATGTTGTGAATGGCTCTAATATATCCTATATACATAGACTGCGCGCGCTAGCCTTTATCTTTTTTTCTATTATTTTCGCGCTGGCTTGGTTCTTCTTCCAAGAATTTTTTGAAATTTTGCAGAAAGCGGATATCAATTTCGGATATATCTAAAGTACTTCTATTAAGAAAACGCTTTAACGCATTTGATGCTGTAATATAAGTTTTTCCCGTTTTCTCTTTCATCCTTCCCGCTTTTGTTGTCATATACGCTATAAAATTCAATTTAAAGAGATCACCACCTTTTAGATGGGTTTTAAGAGCTTCCGTTAATTCGTCGGCGGATAAGGCGGTGATTCTATAGCCCATTTCATTAAAAGCATTACGGCACTTGCTTATAAGATCATTGCATAAGTCAATAATTTTCTTATTTTTTATTTTCAGGCTTCCGGTTATATCTTCGTCAGTAATGAATATATTTGTAGAAATACGACGTACTATACGGTTATGGGTAATCCTTATTCTTACGTTGTAAGTTCGGTCCGCTCTTTTATTTTGTACTTCTGCTTTGAATGTGGCCATAAATCTACGCTACAGCCGTATTAATTAGGATTATCTTACTGGGATTGAATCGTGGTCTTTTGATATGAGGTCAGACTTTCAGAAAAGATGGAGTTTGTACATAGACCCGAATAAGATCTATAGACCATGCCCATATAATATGTCCGAAAAGTTCCGAAAAATGTTCTTGCCAGGGTTGGCGTCCAGGGGAGGGGACAATACCCAATAAAGGCATAATGACTATGTGGAATCCAACATACACGAGTATACCATATAATGCACCATTATAAAGACTAATATATTTATAACGCATGCCTATCCAATAATAAAGCCAGGCGCATACAAAACTAAACCCAAAATGAATAATGAAACTAAAAATAGGGCGATCATTTTCATTGTATAGATAGGTATAGTGCGACCATTCTTTAGACATCCCCAACTGCTCTAGTAGCTTTTGCGGGGGATTGGTAGCATCTCTTTCGGGGGTTCTGGGAGGGAAGGGGATCTCCCATCCGAATTTTACAATTGCAGATAAAAATCCACCGAGAAATATAGCTTTTAATAGAGGAAAAGAAGAATTTGACACTTTCATAGTTTTCATTGTAGGCTTCCCTTTTTTAGTACGATTTAAAATTAGACAATTTTTCATATTGTACCCAATTTATTTTCTGTTAATTTATAACAGCAAGTTTCTGTTTTTCCTTTTCTCTGTATTTCACAGGAGAC
>NZ_JAAABJ010000652.1 GCF_009904105.1 Elizabethkingia argenteiflava | reverse complement strand
TTATGAGTAGTTGAATTGATTGAATTTTTCTTTTCAGATTTCTCTTTTTGAGCCGGATCCGCATATTTTATTTCATGGGTAGAAGTCGTGTTTTTACGACTTAGTGCATTTGTTTGTGTTGCAGATGTACCCTCGAATATTTCTCCTGAACTTCTATCACTAAATGATAATAAAAGCCCCAAGGTAGCGGCAAAAAGGATTGTTGTTTTCATTTGTGTTGTGTTTTTAACGAATAAAGACTTTGTTTCGTTATTTTATTTTTAGATATCTTCTAATTTAAATTTTTGGTATAAAATGATTTTGTTTAATGTTGGATGGGGATAAATTCGCCTGGATTAATAGCGGCTTTTGGCGCTCTGGGTTTTGTGTTTTTATGAGTAGTTGAATTGATTGAATTTTTCTTTTCAGATTTCTCTTTTTGAGCCGGATCCGCATATTTTATTTCATGGGTAGAAGTCGTGTTTTTACGACTTAGTGCATTTGTTTGTGTTGCAGATG
>NZ_JAAABJ010000651.1 GCF_009904105.1 Elizabethkingia argenteiflava | reverse complement strand
AGATCGACTCGGCAACTGCATGGGCCAATAACCAGGCCAAAAGCATTACCACCAAAATTTACGCAGAAGCTGCGGATATTAAAGAACAGGTAGAAAAAGAGCAAGCTCTGAAAGGAAATAAATTTATCCCACTAGAAAATCGAGAAATTATAGCCCTTATCGCTTATCTGCAGAGATTGGGTACCGATATTAAAACAACCGATGTTCAAACAGCGAGCAATAATTAAAAGATATAAATAATGATCCCTCAAAACTTTAAAGACATTTTAAGCAATGGAGAGAATGGAGGTCTCTACCAGATCCTTGCATTGATCTTATTTATGATGTTTTTTATCGGATTGATTTTTGTGGTCTTTAAAAAACCTAAAAAATATTATAGGGAGAGGGAAAATGCACCATTAGAGGATGGTGAGAAAAATCAATAAAAATATACATTAAGAAAAATACAATATGAAACCTAAAACACCCGTATTGGTAAACATTATCATTGTTGTGGCATTATTAATGATTGTTTACTATATGTTCGTGCAAAGCGCTTCTTTCCTAAGCTCACCCTATTTCTGGGCAACCATGATTATATCTGGAATTATGGTATTTATAGCCGATGGAATTAGTGACCTTATTGAAAATAATCGATTTCAAAAACTAACAGAAGAAGAGAAAAAAAAATATATTGAGGCCAAGCAAACGCCCTTCTATAAAAGATTATTGGACTCGGGCTTTAAAAAGCAATCGAATGCTGAAGAACAAGATATGATTATCGACCATGGGTTTGATGGAATCACCGAGTTGGATAATTCATTACCGAAATGGTGGTTAGGTCTCTTTTACTTTGGATGTATATTCTGTGTTGTCTATATTACAGCTTATGCCTTTACGGATTATGCTCATCCCTTAACAGAGTATGAAAAAGAATACAAAGAGCAATTAGCATCCATAGCAGAATATGAAAAAACTGCACCTAAAATTACGGTAGAAACTGCGAAGTATGATCCTGCTAATATCGCAGAAGGAGAACAGATGTTTAACTCTAATTGTGCTTCCTGCCACTCCCAGGGAGGTAAAGGAGGAATAGGTCCTAACTTAACCGATGATTATTGGATTAATCAAAAAGAAGCGGATGTTTTTCATAATGTATTCTGGATGCTAGAAAATGGATCTCCAAATAATCCTGCCATGAGAGCTTTCATTAAAGAAGGCGTTATTACAGGTAGAGATGCCGAAAAAATTGCAGCCTACATATACCATATCAACCAAGAAATTCCTCCTATAACCAAAGATCAGGGAGGAGCTGCTCCCCAAGGAGAAGTTGCACCATGGGTAAAAGGAACACCAAGAAAGTAATAGCCAGAGGCTATTACTTTTATGTTTTTTAACAAGGATCAACCAGCATGTCAGTAAAAAAACAAAAAACAGATTTTGAAAACGCCTATGTGGTAGAAGCGGAAACATTTCGCGATTCCGTAGGCACTATGGACAATACAGGCAACCGTAAATGGGTATTCCCTAGAAAACCGAAAGGTAGATATACCAACTACCGAAATCTAGTAGGAAATGTCTTATTAATCATATTTTTTGTTTTGCCTTTCATAAAGATTAATGGTAATCCTCTATTAAAATTTAATATTCTAGACCGCGAGTTTTTTATATTTGGTCAGCCCTTTTACCCTCAAGATTTCTTTATTCTTACCATAGGAGTGATCACCGGCCTTATCTTCATTACCCTATTTACAGTGGTGTTCGGAAGGATTTTCTGTGGATGGATATGCCCTCAGACTATATTTATGGAAGGTGTTTTTCGTAAAATAGAATATATGATAGAAGGCGACAGAAATAAGCAGATTCGTTTGGACTCCCAACCGTGGACCACCGAAAAAATATGGAAGAGAGCCCTCAAATGGACTCTTTTTATTCTGATTTCGCTTGTTGTTTCGCATCTCATGTTTTCATATATCGTAGGTTACGAAAGAGTGGTACAGATCGTTAAGGAAGGTCCTATTAAAAATTATGATAACTTTTTAGTCATGATTCTTTTCACTGCGGCTTTCTATTTTGTATTCGCCTGGTTCCGAGAACAAGTATGTACCTTGGTATGTCCATACGGTAGACTACAAGGAGTACTTATAGATAAGCAAACCATTAATGTATTTTACGACTTTAAGCGTGGTGAAAATCGCTCTAAATGGAGGAAAAATGAAGACCGAAAGGCAGCGGGAAAAGGGGATTGTATTGATTGTGGTCAATGTGTAGTCGTTTGCCCAACGGGTATAGATATCCGAAATGGACAGCAGTTGGAATGCATCAACTGTACGGCTTGTATTGATGCCTGCGATGATGTGATGGATAAAATAGGTCTTCCTAGAGGATTGGTCCGCTACGCCTCCGAAGATGAGATAGAAAAAGGTGAAAAATTTAGGATTACCCTCAGGATGAAAGCCTATGCCATGGTACTACTTCTACTGGTCGTTGGTTCCCTCTCACTCCTCCTGAATCGATCTGATGTGGAAGGTAAGTTTATAAAACCCGCCGGCACGACTTACTACCTGAAAGATAACCGTATTGTAAATTCTTACAATTATACCTTGTTAAACAAGAGTAATGAAGATAAAATAGTAACCATAAAAGTGATCAGCCCTGAAAAAGGGGAAATTGAAATTATCGGAGCGATGAATAAAATTATTATGAAGCGGGATGCCTCCACCAAAGGGACAATGAATATATCTTTTCCTACAGAAGAAATTAATTTTTCTAAACAAAATATTGTGATTGGAGTTTATGATTTGAAAGGAGAACTGATTGACTCCTATAAAACCTTTTTTGAAGGCCCCTTTAAAATGGCACTGTAATTATGAAATCAAAATTTACATGGGGACACGGTATGGTCCTCGCTCTAGCTGGGTTTATAGTTTTTATATTGGGAATGATATTCTTTTATACCCGCGGATATCAGACCTCCGAAATGGTATCTGAGAATTATTATGAAGACGAGTTGAATTATCAAAATGTCATCAACGCTAAAAAGGCTGCAGAAAATTTAGAGCAAAAACCTTCTTATAGCCAGAGTGCTGAAGGCATTAAAATTGCATTCCCTAAACAGTTTGATAATAGCAACTCAAAATTCAAATTTTATTTATTTAGAACGGATGATTCCAATCTCGACATTCAGAAAGAGGTGGTATTGGATCAAGATAATGCTTTCTTTATACCTGCTCGAGCAGGTATTCTTAAAGAAGGATCATATACTTTAAAAGTAAGCTGGAAAGAGAATAAAGGAACAGAATATCAGATTGATTATAACCTTATATGGACTCCACATTAATCATATCAGCCATAGGATTAGGATTTGCTTCCGGATTTCATTGTGTGGGCATGTGTGGCCCGATTGCCCTATCTATGGGGTTGACTAAGAAACAGCAAACGAACTTTTATTTACAAAACCTCACTTATCAATTTGGACGTATTTTTACCTATACTATGCTGGGTGGATTATTAGGTATTATAGGTGAAGGTTTCGAAATGGCAGGATTTCAGCGTATTTTGAGTATCGCCGTGGGAATACTACTTATTGTAATGGCCTTATTCTCTTTCGGTGGAAAAGATTTTTCTGCTAAAATCCCTTTTATTAACCAGGCTTTGCTACAAGTAAAGCTAAAACTCGGCTTATTTATCCGGAAAGCGGATTATCGTTCGCGTTTTTTCACAGGACTGCTAAATGGTTTGCTACCCTGTGGTATGGTATATATGGCGCTAACGGCGTCTTTAGCTGCTGGCGGTATAGCTCAAAGTGCCGCTTTTATGGGACTATTTGGTCTTGGTACCCTACCCTTTATGTTTGCCATTGTATTAATGGGAAACCTTATGAATCAAGCGTTCCGATCAAAAGTAATGCGAATCATCCCTATTGTGATGATCGTACTCGGAGGTCTTTTTATCCTACGCGGTATGGAAATCGGTATTCCTTATGTCTCTCCCTCTGCAGAGGGTATGGGAATCTCTAAAGACAGTGAGAGTTGCCATAGCATGGGGACCTCCTCTCATAAACATTAAAAAAACAAAGCACCCAAATTAATTGAGTGCTTTTTTATTTTGAATCAAGTTTTTTATATTTTATCAAAACCCGTATAAGGACGTAATTTATCAGGAATGCTAATACCTTCGGCGGTTTGATTATTCTCTAAGATAGCCGCCATAATTCTCGGTAATGCCATAGCAGAACCATTTAAAGTATGAACAAGTTGTGTTTTCCCTCCTGCTTTATAACGACACTTAAGTCGGCTAGATTGAAAAGTCTCCACATTGGAAACGGAACTCACTTCCAGCCACTTTTCCTGTGCAGCACTCCACACCTCAAAATCATAGGTCATAGCGGAAGCAAATCCAGTATCGCCACCACATAATCTCAAAATACGGAAAGGAAGATTAAGATCGTTGAGAATCTCTTTTACATGCTCTACCATTTCATCTAATGCTGCATAAGAGTTTTCGGGTTTCTCTATCCTCACCAATTCAACTTTTTCAAACTGGTGCAGCCTGTTTAATCCCCGCACATGGGCACCGTAAGATCCGGCCTCTCTTCTATAACATTGTGAGAAAGCAGTATGTTTTATCGGCAACTGTTTTTCATCCAAAAGCTCATCGCGGTACAGATTGGTCACAGGTACTTCTGCAGTAGGAATAAGGTATAGCTGTTCTTGATTGATATAATACATTTGCCCTTCCTTATCCGGCAATTGCCCTGTACCATAGCCTGAAGCTTCATTAACCACATGTGGCGGATTTACTTCTATATAGCCTGCTGCTGTATTTTTATCTAGGAAATACTGCACTAAGCCTCGTTGTAAGCGGGCCCCTTTACCCCAATACACAGGGAAACCTGCTCCAGTAATTTTAACCCCGAGCTCAAAATTAATGATATTATATTTGGTAGCCAGTTCCCAATGAGGAATCGCTCCTACTCCTAATCCTACTACCTCACAACTCTGAAATACCACCTCATTATCAACCTCTGATGTTCCCGCTTTTACCAGATCGTGCGGGATATTGGGAATTTGATAAAGAATATGCTGAAGGGACTTTTCTATTTTAGTAAGCTCCTGTTGAAGCGTCTTACTTCTCTCTTTGATATCTGCTGTTTTTTGCTTCGCCTCTTCTGCTTCTGTCTTTTTTCCTTCTTTTAGCAAGCTACCTATTTCTTTCGCGATTTTATTCATTTCGGAAAGTTGCTCATCTAGTTCAAATTGGATCTTTTTCCGCTGATCATCCTCGGATATAGCCTGATCTACCAACGCTATATTTTTGAAATTTCTCTTTTGCAAACCTTCTAAAACGCGTGCTTTCTGATCACGCAAAAAACTAACTTGTAACATACTCTCAATTATTTTGCAAAGTTAAAAAAACCATGTTGTAAATGATAAAATTCTAAAGATTTAAGTGGCGCATATTCTATTTGGTGATAACCACTTTTGAAGGGGAGCCCACTGTGGGTTCAGTGATTTTTTTGCGGTTGAGTAAGATCTCTGAGATCCTAAAAATAGAAGGACTCCATAAATAGGCGACATGTAGGGTGTCATTGCTCATGGATTTTGTATCTCCCTCTCTATTTTGGTACTTGATTACAAAGTCTGAAATATATTTTTTCTGATCTTTCACAGAATCTACCAAAACTCTCGTAGCTCCGGCGGTGTATTCGAGATAGTTTTTCCCTCCCTCATCTATTTGTGGGGTCACCTCTCCTATCTGTACATCTAGCCTATCCGCATTGAGATCTACAAAATTCACTCTATTCGCATAACCTAAGGAATCATTCGGATTCAAAAGATCCCCTCCCTGAGGATTTTGAATATAGAAATGAATTACCTGCTCCATTCTCTGGAGACCTCCCTCTTCCTGGCGACAAGAAACTGTAGCCAATCCTATAAATAGCAACCCAATAGATATACCATATTTACACATATGAAGCGAATAATTGTTAAGCAATATCTCGAGCCCAACTCTCTGAAAAAGGGCGTAAAAAGTTACTCAAAAAATCTAAATAGGTGTTTTTGGAAAAATCGAAAACTTCTATATCACGGCTAATCTCACCACTTTTTAGCTTGGACCGAAAATCTTTCAATTGTAAGGTTTTTACTTCTCCCTCTTCTAAATAACAAGCCTTCATTCGGTCAAATAGCCCCAATTGATACTCATCATCAATGGCATGTATCAGCTTTCCTAATGCATCAATACTACATCCAGATGCCATTTCTTTCTCCTCATCCACACAAATGATAATAAATTGATTCCTTTCTATCTTAAAGGAAGCCGAAAGGTCTTTTCCATGAGCCTGCCACCCGCCTAAGAAATCATAAAGGCGCTCGGTAATATCCTTGGCTTCTTTAGCCGTAAAACTTCTACTCGCGGGATAAGTGATAACACGATAGTCATTGGTTTCTATCACTTCTGAAGATTCTATTTTCATGGTATTTTTAAATTATCGTCTATAATTCTTGAGCTTCAGCAATGAGCTCCACAATATCTTTCACCTGCACTTCTTCATGTTTCTCAAAATGTTTCACCCCATCTGTAATCATGGTATTACAAAAAGGACACCCTGTAGCAACAATGTGAGGCTTTAAGTCCAAAGCTTCCTCTGTTCTTTCTATATTAATGTCTTTATTGCCTTTTTCGGGTTCTTTAAACATTTGTGCTCCTCCAGCTCCACAGCAAAGTCCATTGGCCCGGCAACGCTTCATTTCAATAAGCTCGGCGTCGAGTTTTTCCAATAATTTTCTTGGCGCTTCATATTCATCATTGGCACGTCCTAGATAACAAGGATCGTGGAAGGTAATTTTTTTGCCTTTAAAACTTCCTCCCTCTATTTTTAACCTCCCTTCAGACATCAATTGTTTTAGAAACTGAGTGTGGTGTAGCACTTGATAATTTCCGCCTAAAGCGGGATACTCATTTTTAAGAGTATTAAAACAATGAGGACAAGCGGTGACAATCTTTTTTACTTCATAGGTATTGAGTATCTCAATATTGGTTAAAGCCATCATTTGGAATACAAATTCATTTCCAGCACGTTTTGCAGGATCTCCGGTACAGCTTTCTTCCTGACCTAGAACGGCAAATTCCACACCTATTTTATTGAGAAGCTTAGCAAAGGCCTTTGTAATTTTCTTAGCGCGATCGTCAAAACTTCCAGCACACCCGACCCAGAACAGTACTTCCGGAGATTTGCCTTCAGCCATAAAATCGGCCATTGTTTTTATCGTGAAATCCATATGTCGTTACAATTACCGATTTTTGAGTCGGATCATATTATTTTATTTATAATAATACATGATATCAATTTTCATAAGCCCAATTTAAGCGGTCCGCCTGATTATATTGCCAGGGGGCAGCATTGTTCTCAATATTCGTCATCATCATATTAAGGGGTTGTGGAGCAGCTGATTGTTCCATCACCAGATACCTACGCATTTCAAAAATAATAGAGAGCGGATCAATCATTACAGGACACGCCTCTACACAAGCATTACAAGTAGTACAAGCCCATAATTCCTCACGCGAAATATAATCGTCCAAAAGCTTTTTACCATCTTCAACAAATTTTCCGTTCTTATTGATATTCCTCCCCACCTCTTCTAGGCGATCTCTCGTAGCCATCATAATGAGACGTGGTGAGAGTTTTTTCCCAGTGATATTAGCCGGACATACTGCTGTACATCGCCCACATTCCGTACATGAATAAGCATTGAGTAATTGTATCTTATTCAAATCAAAAACATCACTCGCTCCAAACTTATCTGGTGCGACCTGGGAGTCACCTTCTGCAGAAGTAACAGTATAAGGATCTGCTTGAGGGTCCATCATCAACTTAATTTCTTGGGTAACCGAATCCAGATTATTAAACCGTCCTTTCTTTTGAAGATTGGCGAACCACGTATTGGGAAAAGCGAATATAATGTGGAGATGTTTAGAATAGTAAAGGTAATTCATAAAAAAGAAGACACCTATGATATGGAACCACCAAGCTCCCTTCTCCAGAATATGCAGCGTACTTCCCTCTAATCTCCCCAATAAACTAAAAAACATCTGGCTTATGGGATAGAAACCATGCACCTCTCCCTTTCGGCTCATCATTACCAGATCAGAAGCATTCATAATAAAGAAAGCGAACATCAAAGAGAATTCTATAACCAGGATCCAGTTGGCATCATTCTTGGGCCAGCCCAAGAGTTCTTTCATATTTAATCGCCTCACATGAACTATATTTCTCCTAATAAAGAAAATAACAATCGAAACTGCGACTAAAAATGCCATGACTTCTAAAACCGCTACAAATAGATTATAGATAGGCATACTCAATACGCCTGCTAAAAACCGATGCGTCCCAAAAAGACCATCTATAAAAATTTCAACCAGTTCTAAGTTTACGATAATAAATCCTAAATACACCAAGATATGCAAGATTCCCGATATCGGTCTCTTCGTCATTTTACCCTGACCCAGAGCCACTCGCCCCATGAGCAGCCAACGCTCTTTTTTGCGATCCGAGCGGTCTATATCCCTGCCTAAGTTGACATTGCGAGCAAGCTCCTTGAGACTTCTAAAAAAAAGCCCAAAACCAACCAGCATAAGGGTCAGAAATAAAATATTATCTATATAGTGCATATCTACTCTAAATTTAATAATTATTTAGAAGATTTCCCAAATACCGAAATATTAATATAACGTTTAGGGTTTACTTTCAGGTCTTCTATAAGAGCATTTAAAGATGCTGCCGATTTATTCAAATTATTGTATAGCTCTTCATCCTTGGCTAGTTTTCCTAAAGAACCTTGACCAGCTTCTACCCCTGTAATAATTTTATCCAGCTTAACCGAGGTTTCGCTGAATTTTGTAATCACCTCATCAAGCTGTTGGGTATTGATGCTCTCTGCAACTTTACCATATTTACCCACAGCTTGATTAGCTGTAATCATGGTTTTATTAGCGTTGTCCAGAACATTATTCAATTTGCCTTCACTTCCTGCCAAAAGCTTGCTAGCATTTTGAGAGGTTAGTTTAAACGCTTCTACCGTAGTATTAAGATTCTTTAAAAGAAGTTTTATTTCTCTTCTGTTTTCTATATCTATAATTTTATTAGTATTAACCACAGCAGAATCTAAACCGAGTAATACCGCTTCCAGTTTATCTTTAACAGGCCCTATTTGGGAGGTTAAGCTTTTCATAATAGAATGCTGATAGGCTCCTTTTAGGGTATCACCACTTTTGGCATACAGCTGATCTTTTGCTAAGTTAATCCGAGCTTCCTTTCCTGTCATAAAACCTGGCTCAAAAATCTCAACCTTTGAGTTTTTTGAAAAAAGAAAATCCTTATTAACACTAATTTTAACAACAAAATAAATACTCCCTCCATTGCGGGCTATGGGTTTTATTTCTTCCACCTGACCCACTTTTAATCCATTGATTGACACCGGACTGGACTTGGCCAAACCTTCTACATTCTCATATTTTACATAATAGTTATCATCTGTTGAAAAAATACTTTTCCCCTTCATAAACTGAAAGATCATAATAAAACCAACAATGGCTAAAATCGCAATTAACCCTGCTTTAACTTCTTTGGAAATTTTCACTAATATATATTTTAATAGGCAAATATAAGGTTTTTTGAGGTACAAAAAATTATTCAATAAATACTAAAAGCAACCCCTAGGGGTTGCTTTTAGTATATTTAATCTGTATTCTAGCCTTAGTTTCTATGGGCTGTTTTATTATAAATTTCTATCCTATAGTCCTTAATATTTGCCTGATCCTCAAGACTGCGCAATAAGGCTTGGCTATATTGCTGTGCATTCTGCTGCATTAGCGTCTGAACCACAGATTTAACATCTCCACCTTGTTTATTATTTTGACTGATAGACTTCGTCACCAACATATATACTCCGGTTCTACCTTCTATGGGTCTGGATAATTGATTGGGCTTTACACCAAATGCTGCCCCAGCTACCTTAGGTTCCATTCCTCCTGAAATCATGGTATTAAAAATGCCTACCTGCTGACTCTCTTTTACGACACCGAAAAGCTTAGCCAACTGATCTAATGAAGTAACTTTTTGAGCATTGATCTTGGAAATAATCTTCTGCGCCAAGAGTTGGTTTTTAACAAGAGGTTCTATTTCTGAGCGAACCGATTCAGGATCAACAAGCCCTGCTTCCTGCTTAGTTTTTAGATAAGCGACAATATAATCTCCATTACTGCTCGTAAAGATATTGGTATCTCCAATTTTCGTCTTTTTATCAAAAGCCCAAGCCAGCACCTCTGCATCTTTATCGGTATTAATCCCTTGAATCTGTCCCTGAAAACGTTTTGCCATTTTAGGGTTAACAAATATATAGTTGTTTTTCTTAGCTATACTACTAAATTCATTAAAACTCTTTCCTTGTACCTCCTGGATAAATTTATTAGCTTGTGTATAGACCGTATTGGTGGTTTTTTCAGAAGGCTTAATCTCTTTTACAAGATTGGCCACTTTATACCCTATAGGCCCAGGTTTCTTATCTTCAATATTAATAATATGATACCCAAACTGTGTAGCAACTACTCCTACAGCTCCTTTTGGATTATGCTCTAAATAAGCCTTAAATTCTGGAACAAAGGGTGTTTCCGGTGTAGTCCAGCCTAACTCTCCACCTTGTGCGGCAGAACCTGAATCAGCTGAGAACTTTAAGAAATCTACAAATTTTGCAGGATTGGCTTTTATAATGCCCCCGATACTATCTGCCAATTTCTTGGCTTCTTCTTTTGTTCTCTTCTCTGCTCCTGCTTGATCCGCAGGACTCCCTTTAAACGCAATAAGAATATGCCTTGATTTCACAGAATCTCCTCGTTGCTTCCCTATCAGTTTGGAAACAAAAAAATAGCGATCTTCTACCTTATAAGGACCAAAGGATTGTCCTATTCCTGCCGTATTCAAAAAACCCTTGATCTGATCAGGCTGTTGGCTCAGTGGTAAATACTGAGGATTGAAAGGATATTCAGAGTTTACCTTTACAAACATAGAGTCATTCTTGGTATTTTGAAAACTTTCAATTCCATCCCCCATATCTATACCCTGCGTATATAACTTATTAATTTCTGCTAACGCAGCTGATTCATCCTGTGCGCTAGGTTTTGCAAGGAATGCCACCATTCCTATATTTCTAGAGGCCTCTGTTTTAAATTGTAGAGGATGTTGTTTAATATAGTTTGCAAGATCCTGAGTGGTGACCTTTACAGGGTTAGCTCTTTGGAAGCCGGTATAGTCTACTTTTACATAATCAATATTCGCCTGTTGTTGTTGTTGCTTTAAAATTTCAGCAGCTTCTTTGTTATTAGCGGTCACACCTGAGGTAATATTGGCAAAAAATTGTCTTGCCATGATTCGATATTGAATCCCTCGCTTTATTTGTAACCAGTTAGAATATTGTTCTGGGCTCTGGGCTTTTATCGATTCTATCTCCCTTTTTAACTCCTGGAGTTTAAAATTGCCTTTCGCATCGAACAGTTGAGGATTTTGTGCGAACATAGGATCGTACTGGATCTGATTCCAGAACATCTCATCGCTTAATTCTAATCCCAGTTTATTGAATTGCTGCTCTATTAATTTAGATTGTACCAGCATTTTCCATGCCTGCTCTTCTAACACTTCTTTAGGTTGTCCTTGTCCCTGTTGCTGTAAGAGGAAAAGCTGGCTATCTAATTCCTCGCGGGTAATTTTTTCTCCATTTATTACTCCTAAAATATTAGGATCTTTTCCAAACACTTTATCCAAGCTATCGGGATTCACCAAAAAAGCCAAAAGCGCAATGGCTAAAAAACCTATTAAAATCCAAGGTCTCTTTCTAATTTCACCTAAAACTGCCATTAATCAATATATTTCGTTTAAATCTATTCGGGTTGAACTCTAACATTAAGGTGCGAAAATAAACATTTTTAGTGGAATAAAGAATTTTTTTTAGTACCCCTCCAGATTTGAAATAAAAAATATGCCACATATCATTCGTATGCCTGTTCCTAATACAAAGAAGAAACTTCTAGCTAAATCAAATATATTATTTTTACAATGCTACTTTATATTCCAAAAAAAATGTATTTTTATAACCAAAATATATTAAAAAACCAAATAACAATGAATAATAATATCTTATATGAAGAAAAACAAAAATTATCTACTTGGTGTTATGTTCTGCTATGGAGTCCCTTAACCCTAATGCTATATACACTATATCAATACTTTATACTAGATAAAAGCCTAGATAATACCCCTACTGCTTCTATTGCATTAAGCGTGGTCACAGTCTTTTATATCTGCTTTTTATATTTCTGCCACCAGATAACACTGAGAGCGCTCATCAAAGAAGACGGACTACACATAAGATATTTCCCTTTCTGTTCCCATCGCTCTTATCCTTGGATAGACATGGAAGAAATATCGGTAAAGCAATATTCTCCACTCACGGATTATTGGGGATGGGGTTACCGAGAAGCAGAAGATGAAGTCGTTTATACTATGAAAGGTAGTCAAGCGATCAAAATCACCCTCATGAATGGGAAAAAGATACTCATCGGGAGCCAGCTTCCAGAAGACATGAGCAGTATCATCAAAAAAAGGCTATTGAATCCTGATAAAGAAACTGAGAATGCCTCTTCTAAAGTCTTTCCAAAAACTACAGCTCTACAGCTCTAAAAACAACATCTAATTCCCACCTTCAAATATTAGAGATAAGGTTGAAGTACTTGTAAAAAGGAAATTCATCATGCATAAATAACAAAGAAAGAAAATTTGTCCTAAAAAGCACATTATTATACTATGGCATGGCTATTGCGCCATAGTATCTAATTGGAGAATAGGGCTACTCCCGGATCATTTTCCAATAGAGCTTATTTTTATTATGACAAACTGACACAAGTTATGAGTGACAAAGAAATATTAGAGATCGAAGATTTCTTAGAGGAGGGCTTCAACATTATCGAAGAAGATATACAAAATAACCATGAAAAAGAGACTGAAAAAAAACAAAAAATATTCCCTCTGCTTGCAGTACGTAATATAGTGTTGTTCCCAAAGGTAATTATGCCTATTACCGCGGGAAGAGAAAAATCTATCAAACTACTGCAAGAAGCTCACCAACAAGGAAAACTTATCGCAGTAACCAGTCAAAAGAATGCTTCAGAAGAGGAACCCAGTCTTGCTTCATTAAATAGTATTGGCACCCTAGGTAAGATCCTAAAAATAATTAATCTTCCTGAAGGAAATATTACCGCAATCATTAGAGGAGTAGAGCGGTGTAAAATAAAAAAAACGCTCTCTAAAGAGCCTTATTTCACTTCTGAAATCTCCCGACTAAAGGATACTGAATCTAAAAAAGAAAAACAAGAATTCTCCGCTTTAATAGAAAATATTAAAGATATTGCCTTACGCATTATTGAGATTGATCCGAATATACCTAATGCCGCAAATTTTGCCGTAAAAAATATATCGGGAGAAATAGACTTGCTCAACTTTGTCTGTTCAAATGCGAGCTTTACTCCGGAGATAAAGCAACAGCTACTGGAGATTAAAGATCTCTATCAGAGAGCCTCCAAATGCTATGAGCTTCTTTTTGAAGACCTTCAAAAAATAGAGCTAAAAAATCAGATACATCAGAAAACCAGCCGCGACCTGGATAAACAGCAACGAGAATACTTTCTAAACCAACAAATAAAGACCATACAAGAGGAATTAGGCGGAGGTACAGAAGGCGATGCTGAAGAACTGCGTGAAAAAGCAAAGAAGAAAAACTGGAACCAAGATGTTGAACAGCACTTCCAAAAAGAACTTTCAAGGCTTCTTCGCCAAAATCCCAACTCTCCTGATTACAATGTCCAGCGTAATTATCTGGATTTCTTTACCGATCTTCCCTGGGGTAACTACTCCAAAGATAGTTTTGATCTTAAAAAAGCACAACGCATTTTAGACAAGGCCCATTTTGGTCTGGAAGATATTAAGAAAAGAATTTTAGAGCATATGGCAGTGCTCAAACTGAAAAATGACATGAAATCTCCTATTCTCTGTCTATCTGGTCCTCCTGGTGTGGGTAAAACCTCTTTAGGAAAGTCAATAGCAGATGCTCTGGGACGAAAGTATATTCGCATTTCTTTGGGCGGACTACATGATGAAAGCGAAATTCGCGGACACCGTAAAACTTACATAGGCGCTATGGCGGGAAGAATTCTTCAAGCTATAAAGAAAGCTGAAACTTCAAATCCAGTGGTGGTACTAGATGAGATCGATAAGATAGGCTCCGGCATACACGGAGACCCCTCTTCTGCTCTTTTAGAAGTTTTAGATCCAGAACAGAATAATGCCTTCTACGATAATTTTCTGGAATATGGCTATGACTTATCTAAAGTCATGTTTATTGCAACTGCCAATAATATAAGTGCGATTCAACGTCCCTTACTAGACAGAATGGAAATTATAGACCTGTCTGGCTATACGCTTGAAGAAAAGACTGAAATTGCCAAAAGACACCTCATCAGTAAGCAACTAAAAGAAAATGGATTGAGCTCTGATGCAATTAAGTTAGGGAGCAAAGAAATCGCACATATTATAGAAGCCCACACCTCCGAAAGTGGTGTAAGAAGGCTGGAGAAAAACATCGCATCAATTATACGGTGGGTAGCCTTACAAAAAGCTATGGAAAACACCTATGACACCAAAATCACCACCGAAAAAATAGATGAAATACTGGGGGTTCCCCGTCCTAAAAGCCTGTCTGAAACTACAGATGTACCCGGGGTGGTAACAGGCCTAGCTTGGACCAGCGTAGGGGGAGATATTTTATTTATTGAAAGCATCTTATCTAAGGGAAAGGGCACCACCCTCACCATGACTGGAAACTTAGGAAACGTTATGAAAGAATCGGCGACTATAGCTTTAGAATATATCAAAGCCAAGTATGAAACCCTTGGTATTAGAGAAGATGAATTGAACGACAAAAACATACACATACACGTACCGGAAGGCGCCACTCCTAAAGATGGGCCTTCGGCAGGTATTGCAATGCTCACCTCAATGGTTTCTAGCTTTACCAATCAAAAAGTAAAACCCAATCTGGCCATGACCGGAGAGATCACTCTGAGGGGGAAAGTATTGCCTGTAGGTGGTATAAAAGAAAAGTTACTCGCTGCAACAAGAGCCGGAATAAAAGACGTTATTCTATGCGCAGCCAATCAAAAAGACGTTGAAGAGATTAAAAAAGAATATCTGAAAAATCTCAATATACATTATGTAAACAAAATGAATGAAGTGATAGAAATAGCACTTTAAATATATTATTTGTAATATATATTAAAAAAATAAGCTTTACAATAATGTGTAAAGCTTATTTTTTTTAATTTCGTTTACAACTATTAAATCATTAAACCATGAGAGTTATAAAATTTATCATTTTCTTATTATTTGGGCTCATCCTTATCAATGCAGGTCTCGACAAATTTCTTAATTATATGCCCGCTCCAAAACCCTCTCCCTATCAGCAAAAAGCATTCACCAGCCTATCTTCTATTACCGGCCTTATGTATATAGTTGCCGTTGTAGAAGTTTTAGGGGGAATGTTAATTATCCCTCCTAAAACAAGGGCAATCGGAGCTATTATGATTTTTCCGATTATGATAGGTATACTGCTTTATAATCTGAATGATCCATTAGGCTTAATCATTACCGGAGTGCTAAGTCTTCTTAACCTTTGGGCTATCTTGGATAATATTTATAAATACAAAAAACTCATCGGCTAGCCTTAATAAAGATAAAGAATACAGTAAGTCCATTTTATAAAGAAACTCCACTTTGCAGCTCTAAATAGTGACCATGTGCTGTATCAGTATAAAAACAGGCTCACTCCGAAAAAAATAAGCATACCTTCAGCAGAATAAAATTTTAAAAAGCGCAGAGTATTTAGTCAAAAGAACCCGGTTCATTGACTATTATCAGAGGGAATTTTTTATACTTAAGTAGATATTACATCTCCATGAACAGATTATGAAAAAAATCGCATAATTTTTATTTCTAACTTATCCACAATAAAGCTAGATCTAGTGGAACTCTCTTGAAACTTTCTGAGACTATAGCTATAATTAAGGATTTTCTGTAACTTAGGATTACCCTAAACTCGAATTCTAAGCAATACTGATCGCTAAAATTTCGAATATTGAATTAAAAATCAAATAAAAAGAGACGTTCTATCACCGTCTCTTTTTTATGGATTATTCGGTTAGCAAAGTCCAAGAAATCCAATACGATTGCTTAAATTTGCATCTTAAAAAAAGATTAAATCAATGTCTTTAAACACCATTAATCCGACAGAAACCAAAACCTGGGCCTTATTAAAAGATTATTTTGCTACCCATAATTTTGATCTAAAATATTTATTTCAAGAAAATAAAAATAGGTTTTCGGAGTTTTCAATTCAAAAAGAAAACTTGCTGTTCGATTACTCTAAAAACCTTATTGATTCAACAGTTCTCAAGCTACTTTTGAAACTAGCCGAAGAATGTCAGCTCAAAGATGCTATTGAAAAAATGTTTACTGGTGATTTTATTAACCAGACTGAAAATCGCGCAGTTCTCCATACAGCACTAAGGAATTTTGGAGAGGAGAAAATTACCATCAAAGGTGAAGATATCAACGAGGATATTCTGAGGGTACTGGCACAGATGAAAACTTTCTCAGAGAAAGTTATTTCAGGCCAGCATAAGGGTTTTTCTGGTAAACCCTTTAGCGATATCGTGAATATTGGGATAGGCGGCTCCGATTTAGGACCTGTGATGGTGTGCAATGCACTGCAACATTATAAAACACGATTAAACACCCATTTCGTTTCCAATGTAGATGGAAACCATCTTGCGGAGGTACTTAAAAACCTCAATCCCGAAACTACTTTATTTATCATTGCTTCCAAAACCTTCACTACCCAAGAGACCATGACCAATGCGCTATCGGCAAAATCGTGGTTCCTGCAAGCAGGAAGGGAACAAGATGTTGCAAAACACTTTGTTGCTATTTCTACCAATGTTGAAGTGGTGAAAAATTTTGGTATTGCCGAAGAAAATATTTTCCAATTCTGGGATTGGGTAGGCGGAAGATATTCACTGTGGAGCGCTATAGGTTTAAGTATCATCCTCGCTGTAGGATATGATAATTTCGAACAACTCCTGCGCGGAGCACAAAATAGCGATCAACACTTTCGAAATACAGAATTTCAGAATAACATACCTGTAATAATGGCTTTGTTAGGGATTTGGTACCGCAACTTTTTTGATGCCAGCTCCTATGCCATACTACCCTATAGCCAATACTTAGACCGGTTCCCTGCCTATCTACAACAGGGAGATATGGAAAGTAACGGCAAATCTGTAGATAGAAGCAGTGCTTTTATAGCTTACAAAACAGGCCCTGTTATATGGGGAGAACCCGGCACCAATGGGCAACACGCTTTTTATCAATTATTACACCAAGGTACGGAACTTATCCCCGCAGATTTTATCGCTTATGCTAAATCTAACAATCCTCTCAGCGACCATCAAGAGAAGCTTATGGCTAACTTTTTTGCCCAAACGGAAGCTTTAGCTTTCGGTAAAACTAAAGAAGAGGTTGTTCTGGAATTAAAGAAAACCAAAAAAAATGAAACAGAAGTCAGTTTTCTGACCAACTTTAAAACCTTCCTGGGCAACAAACCTACCAATTCTTTTATTTTTGAAGCACTTACCCCCTTTAGCTTGGGACAATTAATTGCTTTCTACGAACACAAAATATTTGCTCAGGGAGTGATCTGGAATATTTTTAGCTTCGACCAATGGGGGGTAGAATTAGGAAAGGCATTGGCCAACAAAATTCTTCCGGAACTACAAAAACCAAATGAGATCACATCCCATGATGGCTCTACAAATGGATTAATTAATTTTTATAAAAAGTATAAATAGGATAAATCTATAAAAAGTAAAAAAAAGAAAAATGGCAAACATCCTTAATGGTTTAATCGTATCCAAAGAAATAAAACAGGAAATAAGAGCGGAAGTACAAAAAATTATTGCAAACAAGAGACGCCCTCCCCATTTAGCTGCAATATTGGTGGGGAATAATGCTGCGAGCAAAGCTTATGTAAATAGTAAAGTAAAAGATTGTGAAGAAGTAGGTTTCACTTCCTCATTGGTCAAATTTCCGGCTACGGTTTCCGAATCTGAACTATTGGAAAAAATCCAGGAGTTAAATAAGTCTAAAAAAATAGATGGTTTTATCGTCCAGCTGCCACTACCTGCACAAATTGATCAGGAAAAAATTATTATGGCCATCGATCCCCGAAAAGATGTGGATGGCTTTCACCCAGAGAACTTTGGTAAGATGGCATTGGAAATGGACAGTTTTTTACCCGCAACGCCTTTTGGGATCTTAACCCTACTGGAAAAATACCAGATAGAAACCCAGGGTAAGCACTGTGTGATTATTGGCAGAAGTCGCATTGTAGGGCGGCCTATGAGTATTTTAATGGGTCGAAAAGATTTCCCAGGAAATGCTACAGTAACCCTTACCCACTCTTACACCAAGGATATTGAAGCGCATATAAAGAAAGCAGATATTGTCATTACCGCATTGGGAGATCCTTATTTTCTGAAAGCGGACATGATAAAAGAAAATGCTGTGATTATTGATGTAGGAATCACCCGAGTAGAGGATAACTCCGAAAAAGGCTACCACCTGGCAGGTGATGTGGATTTTGATAGCTGCCAGAAAAAGGCCAGTTGGATTACACCCGTACCGGGCGGAGTGGGCCCCATGACTAGAGCGATGCTTATGAAAAACACTCTTATCGCCTATAAAACATCTGTGTATAATGATTAATGAAAATGAATAAAGAGCAAGATATCTTATTAAAAGAAGGTAAAATACTCCCTGTAATGGAGCACTTTTATACGCTGCAGGGAGAAGGTGCCCATAGTGGAAAAGCGGCATATTTCATCCGGTTAGGAGGCTGCGACGTTGGCTGCCACTGGTGCGATGTAAAGGAGAGTTGGGATGCCGATTTACATCCTCTTATGGAAGTAGAGGAGCTGGCAATAACCGCTTCAAAAGAATGTAAAACTATTATTTTAACGGGTGGAGAACCCTTGATGTGGAACTTAGAAATTCTAACCGCTAAACTAAAAGAACAGGGCTGCACGATTCATATTGAAACTTCAGGTGCCTACCCTTTAAGCGGATACCTGGACTGGATTACGCTCTCCCCTAAAAAAACGGGTCTTCCCCTAGAAGCCATCTACCAAAAAGCCCATGAACTAAAGGTTGTTATATTCAATAACCACGATTTCAAATTTGCAGAAGAACAAGCTGCTAAAGTGTCGGATAGCTGTAAATGCTATCTACAAAGCGAATGGAGCAAAAAAGAAGAAATGTACCCTAAAATTACGGCCTATATACTAGAGCATCCCGAGTGGCAAGCCTCTATACAAACTCATAAATATTTAAATATCCCTTAAATAGCTTCTCCTTAGTTGGAAGAGTGAATCTGTTTTCGCCCTTTAGGGAATTACCTAAGAATTTCAGAATTCTTGGACCTATATTCCCTCTAGTTAGGATGACTTGGTATTAAGCTGATTGTCTTGGGTATAAAAATATTTTTATATTTTTATGTTTTTATTTATAAGTCTATTTTACTTATTACCAGATCAATAAAGCATCTTTTAAGCGGTGTTTGAGATCATAAAGCCCTATAAAAAAGAAAACAATATTTAATTATTCAGTCATGGCATTTAAATAAAAATCTTAATTTCGCAATATGTTAAAACTTTTGGGCGCGATAGGCGAGTATTTCATACTATTAGGCAAAACCTTCCAGAAACCTCAAAAAATGAGAGTTTTTATGAAGCTTTTAATGAGAGAAATTAATGATCTTGGGGTTAATTCCTTTGGATTGGTTCTATTTACCTCGATATTCGTAGGTGCTGTAGTCGCCATACAGATGTACAATAATTTCAATGCTTCTGCTTTTCCTATTCCTCATTCCTTTATTAGCTATGCTACTAAAGTCGTTCTAATATTAGAATTCTCACCTACTATTATCAGTGTGATTCTTGCTGGAAAAGTAGGTTCCTATATTGCATCAAGTATCGGGACCATGCGCGTAACCGAACAAATCGATGCTCTAGAAATTATGGGCGTAAATTCACCCAATTTTTTAATTCTGCCCAAAATTGTAGCCAGTGTCCTGTTTAATCCCCTTCTGATCGCTATTAGCATTGTTTTTGGAATCCTAGGTGGGTATGGCGCCGGAGAACTTACCGGTAACTGGACAAAAGCCGATTATATTGTGGGAATACAAATGTATATGCCCGCTTACTTTATCTGGTATGCCTTTTTTAAAACGGGCGTGTTTGCATTTTTGATCGCTACGGTTCCTGCATTTTTCGGTTATAACGTAAAAGGAGGTTCACTGGAAGTGGGCAGAGCCAGTACACAGGCCGTTGTATGGACTATTGTAGCTATTATTATCGCTAATTTAATACTCACTCAATTATTCCTAAGCTAATGATAGAAGTAAAAGCATTAAGAAAAAGCTTTGATGATATTGAAGTGCTAAAAGGCATCTCTACTCGCTTTGAAGATGGTAAAATTAATTTGGTTATAGGCCAAAGTGGCTCTGGGAAAACGGTTTTTCTCAAATGTTTACTCGGCGTCTTCAACCCTAGCTCCGGAGATATAGATTTCGATGGAAGAAATTTTGTTCAAATAAGCCGAGAGGAAAAACAGAGTATTCGATCTGAAATAGGAACGGTTTTTCAAGGAAGTGCTCTTTTTGACTCTATGACGGTGGAAGAAAATATTATGTTCCCTTTGGATATGTTCACCAATCTCACTTATCAGGAGAAGAAAAAAAGGGTAACCGATGTGATAGGAAGAGTAAAGCTAGAAAATGCTAATACAAAATCCCCTTCAGAAATATCCGGAGGCATGCAAAAAAGGGTAGCTATTGCACGTGCTATTGTGAATAATCCCAAGTATTTGTTCTGCGATGAACCCAACTCCGGACTGGATCCCAATACTTCAATAGTCATTGATGAGTTGTTAAAAGAAATTACCGAAGAATATAAGACCACAACCATCATCAATACCCATGATATGAACTCAGTGATGACAATAGGTGAAAAAATTGTATACCTGAGAAACGGACTGGAAGAGTGGGAAGGCTCTATGCATAATATTCTTACAGCCGACAATCAACATTTAATCGATTTCGTTTATTCTTCAGCCTTATTTAAGGAATTAAGAAAAACCTTATTAGAAAAAAAACAGAATTCTAAATAAAAACAAAATTTTAAATTATGAAAAAGTTATTCGTCTTTTTAATGCTTAGTGCAGCGATTGTTGCACAGGCTCAGGTTAGTTTCGGAGTAAGAGCCAATACCTTAGTGAATACTTCATCCTCCAAGTGGAAAGATATTAGTAGCGCTGCTCAGGGAGCTATTAGAAGCCCTAAAGATAATGCCGGTTTCAATGTTGGATTATCAGCCAAGATTAAATTGCCCGTAATTTCCTTATTTTTAATGCCAGAAGTTTATTACACCAATTTTAAGAGTAAAAGCACCTATGTGGAAGCTAATGGTAACCAAGTTGAACTTGCTGCTAAAAGCAATAGACTGGATATCCCTGTATTGGTAGGTTATGACCTTATAGGGCCTCTTAGCGCTTTTATAGGTCCCGTATTTTCGACCAACCTATCCAATAATGAAACTTTTAAAAACTTTAAAGAAGAAGGTTCTAAGAATTTCTCAGTTGGATACCAATTTGGTGCGAATCTAAAGATCTCAAAATTAATCATTAACGCCCGATATGAAGGTGCCCTGTCTAAAGACCAGCGTAAATTCGTCAACAATGTTGCCGGCAATAATTCCAAAATTAATTACGACAACCGCCCGAGCTTCTTTATCTTGGGTCTAGGTTACGATTTTTAAGAAGTAAATTAGAACTTGCTAATAAACAAAAGCCGGAATGTTAAATATTCCGGCTTTGTTCTTCCTCTGATCCTGTATTCTGAATAGATTGTGCTTGTTTTTCCCAATCTTCTTTTTCTTTTTGTAGTTGTTTAAACTCCCGCATTTTATGCTCTTTTTTTACGGCTGCTGCTTTGCTTATATACCCTACAATACCACCAAAAATAAGCCCAACGCCTATACCTCCTAGGGCTCCATATACCACCTGAAGATCTAATGCCATATCATTAAGGTAGAATAACACGACCCCTATAGCTAAAAATATAACCCCTACAAATGTCAAATTTTTCATATTGTGAAAATTAAAAATACTATTATATCAAATATAGTATTTTTTGCAATTAAAATCATTATTTCCCAAGCGCACTTCTATAATAAACCAAAGCTTTAGGCATCATGGCCTCCAAAGCGGTCTTTCGGTTCGCTGGGCTGGGGTGGGTAGATAGGAAAGCCGGTGTTCCCGTAGGGCCAGAGGCTTTTTGCATTCTATCCCAGAAAGCAGGGGCCTGGCGTGGGTCATAACCCGCCATAGCCATTAAATAAAGCCCCATCTGATCGGCTTCTGATTCTTGTTTCCTGCCATAGGCCAAAAGACCTACCTGAGCACTAAGAGGATATAACTGATTAAATATTCCCGCAATTTGCGCATTACTGATGGAAACCCCCACCAATTGTCCACCATACTGTGCCAATGTAGCCTGAGAAATTCTTTCGTTACCGTGTCCGGCTAAGGCATGGGAAATTTCATGTCCCATTACAACCGCCAAACCTGTATCATCTTGGGTTATCGGCAAAATTCCTGTATATACCGCAACCTTACCTCCAGGCATACACCACGCATTGAGCTGTTGATCTTGTATAAGATTAAACTCCCAATTATAATTCGCTAAATCTCTTTCCCTTCCTATGTTTCTATAATAATTTCTGGCAGCATTAGCGATTCTTTCTCCTACACCCCTCACCCGATTCGCTTCACCACCTGCAATGACTTTGTGCTTGGATAGGGTGGTCCTATATTGTTGCAAAGCCATGGCATTGATCTGACTACTATTGATCATTTGTATGGATTGTCTACCGGTGATAGGGTTGGTGACACACCCTATGAAAGCTATCATTATAATAACTAAACCGATCATGCTTAATATTCTCATAGAAGTAAATTTATTAATCTGTATAAAAATCAAATTCTATTCCAAAAGAAATAAAATCATTTGATAATTGTATAACTTAGTGGAGCAAAAAAACAATTAATCTAGATTTTAAAATAAAGTTTTAAAAATGAAAAAATTATGTATAGGTCTGCTCATGGGGCTATTTATACCCTGTATAATAGGTTGTTCCTCTACCGTTAACTATGCGGAAGCAAGCAAGGTAATTGATTTAGTGGAGCAGGATAATTATACCTTTGTAGCGACAAAGGCTTATCCCATGGATCAGGCGACAATGAATATATTAGGATCTCTACGCCCTACAGGTTCAGGATGGGGAATATTAAATCTTGACTACGTCTATGGATTTAGCTTAGAACACACCTTAATAAAGGTTGATCTACCTTACTTTGGAAGGGTATTCTCTCCGACGATCGATCCTTCTAAAAACAGTGTGAAATTCAAATCTAAGAACATAAGCATTCTCAAAAAGAAAAATAAAAACCGTTATTACGTGACGCTACAAATCCATGATGTACAAAACATTCAGACGATGTATTTAGACATCTTTAATAATGGAAAAGCCCGTTTATCTATCAATTTTACCGATCGCCAACCTATAAGCTATGATGGTTATATCGATAAAGGACTATAAAAGTAAGTGTAGTCTTTATCCCTCACTATCATAACGAACATTCCAAAGTAAAAGGGGACGAATTTTCACCCCCTTATTATTTATTTTGGTTCCCGTTTAAAAATGCTCTTCTTCTCCCTTCATTTTCTCAGCATTTTCTGCCATGATCACGGCATCTATCATCTCACCAATATCACCGTTCATATAAGCATCAAGATTATAAATGGATTTATTGATACGGTGGTCGGTTACTCTTCCCTGTGGATAATTATAGGTTTTAATCTTAGCCGAACGATCCCCCGTAGAAACCATGGTCTTACGCTGTGCAGCAATATCACCCTGAACTTCTTGCAACTTTATATCGTACAATTTAGCACGGAGCATTTCCATAGCCAACTCACGGTTAGCCAACTGAGAACGCGCTTGCTGACACACGACTACAATACCTGAGGGTTTATGGGTAAGCTGTACTTTGGTTTCTACTTTATTCACATTTTGTCCTCCTGCTCCTCCTGAACGTGAAGTTTGCATTTCGATATCCGCAGGATTAATTTCTACATCAACCTCTTCGGCTTCCGGAAGAACAGCCACAGTAATCGCAGAGGTATGAACACGACCTTGGGATTCCGTCTCTGGAACCCGCTGCACACGGTGAACACCAGATTCGAACTTCATAATACCATAGACGCCTTCTCCTTCTACCTTCATAATAAGCTCCTTATAGCCTTTAGAAGCCTCATTAGCATCGGTTACCTCATGCCTCCAGCCTTTGATTTTGAAATACATAGAGTACATTCTGTAGATATCTTCCACAAAAATAGCGGCCTCATCTCCTCCTGTTCCGGCACGTAGTTCCACAATTACATTTTTATCATCAGCGGGATCTTTAGGAATCAATAAGACTTTTAGCTCTTCCTCAAGTTCAGGAATTTTTCCCTGTGCCTCCTGTTTTTCCATCTTGGCCAAATCCACCAGATCCTTATCAGAGCCATCAGCAATTAGCTCCTCGGACTCCTTAATGGTATCTAATGCCAACTTATACTGATCATATACTTTTACAATTTTTCCTAAATCGCTATATTCTTTATTGAGCGAAGAATATCTTTTCTGATCGGAAATAACATCGGGTTGAATAATCAAATCGGCAACTTCGTTATATCTCTGTTTTATGGCTTCCAACTTCGGGACTAAACTCTTTGACATAATGGAATTTTAGGGGGCAAATATACGGAATTTAAAAAGATGATAAAATCTTAAAGATAACCCTAATACAGATCCAAACAGAAAAATCCGCTCTTCCAAACAGAAAAACGGATTAGATTTATATTATTTTGCTCTAAACTTAGTGTGCAGCCCCTCCTCCTACAGGCGCCTGCCCCGCAGGTCTACGATAGATAAGCTCTATTCCTTCCTGCTCATACAGATTTTTATATCTTACTTCTTCTGGGTCAAAGTTTTTATTTTTTTTCCCAAAATACTCCAATAGGCCTTCGGTTAACCACAATGGAACAATATAAGAGGAGAACATAAAGATACACCAAAATCCCGCCAAGAACATGACAAAGAAATAAATAGTCCAAAGAAATTGATAAAACGGCCAAAAAGATGATAAGATCATTCCTCTAAAATTTTATGGAGCAAAAGTAAAATATTTTTACTGGTATACAAAAGAATTTTTCTTCTATTTTTTATTTCATATTCATTTTTTTTAATAAACCCTAATGGGCTAAATTGGCAAAGAAATCATTCCCCTTATCATCGGTAATAATAAAAGCCGGAAAATTAACAACCTCAATTTTTCTTACGGCCTCCATACCGAGTTCTTCAAAATCCACGACTTCCACAGATTTAATATTCTCTTTTGCAAGAATGGCTGCCGGTCCCCCTATAGAGCCGAGATAGAAACCTCCATATTTTGCACAGGCCTGGCTCACCTCTTTGCTGCGATTGCCTTTCGCCAGCATAATCATACTACCTCCATGCGACTGAAATTCATCTACATACACATCCATTCTTCCCGCAGTAGTAGGCCCAAAGCTTCCTGAAGCCATACCCTCAGGTGTCTTTGCTGGCCCCGCATAATAAATAGGATGATTTTTAAAATAATCTGGCATCGGCTTTCCGCTATCGAGCAACTCTTTTATCTTCGCATGGGCAATGTCCCTAGCTACAATTAAAGTTCCGTTGAGTATCAGCCTCGTCTTAATCGGATATTTTGATAATTCCGCCAATATTTCTTTAATGGGTCTGTTTAGGTCTACCGTTACAGGCGATTCCAGTTGTGGTGGTGTTTTAGGTAAAAAGATCTCGGGATTTGCTTCCAAGCGCTCTAAAAAAATTCCATCTTTCGTAATTTTACCCTTGATATTTCTATCGGCAGAGCAAGATACTCCCATTCCTACAGGGCATGATGCGGCATGGCGGGGCAGGCGTATCACACGCACATCATGGGTGAGATATTTTCCTCCAAATTGAGCTCCGATTACGGTTTCCTCACATATTTTCTGTACTCGTTTTTCCCATTCCAAATCGCGAAATGCTCTCCCTCCGATATTTCCCTCTGTAGGAAGATAATCATAATAACCGGCACTGGCCTTTTTCACGGCTGCAAGGTTGGCTTCAGCAGAAGTCCCACCAATTACCAGGGCTAAATGATAGGGAGGACAAGCCGCCGTTCCCAGATCCATTATCTTTGATTTGATAAATTCCTCAAGCGCTTTATCGTTAAGCAATGATTTTGTCTTTTGATAAAGAAAAGTTTTATTCGCTGATCCCCCTCCTTTCGCTAAAAATAAAAATTTATACACATTTCCTTGGCTGGCATAAATATCAATCTGAGCCGGTAAGTTGCATCCGGAATTTTTTTCTTCAAACATACTGATCGGAACCACTTGAGAATATCTTAAATTCTGCTTTTTATAGGTATTGTAAATTCCTTTTGATATCCATTCTGCATCATTAGCACCCGTATATACATTTTCTCCCTTCTGTGCTACACAGATCGCCGTACCCGTATCTTGGCAAGAAGGCAGAGCCCCCTTCACCGCTACAGAGGCATTTTGTAGTAAATTATACGCTACAAATCTATCGTTATCTGTAGCTTCAGGATCCTCAAGAATAAATTTTAACTTCTGTAGGTGAGAAGATCTTAACATAAAAGAAACATCCTTAAGTGCTTCTTCGGCTAAAATCTCTAATCCTTTAGGATCTACAATCAGTATTTCTCGATCTCCTAATTTTTCAATTTGTACATAATCTGTAGTAATTTTTTTATAGAGAGTGTCATCTTTTAAAATAGGAAAAGGCTCCTGATAATGAAATTCCATTGTTATATCTTAATTTATTTATAGATGTAAAAATAACAATTCTAGAACCTCTATAAGGCTTACTATGAGCAAAATCAGCTCCCATAACTATATTTATAATTATTATAAATTGGATTAAGACTTCGATTTGCTTAACTTTATAAAAAATTTAAATCACAATGAATTATAGGAAAGAATATGATACAATGGGAGAGGTGAGGGTCCCGGCGGATAAATTCTGGGGACCACAGACCGAACGCTCCCGAAACAACTTTAAAATAGGACCGGAAGGATCTATGCCCTATGAAATTATAGAAGCTTTTGCTTACCTTAAAAAAGCTGCTGCTTACGCTAATACAGATTTAAGAGTGCTTACATCTGCTAAACGCGATATGATTTCCAGCGTTTGTGATGAAATTTTGGAAGGAAAACTCAATGATCATTTTCCCCTAGTAATATGGCAAACAGGTTCTGGTACCCAATCGAATATGAACATCAACGAGGTAATTTCTAATAAAGCCCTTTTTGACAAAACAGGTCTCTTAGGTGAAAAATCGCCCCTACACCCTAATGACGATGTCAATAAGTCTCAATCTTCGAATGACACTTTCCCCACCGCTATGCATATTGCAGCCTATAAAAAAGTAGCAGAACACACTATACCGGCTGTTGAAAAGCTAAGAAATACCTTAAAGAAAAAATCGGAAGTTTTTAAAAGTATTGTAAAAATCGGAAGAACACATCTTATGGACGCTACTCCACTTACCTTAGGCCAAGAATTTTCGGGTTATGTCGCTCAGTTGGAGTTTGCTCTCAAAGCTATAAAAAATACACTTCCACATCTGTCAGAACTCGCCTTAGGAGGAACTGCTGTAGGAACAGGGCTGAATACGCCGGACGGCTACGATCTAAAAGTGGCAGAATATATTGCAAGATTTACGGGACACCCCTTTATTACGGCAAGAAACAAATTTGAATCTTTAGCGGCCCATGATGCTATTGTAGAAACCCACGGAGCTCTGAAACAACTGGCTGTCTCCCTGTTTAAAATTGCACAAGATGTCCGCATGCTGGCGTCGGGTCCCCGTTCTGGTATCGGAGAAATATTTATTCCGGAAAATGAACCTGGATCTTCCATTATGCCTGGCAAAGTAAACCCTACCCAGAATGAAGCCATAACCATGGTATGCGCTCAGGTGCTGGGTAACGACACGACCATTTCTTTTGCTGGAACACAAGGACATTATGAGCTCAATGTTTTTAAACCCGTAATGGCCTATAACTTTCTACAGTCGGCACAACTCTTGGGAGATGCCTGTCTCTCCTTTAACAGCCATTGTGCCGTAGGAATAGAACCTAATGAAAAACGGATAAAAGAACTATTGGACCAGTCTCTTATGTTGGTTACTGCACTAAACCCCCATATTGGCTATGAAAATGCGGCTAAAATCGCTAAAACAGCACACAAAAATGGAACGTCTTTAAAAGAAGAAGCCGTTAACCTAGGTCTAATGACCGCAGAACAGTTTGATGAATGGGTAAAACCAGAAGATATGGTGGGAAGTATGAAATCCTAATGTGAACTAACGAATCAGAATTCCTTAAAAAAGAAGCCTATTAAAAAAAATACCTTAGCCATTCTCTTTTAATTATAAGAACAAATCATTTAACCTATGTCAGAAAAAGACATTCGGGATTAAATGGTTTGTTTTATTTAAATGAGTGTTTTTTCGCATCATATGGATTTTTACTCCACAAACTAAATCAGATTTTAGCGTTTTGGAGGAAGAAAAATCCGCAAGACTTCGTTTTTCAAGTAGGCTACATCCGCAAAAATTTTTAGTCGTAATTTGTATAGGGAAACTCTTTTTTAAACGGTTATATTTACAAAATACATTTGATGAATGCTAAGTTTATCCGTCGGTTAAAAAATCTCAAAATTATGAATTTACAGCATTTGAATTTATTAGAGCTGAACGCTCAGGAAATGAAAGAAACTATTGGTAGTGGCTTGACATTATGTGGAATTTATGTGCTCCGTTCCCTCTACTAACTGAGATGACATTTGGATCGTATCGGGATGCTAAACGCTAAATGCTTTTAATAAAATTATATAAAGAAGCTTGTTAATTTAAACAAGAATAATATGCAAGAAATAGAAAATATTATACAAAACCACCAATATTTAATTGATAACACTAATAAAAAGAGAAATATTATCAGTTTTTTAAGGATTTTTAGTTTTATCGCCTCTGCTGTTAGCCTATATAAATTTTTATCTACCTCTTTAAATGTCTATTTCATCTTATTCTTAATCTCTTGTATTGTTTTTTTATTGTTAATTTTTATTTCAAAAAAATTTCAGGAGGTAATTCTTTATTATCAGAATATTGTTCAAGTATGTTTAGGCATAAAAAAAGAATTTTGTGATCAACAACCCAATATGGAGCACGTTGATCACCACCCCTATAATAAAGATTTGGATATCTATGGTGAAAAGTCTTTATTCTCTAAAATCAATAGAACCGAAACATTTCTTGGGAAACAGAGATTATCTTATTATTTATCCCATCACCTGATAGAATGCGATCAAATTAACGAAAGGCAAATGGCGATCAAAGAACTTTCGTCCAAAATGGACTGGTGTATCTATTTCCTTGCAAAAGCAAAATTACTTGATCTGGATAATTTCAATAAGGATGTTTTTGAACAAACGAATAACAGCTTTCTAAAAATATCAGCTTTTACCCGAGTAATATTATACTTAATCTCTATTGTTAACCTCAGCCTTTTAACAGCCTGTATCTTTACAAAATTTTCTCCGATAATACTAGGAATCACCGTACTTTTCATCAGTGTTAGTTCGCTTATTGTTAAGCTCAAATATGGAAAGCTAATTAAAAATACTTATTCTAATATTCATTTAAGAGCTGCTCAATATCATGAATTTAAAGACCTCTTCTCTTTTATTGAAAAAGAAGTTTTTCAGGCTAAAATTAATCACTCATATCAGGAAAAGCTTAGGAAACCTTCCGCCTCTATATCTCTGAAGAAAATAGCACAACTCATTCAAAATCTTGAAAATGGACATGCCCCTTTATTGGGGGTAATCCTCAACACCATTTTTTTATGGAATTTACACCATAGCATAAAAATAGATAAGCTTCTGAGCGATCTAAAAAGCCATATCCCAGATTGGTTTGATACATTTTCGGAATTTGAAGCGCTAATTTGTTTTGGTATTTTTGCTTATAAAAATAAAAATTATAACTATCCCATTTGTTCAGAAAACTCCCCCTTATTAGAAATAGAGAAGATCTCACATCCTTTAATATCTTCGGAAAATAGTATTAGCAACAATTTCACAATTGGGAATTCAAATAATATTGCCATTATCACAGGAGCGAATATGACCGGAAAAAGTACTTTTCTTAGAACAATAGGAGTCAATCTTATACTGGCCATGAATGGGTGTCCTCTGCCAGCGAAAAAATTTATTTTCCGCCCCATGAAAGTATTTACCAGTATGAGCTCGAGCGATTCTTTATCCGATGGTACTTCTTATTTCAATGCAGAAATAAAAAGACTTAAGCATCTGCTTGAATATTTGGAAAATAATATACCGCTTTATATTATTCTGGATGAAATCCTAAAAGGCACTAATTCTAAAGATAAATTAGAGGGTTCTCAATTATTTCTAGAAAAAATAATCTCACTTAATACGGCCTTTTCCTGCATTATTGCCACACATGATTTGGAGCTTACCAATATGGTGGAGGATTATCCCCATCATATCATCAACCGGTGTTTTGAATTGAATGAAGTCCAAGGTAAACTAGAGCCTGATTTTAAATTAAAACATGGAGTTACAAAGACCATGAACGCCATCAGATTAATGAAAGAATATAAAATTATTGATTAATAACCATTAAAACTATACTCCCCTCAGCCCATTTCTGTTTACCATCAGTGCATATGAATATGTATAACGATAAAAAAAATTGCTTTTTGCTTTTCTCTTATGAAATAAAGGTAGAGAGAACACTAAACGATTATAGTATTCGTGATTATAAGGGGGTTGGGAAAGAGCAACAGACACACCAAAATGATAATTGACAAGCTTTATCTCATTAGCTCTTTTGCCTGCTGTATAGCAGCATCGGTAATTTTACTCCCGCTGAGCAGCTGTGCGATTTCCTGTAACTTTTTCTCCTGGTTAAGGGGGACAATGGTGGATTGGGTCTTTCCTTTGACCTCTGATTTCAAGACTTTATAATTGTTATCTCCTTTTGCGGCTACCTGAGCCAAATGGGTGATCACGATAAGCTGCATATCTTTTCCCATCTCATGCATTAATTTTCCCATCTCCTCTGCTACACGACCGGAAACACCGGTGTCTATTTCATCCAGTATCAGAGTAGGTAATTCTGCATTTTCAGCCATAATTTTTTTGACTGCCAACATCACCCGTGATCTTTCACCACCTGAAATGGCATTCTGAATAGGCTTTAGGGGAAAGCCTGAGTTGGCCTGAAATAAAAACTGAATTTTATCTTTGCCATATGCATTGAAGTCGATATCCGGTTGTAAATCAACCTGTATTTTAGCTTTTTCCAAACCTAAACGTTGCAAGATATGACAGCTTTTCTCCACAAAAGTTTTCCCTCCTACCTTTCTTTGCCGGGTTAAGACTGTGGCTAATTTCTCCAGTTTTTCAGCTTGTTTCTGAAGCCACTCCTGCTTGTCTTGGATGTGAAGCTCCAAATTGCCTGCTAAGTCCTGTTGCTGAGCCAATTCCTCACGAATATCAATAAGCTCTTCCACGCTTTGCACCTGGTGTTTTACCAATAAAGTATTCACCAGATTAAGTTTGGTATTGAGCTCCAATATGGCATCGGGATTGATCTGTACCTTTTCTAGCTCACCTTCACAGGAATCGCCAATATCTTTTAGTTCAAAATATACACTCTGTATACGCTCGGAAAGCTGGTCGAAACGTTCGGAATAATTGGATATGCGAGAAAGCTTAAGTTTGACTTCATTCAACATTGCCAATACACCAGCTTCATCTTGTTGTAAAAGTTGATAGGTTTGGGATAATTGTTCTATAATGGTTTCTGCATTCTCCTGAGCGCTTAACTCGCTTTTTAACTCTTCTAAATTAAGCTGTTCCAATTGAGCTTGCTCAAGCTCTTGTAAAAGATATCGATAATAATCGGACTCTTTATGCCCCTCTGCCAATCGCTTTTCCAGTCGTTTAAGCTGAGCTCTCTCTTGTATAAGATTTTGGAATTCAGATTGATATTCTAACAACAGATCTGACTTATTCTCTAAACCATCAATAATAGCAAATTGATAAGATTCAGAAAAAAGATGAGAAGTCTCAAACTGAGAATGAATATCGACGAGCTTTCGGGACAGCTCTTGCAAAATAGCTAAAGTAACAGGTACATCGTTAATAAAAGCCCGCGATTTCCCCGCGGGTGTAAGTTCTCGCCGGATAATGGTTTCAACTTCAAAGTCGAGGTCGTATTCTGCAAAAAAGTTTCTAAATTTATTTTCTTCCAGGGTAAAAGTTCCTTCAACAATACTTTTCTTTTGAGCATCCGCTATGGATTTCAAGTCTGCTCTTTCTCCCATCAGTAAACGCAAGGCACCGAGGATAATGGATTTACCCGCCCCGGTTTCCCCAGTAATCACCTGTAAGCCGTTATTAAGATCTACTTCCAACTGATCAATTAATGCAAAATTCTGAATGAATATTTTAGATAGCATTGTTGAGTTTTATATTTTTAGTTCTCCCTTCTGGATATTCCTGAGATTAACCGAGTTTTTGCTCTACCAGATCGAGAATATCTTGTGCTACTTCCTTCTTGGTTTTTAGATCAAAGACCCTGCTCTCTCCCTCCTTTGTAAAAATAGTGATTTTATTGGTGTTGCTCTTAAATCCTGCCCCGGAATCCTGTAAGGAATTTAAAACAATCATATCCAAATTCTTATTTGCGAGTTTAGCCTTTGCATATTCTTCCTCATTTTGAGTTTCTAGTGCGAAACCTACTAGGAACTGATGTTGTTTATGTTCCCCCATTTTTTTGAGAATATCCGGGTTTTTCACCAGCTCTATCACAAAGTCGTCATGATGCTTTTTGATTTTCTGATCAGAAAAATATTTAGGCGTATAGTCCGATACTGCAGCGCTCATAATAGCAATATCCACCCGATCATAATATCGGAATACTTCCTCCATCATTTCCAACGTAGAGGTCACCGCATGCAATGAAATATTGGGATGTAAAGCCTGCATACTGCTGGGTCCGGAGATTAGAATTACCTCTGCTCCTCTATGAGCAGCCTCCTCAGCCAAAGCAAATCCCATTTTACCAGAAGCGTGGTTTCCAATAAAACGAACCGGATCTATAGCCTCAAAAGTAGGTCCGGCAGTGATCAGAACCTTCTTTTTCCGTAAAGAAGATGAAGAGGACGGCTTATGAAAAAAATTCTCAAGATGCCTGAATAGGGTTTCAGGTTCGGCCATTCTCCCCAGTCCGCTAAGTCCGCTGGCAAGATCTCCCTCCTCAACGGGGATGATTACATTTCCGAAGCTTTGCAATGTATTCAAATTCTCTTTGGTAGTAGGGTGAACATACATATCTAAATCCATCGCTGGTGCCACCCATACAGGGCATTTTGCAGATAGGTATACGCCCATTAAAAGATTATCACACAGCCCTGTAGCCATCTTGGCTAACGTATGAGCAGTGCAAGGTGCTATAAGCATAATATCTGCCCAAAGGCCTAGCTCCACATGGGAATTCCATGTGCCTTCTTGATTGTAAAAATCTGCATATACGGGCTTTTTTGAAAGGGTAGAAAGACTAAGCGGGGTCACAAAATGGTGGGCATCGGGGGTCATGATCACCTGAACTTCAGCCCCATTCTTGATTAAATTTCTAATCAGGGAGAGTATTTTATAAGCAGCAATGCCTCCCGTCACCCCCAATAATACCTTTTTCCCTAATAAGCGATTCGCCATATTGAAAAATTTACAGTAATAATACAACAAAAAGATGTCTTATAAAAACATCTCCTTGTCGCTATCATAAAAGCGTTATAAGAAACGCTTAGTTTCTGTTGTCCTCTGTTCTACGGAAATAAATTTCATCATCCATCCATTCACGAATAGAGATGGAGGTAGGTTTAGGTAACCTTTCGTAATTTTTGGAGATTTCTATTTGTTCTCTATTTTCAAAAACTTCTTCCAATGTCGAATTATGAACAGCGAATTCATCTAGTTTCTGATGAAGTTCAGTTCTGATTTCAGCATTAATCTGCTCCGCTCTTTTTCCCATAATCACGATAGCTTCATAGATACTCCCTACTTTTTCTTCAATTTTATTTCTATCGTAAGTGATGGTGTTTACTGGTGCTTTAGAATCTTTAACGCTCATATCTGGTTTCTTTAATTTAAAATTTTAGTTGTAGTTTCTCGGTATTCTAAAAGAGGCTCCAGAAGACGATGTCTCCACGGATGCTGATCCTTCCTGTGCTTTTTTCTCTTTCTTCTTTTTCGATTTTACCACTTTATCAGCAACTTCTTCGGATTTTGTTGAGAATTCTCTAGAATCTCCATAAATCTTCTTCAGTTTGGCCTCTCGCTCTGCTTTCTTTTTATCGTACTCCGCCTTAAAGATTGAGAAACGTTCGCGTTCATGTTCTAAACCTTCTCTAATCTTAGTCGCTTCCTTACTGTTGGCAGAGTTCGGAAAATCGTGCTCCACCTGTCTGGTAAAAGCAATAGCATTCTCTATCCTATCAGCCTTTAAATCAAAAGTTGATTTATAAGCCAACTGCTCTTTGGATTTCATGATATAGTTGTAGATCTGGGGACGCAACTTCGTAGAAGGATAGTCCTCCAAAACGTTTTCAAATGCGATATCGGCAGCCTTATATTGAGCCATATTATAGTATTGCCGTGCATTTTCATAAGCTTTAAATTCGAGTTTATAGGACAATTCATCTACCAACTTAGCAATATTTTTTGATCGTTCAGAATTCGGGTAAGTATTGAGGAAGTCCTGAAGCTCATTAACGGCTGATGCCGTACTCTCCTGATCAAGATTATAATCTCTAGAGTCTTGATAATAACAAAGAGCAGCCATATAAGCAGCTTCTTCCCTGCGTGGATCTCGCGGGTTGTGATTGGTAAAGCTCTTAAACTGGTGACCTGCTAATTTATAACTGCGATCGTAATAATTCGCAAAAGCTTGTTTGTAGCTCATATCGGCCAACTCATTGGTACCGGCTAATAAATTAGGTAATCTGTCGTAAAGCTCTAATGCCTGTTTCCATTTCTTTTTTTCATAAAAATTGTTGGCGGCTTTTAGTATAACATCTTTATTAGCGCTTTTGAGTGCCGTATCGAACTCTTTGTTACACGACACCACCACTAAGCTAAGGATAATATAAGTTAGTATCTTTTTCATAAAAATTTCCAGGCTTTGGACCAAGAGGTTATTCCTCTTTTAGTTTACCTATTTAATGTGCAAAAATAAGGTTTTTTTTACAATAGCGCTCTTTTTATGATAGTTTAACAGTGTAAGCATATTTTCTAAAAAAACGCTTACACTGTTAACAAAAATATTTCATCTCAATGCATAGCATCTGCAGGGTTTATGGCAGCTTTTCCCTGTTTTATAGATAAGACAAATGGGATACACACGACAAATAAAACACCCAGATAGAGAAAAGCATCTGCATAAGTAAGCACCATGACCTGCTTGATTAACTGTCCCTCTAACATTTTGTAGGCCCGAGCTAAAGCTTCCTGCGCAGTAGCACCTTTAGCTATCATCATCTGCTGGTAGACCTGCAGTCTTTGGGCCACAACATCCCGGGTGATATCCATATGCGACATGAGATTTATCCTATGTTTCTGGGAATCTCTATAAATAAAAGTGGTAATAAGCGCGATCCCAAAAGATCCTCCTAGCTGGCGCATCATACCTGTAAAAGCAGCACCTTCTGCAATCTCACTTCCTCTTAAAGTCGACAGAGATAGGGTTGTAATGGGTACAAAGAGCAAGCCCAATCCCACTCCTCTAATAATTAAAGGCCAGAAGAAATTGGCACTGGAAGTATAGGGCGTCATCATATAATAAACGCTTAGGCTATAAATGAAAAAGATAGCAAACCCCATACTGACAAGATATTTTTGAGGGACTCCTCTTTGCAGGAGTTTTCCAATAATAGGCATCATCAGTCCTGTCATAACAGAGGAAGGCACCAACAGCATTCCAGCATCGGTAGCTGTCCATCCTAAAATTGATTGTGTGTAGATCGGAATAATAAAAGTGGATCCATATAGACCAAAGCCCAGCACGAAAGTCAACACTGTTCCTACCGCCAAGTTTGTATTTTTTAATATCCTAATGTTCACAATGGGGTATTTTGCAATTAATTCTCTCCAAAAAAAGAAAATAGCCGATAGTACCGTAATTATACTCAAAAAGAGAATAACTTGATTATGAAACCAATCATCCTGCTGCCCATGCTCCAATACATACTGTAGAGAGCCTACACATGTTGACAGTAAAATTATGCCCCACCAGTCGACCTCACTTACTTTTCGCTTTTCGCTATAGCGTGGACTTTTCACGAAGTTTATTGCTAATAAAGTCGCCACTATTCCTACCGGAAGGTTAATATAAAAAATATAGGGCCAAGAAAAGTTATCCACAATATAACCTCCGAGAGGCGGTCCTAAAGTAGGCCCTACAATAACCCCCATACCGTAAATAGCCTGAGCCATGCCTCTTTTTTCCAAAGGAAAAATCTCGGTAATAATGGTTTGTGAAGTAACCAATAACGCGCCCCCTCCTAAGCCTTGTATAAACCTGAAAACAATTAATTCTTCCATACTGGTGGCATTTCCACAAAGAAATGAGGTGACAGTAAAGACCATAATAGAAGCTACAAAATAATTTCTTCTTCCAAACTGTTGGGAGAGCCAGGCAGTCATAGGAACCATTATCACATTGGCAATGGCATAGGCCGTAACCACCCAGGCAACATCTTCTAATGTTACACCTAAGCTTCCCTTCATTGAGTCTAAGGCTACGTTTACGATGGTGGTATCCACTATTTCGAGAAGAGCACATAAAATAGCCATCACCACAATAATTACCCTCCTGGCACCATATTCTACAAGAGAATCGGAATTTTTCATCAATAAATAAAGTATTTATCTAACAGAAATGTATTTTCTGTTATTTAGCGTTTATAAGTTTAGTTCGTAATGACATCTACTTCCAAATTCATCCCTGGGCGAAGAGATTTCAACATGGGATCCTTGGGGTTTATAAACTCAATGGACACCGGTAATCTCTGGACGACTTTAACAAAGTTTCCAGAAGCATTATCGGGAGGCAAAAGTGAAAATTGAGCCCCCGTAGCGGGTGAAAAGGAATGTATTTTGGCCTCAAATTTATGTTGAGGGTAAGCATCGGCTGTTATCTTTACAGGCTGCCCCTTTTTGATTTTTTGGAGTTGTGTTTCCTTAAAGTTGGCCACCACCCAAATATGCTCATCCACAATGTTAAAAAGCTGTTGTCCCGGATTGAGCAATTGACCTTGCTGAAGGTTTACTCTAGAAGCATAACCTGAAACAGGAGCGGTAATAACAGTATAAGAAAGATTGATTTTAGCCAATGCTAAAGCCGCCTCACTCTTTTTTAAATCTGCTTCTGCTACTGCTACCTGAGAACTAACCGCATGACTTTGAGAAAGAGTGGCTTGTTTTTGATTTTGAGTCGCTAATTTCTGACTTTCTAATCCCTTCACACTTGCTTGTGCCTCTAACATTGAGGTACGGGCCTGTTCAAACTGTTGTTTAGTAATACTATGATCCTGATAAAGATTACTATAACGATTGTAATCCTGCACAGCTTGCCATAATTTGGCCTTTGCTGCATCAATATTGGCATTCATTACCGCTACCTGGCTATTGGTAATGGGTAAGGTGGATGTCGAAGCCTTGGTTTGGGCCAATGCTGCCGAAATATTGCTTTTCGCTTGATATACCCCCGCTATCGCTTCCTCAACTTTTGTTTTAATATCCGTATTATCGAGGATCAACAAAGTATCGCCCTTCTTCACATATTGGTTATCCTGCACTCTCACCTCTTTTACAAAGGCTTGAACTCTAGGGGTTATAGCCGTTATATTGGTCTCTATCTGAGCATCATCTGTAGTTTGATGGCTTTGTGCGTGCTGATATTTATAAAAACCAAAAATCCCTCCACCGATGATAAGAATGGCTAGAATAGCAATAAATTTTGAATTAATTTTCTTTTTACTTGAAATTTGTCCAGACATGTTGTATTTTATTAATTTCTCCTGTTAATGTTAGTATTTTATCTCCCCAGCTTTTCTCAATAAATTGAAATAAGCCCATTTCTCATCTGCTTTTCCATATACCAAATTAATATGCGCCTGAAGTTGTTCTACATCTGCTGTAAGTAGATCGGTAGTAGTGGCCAATCCATTATCAAACTTATTTTTGACCACTTTGTAGTTCTCATTAGCCTGATCAACAGACTCTTTATAAACTTTAATTTTTTCATTCTGCAACAGGTAATCTTGATAAGCATTATGGATATCTGTTTTTATATTCTCATCCAGTTCTTTTCTATACTCTTGCGTCTCTATATATTGCAGACGAGCGGTTTCTGTTGCTGCTTTATTTTTATATAAACTTGCGAGGTCATAAGAAAGGGATAGCCCCATGGTGGTCATATGATTTACCTGCAAAAGATCTGATATCCACGCATTCATATAGCCTGCAGTAAAAGCCACAGTAGGATAGTATGCTGATTGTGCAATATCAATATTCGCTTTGCCTATTTTATCCTGTTCAGCAAGCATATGATATTCCTGCCTTTGCTGTAAGGCTTTTTCCTGTAAACTTTCTTCGTTTACTAAAGAAGAAGCTTCATCAATCCTCATATCCGGATCTATGTTTATCTCTTCTTCTCCCAGAAGAATGCTAAGATTGTAATTAAGCACATTGACATTCTTCTTAGCGTCGGCTAAAGAAAGTTTAACGTTACTCTCCTGAAGCTTTACCCTCATCAGATCATTTCGTGCCACCACACCATTCCGTTCCAGCTTTTCAAAATCAACACTTCTTTGATGTGCCCGAGATAGATTTTCGTTAATCACATTAATGGCTTGTTTGGCCTTATACAGATCTATGAAAACTTGTGTTACCGCTAAGGCTACATCTTGTTTATCATTTTCTAACTGATATTGCTGAAGCAGCTTCTGATATTCGGCTATTTCTATTCCGCTTTTAATCTTAAAGCCTGAGAAGATAGGAACCTCCATATTAATCTGCTGTACAGCAATATATTGCGGAACAGCAGAAGCTGAATTTCCCATCTTAAAAAGAGGTAAATCCGATTTTAATTCCATCGAATTAAAAGGCTTCATAATACTTCCACTCAACTTTAGATTGGGCAATCTGTTGCCTTTCGCCTCCCGGACTTTGGAATTTAGGGTATTAAGCTTCGCTTCTGTAATTTTTAGTTTAGAATTATGCTTTATACTCAGCGAAACAGCTTCTGATAAAGACATCTTACGCTGGGTTTGCGCATATCCGAAAAATCCCCCTGCCAGCAATGCTAATGAAAGCATCTTAATCCTCATTTTTGTCATAACCTAATAAAGAAAATACCGTATTATATAAATGGTTTTTTAGTTTTTCTTCTAATTTTTGGTAATAAGTTTCTTCATCGTGCTCAGGTAAATAAAATTGATAAAATTCTCTATTCCTGATACTAAAGATAATCGTCCCTAAGATGGTAGATAATATATTTTCCGGCTCCACTACTTTTCTAAACTCTCCAACTACAATACCTTTTTGTATCACCTCTTCAAACTTATTTACACAAAACGCATAAAAATCATGTAGAAATCCCTTGTTGGCTGTCTGGGTGTAACACTCATTCGTTACAAACCCATGGAAATAATTAAATTTAATAATCTGCCCAATAATAAAATTCAGTATTTCTTTCATCTGCATTGCAGGGTTTGCAGAGATAATCGTTTGGGCAAAATTGCTAAAGTTTTCTTTAGCTTTCTGAACACGGTATTGGTAAAGGTGGAACATCATTTTATCCTTAGAACCAAAGTAATATGAAATCATGGCCACATTAATGTTGGCCTGTGCACATATTTCTCTTACCGAGGTGCCTTTAAAACCTTTCTCTGCTATAAGACTTTCCGCAACTTCCAGAATGTGCAGTTGCTTCTCATTAAGATTTTTTACTTCTCTCATATTACGGGTGCAAATATACGTTACTCCCGTATAGTTAAACAAACATTTAATTAATTTTTTTCAAGTATTTTTAACCTTTAATTTTTCAACATGATATTCGACTTTCACCATCATCATAAAAGCTTTATTTACAGAGGAATATACAACAGAGGAGTAGGTGAGTTTTTTTCGTCTTCACCCTACTCCATAGGATTACATCCCCATGATATAAAGCAAAACTGGAAAAAACAGATGAAACAAGTGTATGAAATATCAAAACAAAATACCTGTATTGCCTTGGGAGAATGTGGATTGGATGCTCTAGCTCCTACCTCCAATGGAGAACAAATAAAAGTATTTGAAGCACATATTACACAAGCGGAAGCGTTAAAAAAACCCATTATTATACATTGCGTTCGGCGCCATCATGAGGTAATGAATATTTGCAAAGATCTCTGCATTCCCAAAATCATTCATGGATTTAATAAAAAAGATCGCATAGCGGAATTGCTACTATCGCATGGTTTTTATTTGTCTTTTGGCGCTTCTCTTATGAATAGTATATCTTTGCAAACAATTTTCAAAAACCTCCCCGAAGAATCTTTTGTACTGGAAACGGATACTGCCCATCTCGATATTCAGATTCTTTATGAAAAAGCCGCACAGTTAAGGGGAGTTTCCGTGGGAGATTTGGAATATATGATAGATAATAATTTAAAAAATATTTTCGGATGGTAGAGATGTGGTTAGAACGCACCGAATTACTGATAAAAAAAGCAGGACTTAAGAAGTTACAAAATTCCAACGTACTTATCGTAGGTATGGGAGGGGTCGGATCTTTTGCAGCAGAGTTTATAGCCCGTGCAGGAGTAGGTAACCTCAGTATTGTGGACGGCGATAGTGTGGATATCACCAATATCAACCGACAACTCCCAGCACTGCACTCTTCAATAGACCAAAACAAGGTAGAGCTTATGGGTACCAGAATACAGGATATTAATCCTCAGCTCAATTTAAGACAAATCAGAGAGTTTGTGACTCCTGAAAAAATGGAAAACATTATCCAAACGGGAAATTATGACTATATTGTAGACTGCATAGACAGTGTAAGCCCAAAGCTTGCCCTAATTAAGGCCGCAAAGAAAAATAAAGTAAAAATTATCAGCTGTATGGGAGCCGGCGGGAAACTGGATCCCAGTAAGGTAATAATACGAGATATCAGCAAAACACGGAATTGCTATTTAGCAAAACAAATTCGAAAGAGACTTAAAAAAGAAGGTATACAAAAAGGTATTCGCTGTGTTTTCTCAACAGAACTTCAGAGAGAGGGTAGCCTCAAAATGACAGACGGAAGTAATTTCAAAAAATCTTTTTACGGGACCATAAGCTATATGCCAGCTATATTTGGTCTTTATGCCGCCTCAGAAGTAATTAGATATTTAATTAAAGACTAAAAAATGTTCAAATTTCCTTCTACAGAAAAGCTAAAAGCTAAGAAAGATATTGACCGCCTCTTCAAAGAGGGACAATGGATGAGCGTAGGCAGCCTGCGTATTATATGGCTTTCTCATGAAAGTCATACTAAGATAGGGGTTAGCACCTCCAAAAGATATTTTAAAAAAGCAGTCCACCGAAACCGTGTAAAACGATTACTGCGGGAAGTATATCGCTTAAATAAACCTCTTTTACACCAGCGTTTCGGAGAAAACATCCATCTGATGTTATTCTGGACATCACCTCAACTACCTAAAAATACGGGTGAGATAAAAGAACTTTACGAAAAGCTCTGTAACAAGTTGTAAATTGAAAATAGAAAAAACTCCTCATTCAATAGATTACAAACCTGCCTCAAATGTGCTGCAATAAAAATCACCCACACTGAGCCTCATTAAATCCCTTCAATCTTCAGATTGAGTTTTACCAAATCTAAGATCCTTGACGTATTGAATTTTTTCCTGATAGAAATGATGCTTGTCCGGGTACTTATGCTGTAAAATCTCAAAAGCATTAATCGCTTTATTATAGAGACGCTGCTCTAGGTATAAATTAGCCAGAGTTTCTGTCATTAAATGCGATATATCATCACCTTTCTCACTCACTACATAATCAGAATCTTCTTTTAAGGCATTAATTCTGGGGTTGGTTTCGATAAATTTATCAATAATGTGATTTTTCCTTTCAACCACAGGATTTGCAGGCTTCTCCTTATGTAACCAATTTTGCCATGTATTAATAAATAGAGAAACATTACTTGTCTCCACATCTTCTTTTTGAGAATCTTTCTCTTTTACCTCTTCACTTTTTTGTTCCATCGTATTTTCTTCAACAACCTCATTTTTTTCCACTACCTTGTTCACATCTTTTCCGAAAAAGGAATATTGAATAACAGGCCTTTCTTCTTCTTTTGTCTGCATATCAGAAATAGTTTCTGAGCTGTCCTCATTCTGCACAGGAGCACTATCAAGCTCTGGCGGATTTTGAGAAACTTCTTCTGCAGAAGTCTTTTCTTCTTTTTTTATAAGAGCTGCAGCCTGACCAATCAAAGCATCGGGAAGGCGGTTCTCAAAACTCATAGGTTTCCATTCTAGAACTTCATCATTTGGGATTATATCCGCCTCTTTTTGGGTATCCTTAACCCCTTCCTCCGCAAAATATTCGGTTTTTGGACCCTCTACAGGTTTATTGGGAAAAGATATTCCATCGGAAAAGCCTCTCAACGGCTGCTCCCTATATTTTTCAATTTTGTCGCCCTCTAAAGTCTGATTTGAAGAAGTCGTAGCTGACTTCTTATTTATAAGAGAAGAGGAGCGTGATTTTGGAAAACTCGAGTCCGAAATTTGTTCTGTGAGGGGAGCTTCAGGAGTGTTAATCTTAGCATCCGGAATAAAGTGATCTCCCTCCAAAAAGTTAGTTGGCGTCAAGTATTCTTCTTGCTGGCTATTCTTTTCTTCATCATTGCTTTCTACTGTAGGAATACCACCCTCCACAATAGACTGAGCTGAATTTTCATCGATGACCTGATCCTTTACAACTTCCGATGCATTCACGGCATCTGGAACGCCCTCCCCAGGAGTCACAGAAAGCCCCTCATCTAATCTTTGCCCTATTTTTCCTATAAACGCTTCGGAAGAAGAACCTCCTTCAACACCAGACCTGTCCTCTGTAGCATCTGCATTCTCAGGCGCTTCTTTTTGCTCAATATTTGCAACCTGATGTTCCTGTACAACGTCTGCTGCATTCGACACATCTGGAACGCCCTCCCCAGGAGCCACAAAAATCTCCTCATCTACTCTTTGCCTTATAAAGGCTTCAGAAGAAGAATCTTCTTCAAAACGAGTGTCCTCAGTATAACCTTTAGTCTCAAGTGCCTCTTTTTGCTCAACATTATCGGCAAGCGCTGGAGGGTTTAACATATTATATAAAATCTTTTTATCAGTCGTATAGGCTGCAGTCAATGCCAGTTCTTTCTGATATTCCCGTGGCTTAAACCTGTGTAAGGCCATCAGGTACAACGCTCTAATAGGCTGAATATATGGGTAATTAGAGATTTCTTTTCTCAATACTTTAATATCCGAGTATTTTAAATTTTCAGGCTGCTCTATTATATGTAAAATACGATCGTTCATCTTTACCAATTGGCTACAATATCATTAAAAATTCTATTGATAATTCTATCTGTTGCAATCTTCACCTGAGAAGTTTCGATTTGCTGTATTGTTAAATCATTTTTGAAAACAGCTTCGTCTGAATAAGTTCTATCAAATCCCTCCTGAGGGTATTTTGCATTTTCATAATGCACTTTTACCGTAATGGTTAATTTATTCTCAGCGGCTTGTAGAATATTACCCGTCTGATTAGACATGGTAGGAGAGGAAATCGTTGTGGGCGATATCTGATAATCGGAAATTTCTCCCTCGATCAGAATATCTGGTGTTTGTGTGGTTCCTTTCAAATTCGTCCGCTGCAAAAACCTATTCTGAAGGTCTACCGTAAACTGTTGACTGAGATTAGGATTGTTATAGGGTGCATTATTCGGAAATGTTTTGATGCTAAGGGTTTTTACATCTGGTTTTAAAGAAGACCCTGTAAAGGAGTAGCACGAGATGAAAAGCTGAGACAGCAACATCAGACCCCCGAAATATAATATTTTGTAACTATTTTTAAAAGACATGGTCCTAAATTTTATTTTTGAATCTTCAAATCTAACTATAATATTTACAGCTTACATCATATATCTTCTTAATATCACAAGAATAGTTCTCTCCTTTTTTAGATTGAGAAAACCTCAACGAATAAAAAGCTCCCTCCTGTTGCTATTCTCTTGTATACACGTGTAAGCTATAATATTTTTTTGCTTAATCTTCGAGTTTATATTGTTTTATTTTCCGATAAAGGGTTCTTTGTGAAATACCCAGTTCCTCAGCAGCTTTATTTCTTCTTCCTTTATGTTTTTCCAATGCTTTAATAATCAAATCTCTCTCGTTATTCTGTAAAGATAGAGACTTGGCTTTGGTTTCTTCTACTTCTATTTCTTCTACATCCTCATAGCTATTATGAGGCGTATTATTGGATAAAATAGTAGATTCGTTGGCTGTATCCGTCTTATTGTCAAAATATAAAAGAGAATTTTGATTGGAAGTACTGGATTGAGATGCGGGAGGATAAATTCTATTAATTAATATTTTTTCCTGATGGCTCAAACCCGAAGTTTCCTTATTCTTAATCAACTCGGAGGTTAAATTTTTCAAATCGTTAATATCATTTCGCATATCGAAAAGAATTTTATACATAATTTCCCTTTCGTTCTTAAAATCCGTTTGCCCTTTATGAGAAGAATTGATTAACATCGGAGCAGTAGAGACCGTCGAGATATATTGACCTAGAATTTCAGAGGTGATTTCTCTTCGCTGCTCCACTACCGTAATTTGTTCCACGAGATTTCTCAATTGCCGTACATTGCCTGGAAACGGATATTTCTCTATATAATGCACCGCATCCTGAGTTAAGTAAACTTCAGGCATTCTATACTTTTCAGCAAAGTCAATGGCAAACTTCCTAAATAATAAATGAATATCCCCTTTTCTTTCCCTCAGAGGAGGCATATCAATCTGTACCGTGTTGAGGCGATAATACAAATCTTCCCTAAAACGCCCATCCTGAATAGCTTTCAACATATTAACATTGGTGGCAGCGACAATTCTCACATTGGTTTTCTGGACAACTGATGATCCCACCTTCATAAACTCACCACTCTCCAACACCCGAAGTAAGCGTACCTGTGTTTGTAATGGCAGCTCGCCTACCTCATCGAGAAAAATACTCCCCCCATCGGCTACTTCAAAATAACCTTTCCTAGTAGAGGTCGCTCCTGTAAACGCACCTTTTTCGTGCCCGAAGAGCTCAGAGTCTATAGTTCCTTCTGGAATAGCACCGCAGTTTACTACGATATAAGGCATATGCTTACGGTGGGAAAGGCTATGTATAATTTTAGGGATAAATTCTTTTCCCACACCACTTTCTCCCATTACCAATACCGAGATGTCTGTAGGAGCCACTTGTATGGATTTTTCAAGCGCTCTGTTGAGTGCAGAATAGTTTCCAATAATCCCAAAACGGGCTTTTATATTTTGAAGTTCACTCATATTTAAAATTGAGTTTTTAACTTTTTATTGATGTTCTATCGTTTTTCCTAAAAGTGTACCCTGAGTGTTATCGTACACATATACAGAAACTTTATCTCCTACTTTTTGTCCCTTCAGTTTATCAAAAACACAAACCGCATTTTGAGAATTACGCCCTTTCCACTGGTGTTCATTTTTTTTAGAGGTTCCTTCTATCAATATTTCGTGGGTTTTCCCTACATAAGATTTCATTCTTTTGGTGGAGAGCACTCCTTGCAAGGCTATCACTTCGGCTAAACGCCGTTGTTTTATATCGGCAGGTACATCGTCTTGCATTTTTTTATGGGCTAAAGTCCCGGGCCTTTCTGAATATGCAAACATATATCCATAATCGTACTCCACTTCGCGCATCAGTGAAAGCGTTGCCTGATGATCCTCTTCACTTTCTCCACAAAATCCAACAATCATATCTTGCGAAAAAGCGATCTCTGGAACAATGCGTCTGGCTTCTTTTATCAACTGAAGATACGCTTCTCGGCTGTGCTGGCGGTTCATGGCTTTTAACATGTTATCACTTCCACTTTGTACGGGAAGATGCACATATTTACAAATATTATCATACCTGGCCATCACATGAAAAACCTCTAAACTCATATCCTGCGGATTGGAAGTTGAAAAGCGAATCCTCATTCCGGGAACAGCCTTGGCTACCATCTCCAAAAGATGTGAAAAATGAATTGCAGTGGCTTTTTGCATCTCCGAAGCTTTGCCAAAATCTTTTTTAGCTCCTCCTCCATACCAGAGATAGCTGTCTACATTCTGTCCAAGTAGGGTGATTTCTTTATAGCCCTTTTCATAAAGACTCAAACATTCATTGATAATGGAATGGGGATCACGGCTTCGCTCACGACCTCTTGTAAAGGGAACTACACAAAAAGTACACATATTATCACAGCCTCGTGTAATGGTTACAAAGGCTGTCACTCCATTGCCTCCCAAACGAACAGGGTTGATATCCGCATAGGTTTCTTCTTTGGAAAGAATAACATTAATAGCCTCTCTCCCCCCCTCTATTTCTTTTAAGAGATTGGGTAAATCTCTATAAGCATCTGGCCCTACTACGAGATCTACCAATTGCTCTTCTTCCAAAAACTTGGTTTTCAAACGTTCGGCCATACAACCCAAAACACCAATGGTTAGTTTAGGATTAAACTCTTTTTGTTTTTTAAATTGTGAGAGACGCATCCGAACTGTTTGCTCTGCTTTTTCGCGAATAGAACAGGTGTTAAGTAAAATAAGGTCAGCTTCTTCGGCTTTCAAAGTGGTATTATATCCCTGATCGCTCAGGATAGAAGCTACGATTTCAGAATCGGAAAAATTCATCTGGCAGCCATAACTCTCTAAAAATAATTTTTTATTATTTTCAGACCTCTCCGCAACAACCAAGGCTTCTCCTTGTTTGGTTTCATCTATATATTTTTCCTGCACCGTTTTTAAGTTTTAAAATTTTCAAACTTGGGATCAAAACTAAAGTGCAAAGTTACACTATTTCTGCCAATTTGTCATATTTCATTCCATTATTTTTTGAATACTATCACACGAAAAGTCACAATACTCTTCTATATCCTAAGCTCAGTATAAAAAAGACTCTCTCGATGCTGGTTACCCTTAAAATCACTTCTTCTCGATTTGCTAATAAAATTTTATTTTTTCTTCCCAATCATTATCATTATTTTAGTCCATATAAATTTATATATAAAATGAAAAGACTTCTACTTGTACTCTCTTTTATAGCGAGTCTTATACAGATTAAAGCAGACGAAGGAATGTGGCTCATGATGCTCATTGAAAGATTGAACGGAGTAGACATGCAAAAAGAAGGACTCCATCTAACCCCCGAAGAAATTTATTCGGTTAATCACTCCAGTATAAAGGATGCAGTGGTACATTTTGGTGGATTTTGTACAGGCGAGATCGTTTCTCCGCAAGGGCTTATCTTTACCAATCACCATTGTGGATATCGTGCCATAGCAGAGGCCTCTACTCCTGAAAAAGATTATCTTAAGAATGGATTCTGGGCAAAGAAAAAATCGGAAGAGTTTAATGCTAAAGGCTTATATGTTCGATTCTTTGTAAGAATGGGTGATGTGACAGACCGAATTCTTTCTAAGCTAAACAAAGACCTGTCCGAAGAGCAGAGAAAAATAATTATAGAGGAACAAATTAAAGCCATTCAGAAAGAGAATTCGGAAAACGGAAAATATACGGTGGTCGTTAAAGATTTTTTTGAAGGTAATGAATTCTACTACTTTGTATATCAAGACTTCAAAGATATAAGACTGGTAGGCGCCCCTCCTTATGCTATTGGTAAATTTGGAGGTAATACCGATAACTGGGAGTGGCCAAGACATACGGGAGATTTTAGTGTATTTCGTGTTTACAGCGATAAAGAGGGCTTTCCAGCTTCTTTTTCGACAGAGAATATCCCTTTAAAGCCTAAACATTTTCTTCCCATCTCTGTAAAGGGAACAAAAGAGGGCGATTTTAGTATGGTTTTAGGCTATCCCGGTACCACCAATCGATACCTAACATCTTTCGGTATTCAACAAATGGTGGAAAAAGATTATCCGGCATGGGTAGAAGCCTCCAAAACCGCAATGGAGGTAATGAAAAAATACATGGATAAGGATCATGCCACCCAATTGAATTATGCCACTAATTATGCTCAAGTGGCTAATTATTGGAAAAATAGAGCAGGCACCATTGAGGCGGTTCATAAAAATAATACGATTAGAGATAAAAAAGAACTGGAAAAACAATTCCAGAAGTGGGCAGAAAAAACAGAAAACCACTCAGTATATGGCGATTTATTAAATAAAATACAAGCTTATTATACAGAAAGTTCCGACAGAAATATTGAAAAGAATTACAGCAGATTATTGCAAAAAAATGCGCGCTACATCAAAAACGCATTCCAAATAGGAGACATCTTAGAGGTGTACCTGGCACAAAATGACCACTCTAAAGCCCTGATGAAACCTGAGCTACAACATGCTATTAAGCAGCTTTATGCTGGATTTAATCCTCAGCTCGAAAGCGAAATGCTCGTCCGAATGATTACTCTATACCAGTCTAAGGTAGCCAAAGATGTAGCTTCAATAAAGGCCGATAACCTACAACAACTTCCAGAGCTTATCCAGTCTTCTATTTTTGCAAATGAGACCTCTGTCCTCAATTTCCTCGAAAAACCCGATCCCAAGAGTTTATCTCAAGATAAACTTTACCTATTGGCCTTGGCTTATATTAAAAACAATCAAGAGTTAGCAGAAAAATATGCTAAAGGCGAGGAAATCTTCAAAAAGCATAGTCGTTTGTTTTTAGATGGACTGAGAAAAGCCCTGCCCCATAAAAAATTCTATCCGGATGCCAACTCAACCATTAGATTAACCTATGGACAAGTGACAAGCTTACCCAAAAGATCAGACAGAGACTATAGTGGTATACAAAATAATTACTATACCACCATGGAAGGTATGATCAAAAAATATAAAAAAGGGGATGCCGAATTTGATTTACCAGCATCTATCATGAAACTCTATAAAGATAAGGATTATGGGATATATAAAGATAAAAACGGAAAGCTACACCTCAACTTTTTATCCAATAACGATATTACGGGTGGTAACTCGGGCTCACCGGTTATTGATGGCCATGGCAGATTGATAGGTATTGCCTTTGATGGAAATAGTGAAGCTTTAAGCGGTGACATTGTTTTCGAGCCTCAGTTGCAAAGAAGCATTAATGTGGACATCCGTTATGTGCTATGGGTAATTGATAAATTTGCAGGAGCGCAAAATATTATTCAGGAGCTTTCTATAGTAAAATAGAAAATTAAAATCATTATCATCGGACTCCGTAATCAAGACAAGTAAACCAAAAAAATTAATCATAATATTTTTTTTAAGAAAACACCTGAATTTTTATAGATTTTTTGTATATTGTGCATGTTAACAAATTGAACATGTCTATTAAGATTTTTCAGCCTGTTTGGACTTTTCTCTTGCCCCTCCTCGCATGGGGGGTTTACTTACTAGAAGTTGATAATATACTATGGATTATTTTTTCTGCTTTTTTGCTGGTGGGTTGTGTGCTGGCCGCTGTACTTCATGCCGAAACCATCGCCCATAGGCTTGGAGAGCCTTTTGGAACTATTATTTTAGCCATAGCCATTACCATTATAGAAGTAGCCCTTATTATTTCTTTAATGGTAGCTGGCGGACCCGAAGCCGAAACATTACCTAGAGATACCGTATTTGCTGCTATTATGCTCATTCTAAATGGAATAATAGGACTTTGCCTCCTGCTTGGGGGTGCCAAATTCCACGAGCAATATTTTGGTAAAAAATCGGCTAATACCGCTTTAATTACGCTGATCTCGATATTGGTCCTCACTTTAGTATTACCCAATTACACCACCAGTGTACGAGGGCCATATTACAACAGCTCACAGCTTATATTTGTAGCCATTATATCGTTGATTTTATACGGATCCTTTATCATGGTTCAAACTGTAAGGCATAAAGATTATTTTGTAGCAGACGAAGAGGAAACCCAAGCCCATGAAGATGTGACGACCTCAAAACTGATTATGGCGCTTACTTTTTTAGTCCTGTGTCTGGGGATTGTAGTTTTATTAGCCAAAACACTTTCTCCAAGTATTGAAAATATGGTTAAAGAAGTGGGAGCTCCTAAGTCTTTAGTAGGTGTAATTATTGCGGCTGTAGTCCTTTTACCGGAAAGTATAGCCGCTATTAAAGCTGCGCAGAAAAATCAGCTGCAAACGAGTCTTAATCTCGCCCTAGGCTCTGCGCTTGCCAGTATAGGATTAACCATTCCTTCTGTAGTTATTGTTTGTTTAATCTACAATATTGATCTGGTTTTGGGTATTGATATAAAATTCATGGTTTTATTAGCATTATCTTTTTTTATTGTAATGCTTTCTCTCAACCAGGGAAAAACCAACGTACATTATGGAATCGTATTATTGGTAAGTTTAGCCGCCTATATCTTCACGGTTATTGTCCCCTAAGATTTGTATACCCCTGTACATCTTAAAGAATCGGTTCTGCTATAGCAGATTAGAGCTGACACCTGCAAGTAAGAAGCTATAAAACAAAATATACAGCATTTAATTGTGATACTGTATATTTTGTTTTAATCTAAGCTCTCTTTTTAGTCTAAGTTTTTAAATTCTTCAATAGACATTTTACCTTCGGCAATTTTCTGCAATTCAGCCATATGTACTTGCATCTTTCTTTCGATTTCAGATTATATTCTAATATTAGAGGATCTAGGCTGAACAGAGGCATCTTTACCCCTTAAAACATCTGAATAATAGTGAAAGAATTGAGAATCAAACTCTTTTGCTGTAAAAGAAAATTCCCCCAATAAAAAACCTAAACGCACAGCTGCTCTTCTTTGCCAAGGCGTTCCATGGTGATTTGGAAAGATCACAAAAAAATCTCCAATACTGGCTGCAAATTCATAAGCAGCGGCTATTTCGGAAAATTGTTTTTTATTAAATCCTTGGGGCTTTCTCAGATAATAGCCTGCAAAACCATCTGCCTCCAACTCTTCTGAACGGTAGGTAAATTCCCTTACCGACGGAGATCGTATTTAAATTGCAATTGATGCCCATATTCATGGGCCAGGATCATTGCATTGACTATATTATCTGGGCTTTTTGATTTAGCGGCTTCATAAATCGCATAGCCATAGTAAATTTTACCATCCGAATAAGAGGCTGCATTATAGGTAGAAGACGGCTTAGCTGTATCTTCTATAAAACCTAAGATCGGAACTTCTAGGTCCCAAAGCTCAGCATTTTTCTTTAATTCTTGTTTCATAAATTCGGTGTCTTGCGAAGTAGACAATTCAGATTTTAAAACAGCCAAAGGAGACCAACTCTGATCTACATAACCTTCATTATAATGACAGAGGCTCCTGTAATTTGCACGCAAGGAAGGACTGGTTGACTCCAACGTCGACATCGTAGGGAAAAAGCTTTCTTGATCTCTTTTACACGAAACCATTAACATACTGACCGTCAAAACTAACATTAGCCCAATATTAGTATTTTTTTTCATAGTTTAAATTATTATCACCAGTAAACACTTATTTACAGTGTAAATATATCATAAAATCAATACAAAAACGCATATAAGATTAAAAATAATCACATATTATTAAACTTTAGTTTTTATACAGATAATAAAGAGACGATCTATAATAGATCGTCTTTGCTTTTAATTAAATATTGATATTAATTTAAGTTTTTAAATTCACTATCCGACATTTCGCCACTGGAAATCTTCTTCAACTCCCCCATATGCGCCTGGATTTTTCGATCGATTTCAGGATTTACCCTAAATCTACCTGCTTTCGGCTGAACAGAAGGGTCTTTACCCTCTAAAACGCTTGAATAATAGTGAAAGAACTGGGAATCAAACTCTTTTGCTGTAAGAGAAAACTCACCTAATAAAAAACCTAAGCGAACAGCCGTTTTCCTTTGAGGGGGGGGTCCCGTGATGATCTTCATCTTCTATGTCATAATCACCTATCTTAGCCGCAAAATGATAAGCTGCCGCTATATCGGAAAACTCTCTTTTATTAAATCCTTGAGGTTTTCTAAGATAATAACCTGCAAAACCATCTGCTTCCAGCTCTGCTGCACGGTTGGTAACTTCAAAAACTGATGGAAGATAGTATTCATATTGCAATTGATGCCCATATTCATGAGCCAAAATCATAGCATTAACAATATTATCGGGACTTTTGCTTTTGGCTTTATCATACATGTAGTAGCCATAGTAAATTTTTCCACTCGAATAAGAAATAGCATTATACGTGGAAGAAGGATCAGACAGATCCTCTACAAAACCTAAGATTGGAACTTCCATGCCCCAAAGCGCTGCATTTTTCTTTAATTCATTTTTCATAAATTCTGTATCCTCAGGAGTTGCCAATTCAGACTTTAGGATGGCAGAATCTTCCCAACTCTGATCTACATAGCCTTGATGCGTCCCCCTATAATTGCACAACACCTCCAAATTCGAAATTAACAATGGGTCCCCTGAAACCTGTTCTGATGGCCTTGAAGAAAAATATTGCTCGCTTCTGTGGCACGAAAGTGTGAATGTAGTTACTATAGATCCTAACAGCAACCACGTAATCGTTGTTTTTTTCATCGTGTGTAATTTATCGTTATTTTATTCTAATCTATAAATTTATTTTTATTTTAAGATCATTATAGAAAAAAATATTTTTTTTTGATCCAAACAACGGCATACCCCTTCCATGTACATTAACTTTTTGAGACTTGCATCAAAGGAATCAGTCCTAATTCTATAGAGGCTATAACTCTAATAAATCATAGAATATAAATTAAGAAAGGCTGTTTATATTTTATAAACAGCCTTTCTTTGTTATTATAAATATTTTTATACTTAATCTAAGTTTCTAAATTCACTATCCGCCATTTCGCCGCTGGCGATCTTCTTCAATTCACCCATATGCGCCTGGATTTTTTGATCGATTTCAGGATTTACCCTAAATCTACTGGATCTGGGTTGAACAGAAGGGTCATCACCCTCTAAAACGCTTGAATAATAATAATAGAATTGGGAATCAAATTCATTTACGCTAAGAGAAAATTCACCCAATAAAAAGCCTAAACGTACGGCCGTTTTTCTTTGAGGAGGTGTTCCGTGGTGATTTCTATCCTTCTCAGCATAATCGCCTATCTCAGCAGCGAAATTATACGCAGCTGCTATTTCAGAAAATTCTTTTTTATTAAATCCTTCAGGCTTTCTAAGATAATAACCTGCAAAACCATCTGCCTCCAACTCTGATGAACGATAGGTGGATTCCTTTACAGAGGGAAGATTGTATTTAAACTGCAATTGATGTCCATATTCATGGGCGAGTATCATTGCATTGACTATATTATCTGGGCTTTTTGATTTAGCATCTTCATAAATGGCATAGCCATAGTAAATTTTTCCTGTCGTATAAGAAGTTGCATTATAAGTAGAAGAAGGTTTCTCGGGATCGTATACAAATCCTAACTTTGGAGGGTTAAGCTTCCAAAGTGCTGCATTCTTCTTTAATTCATTTTTCATAAATTCCGTATCCTCAGGAGTTTCCAATTCAGACTTTAGGATGGCGGAATAACTCCAGCTCCAATCTACATAAGGCTTAGAGATATAACTGCACAACACTTCCGAATTTGAAAGAACAAGAGAATTCTCAGAATTAGAAGCAGTAGCTAGCAAAGACTTATTGTCTTCATCTCTACTACAAGAAATAGTTAGTGTTGTTGCTATAGAGCCTAATAGCATCAACGAAATCATAGTTTTTTTCATAATTTAAATTTGTTATAATTTGGTTTATGAAACATAATATATAATTATTTATAATATATTAATTAAAATTACATATAATACCTGTTTTACAAATGTAAACAAAACAGAAACACAGTACTACCTCTTCAACCTTAAACTATATTCACTTGATAACATTCCATAATCTCAGTGTTGAGATATGAAAAAGCAAAGATAAAAATGATCTACACTGAGATTATGAGGACATTGCTAGTTAGTAGAGGTAATTGTTTATTTAGTTTTAAAAAGAGTAATTTCAGGGAGATTTCTATCCTATACCCTGCGACTTTGTTTTGCGCCTAAACCTTAATAAATAATACCTGATTCCGGAATGATATGAGGGTGTATCGTGAACTGTGTCATACACATTATCTTTAAATATAATATCTTATGGCACAAGAAGAATTTGACTTTGAGTTTTTTAAGAATGAGGCTATTGCCGGCCTTTATTCTGGAAAAAAAATGACTGGCACCGATGGGGTTCTGGCTCCCATGGTGAAGCACTTTCTGGAATCTATGATGTCCGGTGAGCTTGAACACCACCTTGCTCAGGATAAACTTAACGAGCAAATTAACCGTAAGAACGGTAAAACGAAGAAGACCGTGCGTAGTCTAAGTGCTGGCTCATTTGAGTTAGAAACTGGTCGTGACCGCCTAGGTACTTT
>NZ_JAAABJ010000650.1 GCF_009904105.1 Elizabethkingia argenteiflava | reverse complement strand
TCCACAGCCTATAAAAAGGCTAAGAATTAGAATTAATAGAGCTCTCTTCATCTTTTAACAGGTTTTTTAATTGGAAGGTGATCATCCGTCGCACGGGGCGAATGAAGTATTTTACAAAATCACTGGACCCACCTATAGCTTCCATATTCTCGAAGATGGAGACCACCTCTATATAAATCATAATGTAAAGCAGCAGATCACCAAATAGCCAGGAATACTGAGCAGCAAAGTGGGCATCTTTGTCTCCTACGATATTGAGCAATACCATTCCTACAATGATACTTCCCCCATATTGTAGAAATTTGTTAAATGTTTTTCGAAATCCTTCTGAGGTTCTGCGAATGCCCAGGACCGTAGCCTTCCACACTCCAAAACCAAAGTCTAAGGAAAACAGGATTAAAAGCCCTATTAATAGGGTAATATTGGGGTAATAACCCAAAATATAGTTCATGCTTATTATAGTTTTTTTAATTATTGCTATCAGAATGTATTTCTTTTGCTGATGATCCAATATCATCTAAAATCGATTTGCAAGACGCCAGGATGGCATCAATCAATGCGCCGTCCTTATACTGGTAAGAGTCCTCAACATGTAATTTTTCTGACTCCGGATAATAAAATATCTGGGCGCAGTAATCTCCTGTATAGCAGTCCTCACCCTCTAAACCCCGAAATATAAGGATGGAGATTAACTGAGGCGTCTCTCCCTCATTGTAATTATTAGGAGTAAGTGATGGTATGCCCCTGGATCATCTCCCTTTCATACATGGTTCTCATAATTATTTATTCTTTTTTTGGTTTTATACTTTTGATGAATAGGTGTAAGACTTAGATTCTACCTGTATGCCTTTTTGAAGACGTATGACGTCAACATCAAACTGATATGGTATCTCATACTCGTCAGGATTCCTCGTATCCTTGTATACACTAATGTTTATGGAGCTATAATACCAACCATCAGGCAGCAATTCCATATAGTGATTCGGCTTGGATGGTTTAACAATTTCACCTTTGAAATACAAATTTTCAAATTCCACATACGTATTGGAATCATATGATCTTCCTGCTCTATATCTTGAATATGGAATCTTAACCGAATCTTTCTGAGGAAAAGTAATTTCATATTCTACCATATATCCATCATGATGTAAAAAAAGCGGAGGTTTCGGGGGGGGAGCAATCCATATTCTTTTTATATCTAAATTGGATTTAATGTAGTTTATCACAGAGTCAGTATTGTTAAGATCATAGCTAGAGTCAGGGAATTTGATAAAACTATAATTTGACCAGCTATCAGCCACATACTCCGCAAAAATAATTCCACGAGGTCCCATCTCCATGGTTTTATTACCTGCGTCATCATAGACATTAAAGACGAGTTTTCCGTTCACAATTCCCAATTCAAAACCCACACGACCATTGGGGTGATGCAGCTTTATCAATCCTTTGTCGAGTATGGTGAGCGGTGCTGTATCTTTCTTCGCATAGGGAGATCCTGCAAAAAACCGCACAGAATCGGGTCCTTTATCCGTTACACCCGTAATGCCCGCATTGGCACCACCGATATTCCCCACCATTAAAGTGCCCGTACCTACCACATTTCCATTGACCGAGGTATTCAAAAAATTAGTCAGCTGGCTTACGCGACTTGCTGTGGCCTGGGCATTTTGTGCGTTGGCTAGGGCAACCTTTGTGAGCGATTCGTTGTTCTTTAGTTTTGTATCTACCCTCTGCTCAACATCTTCAGGTGCGGGTGTCCAGTCGGTAGCCTTATGCCCCGATTCCTGTTGGGCTCGCCATAAAACAAAGCCCGCAGAACCAGTCGCAGTTCTACATTGAATTTGAAGACTGCCTATGCCGTCGCCTGCAATGCGCTCCCAAACTATTCTTTTGGACTCATTAGGTTGCAGTACTGTGGATCTTCCCCCCTGATTGGAATAAAATGTAATGGGCGCTCCACCCAAATTTTTAGCATAAAAAGAAAGGCTCTGGAATCCTCCCTTTGGTATAACCCCCAAGGTGATATACGCCTTTAAAATATGAGATCCTTCAGACACTTGATGTCTTACAGCGGTTGAAGCTCCCCATTCTGTTACATTGAAATTCAACGTATGAATGACTCTTGATCCGCTAAAACTCCATAGAGCGATGGCTTCGGAATCCTTCATCAAGTTGCGTCCACCTATACTCATTTGATCAATAGCCTTCTCGGTATTGAGCTTGGCAGTAGTAAATTTTTCATCGACATACTTTTGTGCCGGACTACCTGGGGCAAAGCGCACCCGAGCATTAATCTCAATGCTATCTTGTAACAAGTCTATCCAATTGTTTCCGTCTGCCGAGCGGATACGCCCTGTCGTAATTTCTCTCGGACTAATCTGGGTAAATCCGTAGTGGGTTTTTATCCTCCTAAAGCCATCTATCACCGAAGACAGGGAACCTACCAGAAAGTAATAAAAAAGAGGTTCATTCTCCAATCCTATTTGTTTTTCGGTGACCTCAATAGTCGCTTTGCTCCCTTCTCTATGCACCTTTACATAGATATAATTAAATTTTTCGCTGATATTCTGTTGTACTCCTTCAGCGATCTCCCAAGTGCGTCGCTTTTTCGGATCCATGCTAAGGTGGATCAACTGCCCGCGGGGGTTTATCAGCCTCTTATTATCCGGAGAAACCTCTAGTACCACATTGGCCAAACTTAGTTGTTGGCTACGACTTCCGATACTGAGCATACCCGTCTCTATAGTTTGTGGTTTGATGCGAACCGGATCTAAGTATCCAGAGTTATCAAAATACTTATCGAACTCTTCTCGATCCATTTCATATGACCTTCGAGCTAACTGTGCGTTATCTTTTTGGGTTTTGATAAGAGCTGATTGCTGCTTTTCCTTTTCTATGTAAGCTCGCACAATGCTGATCACCTGAGCGGATTCTCCGATTTCGAAACTAACTTTATAGGGATTTTGAAGGTCTTTTGAAATACTTAAAATCCTTAAGTGGGCATCCAGACCCAGCTGTTCATCTTTAAAATGAACGGTATAGCCCAACTTTATATTAGCCTGTATACCTTTAAAATATAGAGGATCCGATACGACTGTATATTTTATCCGCTCCTTACTATTTTTATCCAGGTATTCCTGTGCCTTCGCTTTAAGCTCTGCTTCTGCCTTTACAATATAAGATAGAGGCATGGCAATATCGGTAATAATATATGTATCCCCCACCTGAGGACGAAGGAATTGATTGGGCACTTCTAGCGCTTTTTCATCCTTATTTTTAAGCAGACTAAAGCTTTTATTCTTGCTATTATATCCCTGTTCTTTAATTTCAAATACATATCCGGCGAGTTGTCCCGTCTGGAATGCCACTTTGGGTGATACTCCTTTTATAAGTATGGTGGTACCATGGGAGTCCCTCTGGTTGAGATTAAAATCCAGAGTGGCATCACTGAATACCAAAGGATTATTAACATCTACAGCCGTAACCTTACCCAAACGTTTGGGAAAGATGTCTTCAAATTTCTCTACATGCTCAATAACACTATAGATCTGGGTATTTTTTTCTAGATAAGGCACCTCCATTTTAAGGCGCTTAGAACCATTACGATATTGGGATCCGATGTTCTTTTCGGAACCCGTAGCATATAAACGGGTCACGATATTGGATCCATCCATAGGAGTTCGGGTAATGGATTTAAGACCTCTATTTTGGCCATATTGCAGGGAATAACCGCTTTCTTGTTTTCGCTCGCCTATATGAATGAGCTTATTGCTATCTATCCAATATTCAATCTCGAAGGTTTCGGCAATCTTGGAGAGTGCAGATAGGCAATTGTCCTGGTTAAAGTTAACCTGCTTGGTCTCTGTTTTAAGGACCTCACCCTTTTTCCAGCCCGATCCAACCCTATTGGCATTGTTTAATATAAGCGTTAAGAGTAAATCTGCATCACCTATAGGATCGCCCTCGGAGAGGCTCAGCTTATTCTCGGAATCCGGGAAAAGTAATTGAATTTTTGAAAGTTCATATTTAATACTTCCAAACTCTAAGCTGTATTTAAAAAGGCGAGTGTTGATTTTTTCAACCACAGGAGCTTGAAGTAATTGATAAGATACGCCATAGACTTCCACAGCATCACCGACCTGAAATTTTAGCATCTGAGGTAACTCAAATGTCATATTCACGAGCTCTTCACCCATAATCTTAGTGGAAACCGTCCCTTGGGGAACTACCTGAGCAAGAATCTTATTATAACGCTTTATGGTGTATTTCATGGTGTTTTAATTTGTAGGGATAACTGAAATTTAACAAAGACTTTTTCTGTATTTTTTAACCGCTTTAATGCTTTTTTAAAGCTCGCCGTCTTTTTATAAAACACTTTATATGTCTGGGAGTGATCGTGGATAAAGAGCTCTTGCCAACCAGGCTTTGTAATCTCAGAAAAAAAAGCGTGATAAGCTATCCAGAATTCAGTATCATTATCCGCTACAATGACACAGTTGAGGCTTACTTCCTTATCGTTAAAGCGTACCATTTCCAGGTCATATTCTTGGCCATTTTCCTCCCCCCAATTGGATAGAGTATCTTTTCGCTGAGGAAACTCGAGGATGTTTTCGATACCGGTTTGGATGACCAGCTTAAAGTGCGTCATCAGATTTTTATTGTTAAGGGTGTCTAGTGCATTCATATTATATCCCTGCGGCTTTTAATTGGTTGTATTGTGAGGATAGTGTTTGGTCTACTTTAGTTATTCCGTTGTGGATATCGTGGAGCCTTTCTGTATTCTGGGCAGTACGACGGGTATTTTTTTCTATATCAACTTGTATTTCAATCATGCGACTGGACTGTGCCATCTGCTGCGCAGCTCCGGATTTTAGGAGCTGATTGGTTTCCAACTGCGCCAAGCGCATACCTCCGGTATGCCCGGCTAACAAATCTATACTCTCCTGTGAGGCCGATTTTAAAGCGCCTTGCAAGGAATTACTGGCAGCGCCATCTTTGGTGATATTCATCCCTGCCTGGTTGATCATCTCCACATACTCCTGGGCTTCGGTAGCAATTTTCATATACATCTGCTGAAACTGTTGCTTTTCGTCATCAGTGATCACACCATCACCAAGGAAGCCGGCTAGTTCATCCTGAAGCTGTTGTATTTGTGGTTCTATAATCTTGGCAGACATACCGGAAATAATCCCTTGACGCAGGAAGTTTTCTATATCATCGGCAAAGTCCGAAAATTGCTTTTTACCCGATAAGATCCCCTCTCGAATGCTGTCTCCTAAGCTCTGGGCAGTAGTACCGGTAATGGTATCCTTTAATTGCTTTTTGTAATCCATATCCAATTGCTCAACGGAGATATATTCCTCTTTGAGCTTTAAAAGTTGTTCATAGGCGGCTTTGGCATCTCCGGTTAAGGGTTTTTCAGCATTTAAGCGTGCCAGATCATCTAGCAATTGATCCGATATCTGCATCGGTTGATGCCCCAATAAGTCGACTACCTTTTTACGGTCCTCTACGGCTTTGGTTTTTTTGCCCCAACCGAATCTCTCAGTATGCATTCTGACTACCGTATCTGCATTTAACAGCCTCTTGAGCAACTCTTTTTGATCGCGTAAAACGGAGTCTTTATTTTTGACATTCACCGCCATTTCATCCTTAATATACTGCACACGGGATTTGTAGGCTTCATTCACCTTAAGCTCATCTGCCAAACGTTGGCGTAGCATGGCCCGGTAATCCAGCCCTGCTTGGAAAATACTGTCCTGGTATTTCTTTATGTCTTCATTGGCTTTGCGTTCGGATTCTTTCGCTTTCTGCCCTATCGAAAACACACCAGCTACTGCAGAAATGGTCTGGGATATGCCCCCTACGATATCTCCAGAAGCAAATGCAGCAACAGCTCCGGCAGCATTTGATGCTATATTAAAAACATCCCCTAAGGTATCAAGTGTATCGGCTAAACCATGATTTTCATCCCCTATTGCACCCGCAAGAGTTTTAAAACTGGAAGATATGCCCCCTGCCATATCAGCCACCCATTGTGCTTTTTTTGCCTGAACATTATTTAACTGCTCGTTAATCTGGTTTAATCTATCCTTTTCCTCTTGGACATTGGTATCTCCTTTTGATTGTTTGGTTTGAATGTCCTCTACTAATTTTGCTTTTTCTTGGAGCAAAGCCTTCTCTTCGACCCCTATATTAAAAGTGGCCTTTAATGCTTTTGCTTTATCTATTTCGGATTTAACTGCGCTTTGCTGTTCGGGATTTAGCAGGCCTTGCGACAATTTGAGGTATTCTTCTAAAGAAGCAATTTTAACCCTAAGATCACGTTTGGTAATGCTTACTAAGTTTTGAGAAAAACGTTCATATATATCCGATTTTGCATATTCTGCCGTATTAACAGCATCCACCTCCTTATTTTTGGTATCTTCCAATTCTTTTAATAAGCGAGAGGTTTCTTCTGGAGACAGTTTGCGATTTTCAATGCCCTGGCGTAGATCTGCATATTTAGCGCTTATGTTAAGCCTCTGCTGCTCAAAGCTCTGGTGGATATTGATAAATTCGGTCAGCATACTGGTGAATTCCTTTCTTTTATCCTCTATTTTTAAATCTAAAAACGACCAAAAGCCTTGATCTACACCCGTATTTTTAAGCTCATCACGCTTTGACGCCAGATATTCAATTTGGGAAGTAATAAGAGGGATACAATTCAACTGCTCTTCCGTTTTTTGGCTAAAGATTTCCAGCTCGGTTTTTTGGTCTATAAGCTCTCTAATCTGGGTTTTTAGTATCTCCAGATTATTTTTTTGTTCATCACTCAGCTTTCCACCTCCGCTAACGATCTGATCTAGCTTCATTTTCTCCTTTACCAACCAGTCAAAAAATGAAGGAGCTTGTTTTCTAATTTCTGAAAACTGAAGACGCGCTGCTTCTGGACCATATTCCTTTTGATATTGATAATAGCGCTTCCAACCTTCTTTCATTTCGGAAATACTCTGTTCAAAAGAGTGGATTCTTATTCTTTTTTCAGCGATAGCACGCTCCTCTTCGGCTTTTATTTTCTGGTCTTTTAAGCGATTTATTTGCTGGATATCGGTAGCTTTATTCAAAGCTTTATGAATAACGGAAATCCGTTTCTGTATCTCGGCAAGCGATCCTGGCGGAAAGTATTCGTCGGCCGCAGATTGGGCTGTATTGGGTTTATTCCCCGGAGAACTTCCAGCGATTTTACTGGATTTAAATTTTGCCTTTTCAAATTTCTGATCCGCCTCCAAAAGGAATTTTACTTGATTGCTAACCCCCTGATCGCCCTTGGCATTCAACTCATCTTGCTCATCCTTAGAGCTCTTATGTATTAGTCTATTGCCCCACTTGTATAGGTCGGAATGATTGGGATCGTTTTGTACCTTATTATACTTCTCAACCTCAGGGTTTAATTCAATGGCTTTTTTATAATTTTCCATCGCCATCCACGCCTCAGCTGCAGCCTTAGCTCTTAACTTTAATACCTCAATAAATGTATTGGAGTTTTCTTTTAAAAAGTTTTCTGCATCCGCTACATCACCTATTTCGACGCCGAGTTTATTAAACTCTTCCTTGTTATCGGTAATAAACTTATTTTTCTTTTTTAGATCTTCTCCGAGGGCATTCCATTGCACCTGCAATTTTTTATAGGCTGTCAAGGGTTCGGCTACGCTGTCAGCGATAGCGGTTGACATTCTTTTCTGCTCCTCAGCCACCTCAGCTTGTTTGGATTGCCATTTCGTAAATAAGGCTACCACTGCAGCAATAGCGACTGAAAGCCCCAGCGTGAGCGTAGCAATTAACGCCTGAGCTGCCACTGTAGCTACTGTTTCTGCTACGCCAAGAGCCACTAACGAAGCTGTAACCCTAGCGTTGGCTACCGCCCATAGGTTTTTTACTTTTGTAAGAACTTGAATTCTGAATGCAGAAGTAGCCGTAAGGCCTTGTTGTATTTGTTGCAATCCTATGGCAACATCCATGAGGGCATTAACCTTCAGCATAATACGCTGGAGCTTTTCATTTTCGCCAGCGAATAAGGATATAGCTCCCTGGGCAGCATTTAAACCTGCAGAAAGCATGGAAATCCCCTGTACATAACCCTGAAAAATATTATGGGATACCAGTACCTCGACCTGTGCAATAGCCGACTTATACTGTAAAGCCTGATTTTCCAGATCTTTATACACGGCTTCATCCTTTCGTCCTGCCGATTCCAGCTCCCGCATGGAGCTGGTGGTGGCGCTATACTGAGATTGTAGGGAATCCTGGGTAAGGCTACTGGTATTGAGGAATAAAAATTTTTCAAGACTGCCCACTACCTTTTTGGCATGATCATCGATTTTATGAGTAAAACTTCTCATTTTTCCCATTTCCAAAAAGTCTTCTGCCTTTTGTTCTATTCTGGCTTTGTGGTAAAAAGGTTTGTTGTGAAGTTCACAGATAAACTCATCATTTTTATAGAGGTATATGGTATTTTCTTTATCCGCTTCGTGTTTAAACCAATAGGCCTTACAGGAGCTCCCTATACCTGTTTTATCCATATATTCCGGACTGGGCAGCAAAAATTTTTGATTATTGACTTTTACCTCTCCTCTATTGACAGAAGTCGTTACATGATGTCCTACCCATCGGGCAACATTTCGCCAGTTAATGGGCAACAATGCCGAGTGTTGATATTCTACAAACACCTCTATTCTGGATTTACCCTGATATTTTTTCTGATTGGGGTGTAAAATCATTGTTATATTCAATAATATTTTCAATGGCCAGTTCGACAATCTGATCGAAGGTATAGGCCTGTTTTTCTTCTGACTCTGGCCTTCCCTGGTAGGCCTCGGTCTTGGCAAAAGGACGGGCTAAAAATCCTTTTACTTTTCTGTCATATTTATATCTCAATATTCGGAAAAAGCCTTCAATGGATTTCTCCTGGGGATTTTCAGCCTCAGCATATCTCACGAACTGAAATAGATTACCTTCTTTTAAGCTTGTATCTTTTAAGCCAGACATAAGATGATTTTCCACTTCTACCTCAGCAGGCATATTCACCTTGTAATAATCCAATTGTTCAAATGTGTTACGAAAGCAATTAAAAATTAATGCTAAACCTTTTCCGTGAGGATCTCCATACCGCATTTTGGGTCTGGCAAAAGCCCAGCCTATAATTGCACCAGAGGCTACATCAGCCGTAAAATAACCGACTACCCGTTTGTGGGTTCCCTTGAGTCTAAAAGGTAGTTCTCTATCGTCCATGGAAATAATAGCACCTGCATGGTCCACCCTTAAATCAGCGTAGGATCGGTTTTTTGCATTATAACCTATTTTGGAGCGACTTCTTGTTTTCTCCGTTCCAGAAGCATTACGCCATGCTCTCATATAACTCCTAACTGTACTTACAGAAATGGGTTCGTAATCTTTTGGATTATAGATTTCACCCGTAGTAGCGTTTACTAAAATCTTAACTCCAGTTATAAACTTATTGTAACCATCCCACACCTCTTCATAGTTAGGTTTCCAGCTTTGGGTATAAAGATGTTTTAAGAGCGCTTCGAGATGTTGATTGACTTTACGCGTTTTTTGATTTCCATAGTGTGCATTGACTAAAGCCCTATATCCGTTTTCCTGATAAGCAATAAACTTTAGTTTAAGATTTCTTTCTGTTAAGGGTAATTTATGAGGCCATTCTGCTTTTATCCCTGGCAGTACCGTCACCGGATTTCTCCAGAATTCGGAAATTTTATTTCCAGAAGACTGTCGTTTTAAATGCGCTTTATATTTACATGCAATGGTATTTAAAATACTGGCCTCATTAGCGAGTTGTCGTTGTTTTTTATCCTGTATTTTATTTCCTGCAGGCCTATAGTTTTGATAAAAACTCACCGCATCCATATCCAAACTTATTTCGTCTGCAAACAGTTTATTTTTAAGTGTTCTATGGGGAATTCCTCCATTTTTTTTAATCAGTGCTTCTCGGTATTTAAAAGGCAAACTATCGAACTCTATAAGAGCTGGAGTGCCTTTGCACGCTCGACGGAGTCTATTCATTCTACCTCTTGATAAAAGTTTTTTATAATTATCATAAGAGGTGAAATTTAATATTTCATCCATTGTACAGCATAAGATATCGTTGTAGTATGTCATGTATTTGGTAATTCGCACCGCTGTATCGACATTCGATCAAGCTAGTTTTTTTTATGAAAATTTTTAAATGATAAAAGGGTTGACCTCTCTAAATACTGGTAAAATCGTTGGCTATCTCTCCAGCCCTTTTAATAGACTTATTATGGCTTATTTTGTACAAGAAAATTAAGTACTGATAGGGCTTTCTTTTTTATAAGGATTGGGATTTTCGATCTATGGGGTGAAATCCCGATAATATTTACTGGTAATTTTCGTTTTCATACGCTGTATTTAGTTGTTTTATTCTTTCTTTTATTACACTTAATTGTATCAATATGGCGCTTGGAATAAACCCTGATAAAGGATTTTATAGCACAGGAACACTTATCCCCATCTTTAATACCATCCGCTTCCAATCTCCATTTCTTTTATGAACTAAGAGACCTTTAAGCCTTTGTAAATGTTTTTCTTCTTTTTCATTTGAGGGAGTGAAGTCTATTTTGAGAATTTTTTCCCTGCGACTAAATTTTAGCATTTCCTTCATAGTGAATGTATTTTATTTGTCTTATTTTTGCTGTATCTATGTACAAATATATAAACATGTTTTTAATTTAACTAGCATTTTATAAACATTTTTATTAAAAACATTCGATATATGGAACTACCTACTGAAAACCAAAGAATTAAGGATATTTTAAATTATTATTGTAAGGGTAACGAAACCATGTTTAGTAAAGAGATTGGTATAAGTCAACCCAGGATAAATAGATTGTTTAGCTTAGATCCCAGAAATGGAAAGTACCCGCTAGTGAGCTTTGAAATTATTCAAGCTATTATAAACAAGTTTATAAATATTAACGCAGAGTGGTTGTTAACCGGAAAAGGATGCATGCTAAAAAAGGATGGCCTACCCGAAATTAAGAAGGTATTTCATCAATCCAAGACTAAAGAATCTTCCCTGCATAATACCATTCCCTTATATGATCTGGAAGCTACTGCCGGTGTTTTTGAAGTTTTTAAAACGGATCATACAAACATACCTATTGATCATATCACTATCCCAAATCTTCCGCACTGTGACGGAGCACTTTACATCCGGGGAGATTCTATGTATCCATTATTAAAAAGTGGTGATATTGTAGCGTATAAAATTACGCAAGATATCTACAATATTATCTGGGGAGAAATGTACCTTATTTATATTTCTCATAATGGAGATGAGTATTTCTTTTGCAAATTTCTAAAAAAATCCAGTAAAGAAGGATATGTAGAACTTATCTCTCATAATCCACACCATCAAACTGTAGAATTTCCCTTAGAGAGCATTAAATCTTTAGCTATGGTAAAGGCGAGTATAAGGTTTAATACCCTCCTATAAATACAGTCCTCTATAGATGAAATTCTGGTTTAGCCCAGTAAAGTATTTATAGGAAATAGGCCCAATAGGACCATACAATCCTTCCTAATCTCTTTTTTTCGTGGTATATTCTTTTTTATTTTAAAACCCCTTAATGGTTAGGTATATAAAATTATACACTATTAATAAAACGCCTCTCCACTCTTAATCCGAAAGCCATTAAACAACTCATTAACAATGCATAAGAATGAAAACTATTTGTTAAAACAAAGAAATAAAGCTTATATAATCTGCCATTTAGCGCTTTAATCTGGTGACTTTTTAGGCATATAACCCTCTTGAACTGGTAGCTTTCGTCACTGCATTTGTCCCCCCAATTGTCCCCCCATTGCTTGTTTTTTGTAGTAACCCTCCAATTAATACCAGAAGCTTATCTGGTAGAATATGATTAAAACAGAAATACAATTATCGATATAACCCTCTATTCACGAGGATTATATAAGAATATACTCCATGAAAAATAAAAGCCGAAATAAATTACACCCCAAGCTAAAACACCATTAAACCTAAGAAAAAGATGGTTTGTTTAGACTTTTGAAACCTCAGGTTTTTTATAGATAAAACCTTCATTATCAGTATTTAAGTCTGATTTTTTATTTGTTATACTTTAGATATTTTGTTCTGTTAGGAACAGTAGGTACAATGACAATCATCTGCACAAAACAATTACAGGAGAATTACCGACGCCACATATTTGCTATAACCGAACTCCTGTAGGAACAAAAATGAACCGACCTCAGGGAGTCCTTGCTCTTTGGGCAGGCTTCCGAAACAAATTGATACAACGACTTCTATATAAACATGCCCTCAAGAAGCAGATAAGCATCGCACCTAGCAGGATGTTTACCCTGCAAAACCAATTTCAGAACGGCATATGCCTATTTACCGGACTACCGCTGACAGATCATTTGGAACTTAAATTGAACAACTTGAAAGTCTTGTAAAGATGATGTAAGCGGATATGCTCTATTCATTTTGTAACAAATACTATAAATCATAGATATGCCTGATATACTTTTGTTCACTTTCTACTAACCGGATAAATTTCAACTTTATCCTGTTAACATTAAAATAAAACGACTTTGGAGATATGAAAATCTTAACTTATAAGATTCATGAATAAAAAAGACCGCCAAAAGGCAGTCTTTTTTGTTTTTAATATTGTAGTCTGAATTATTTCAATTCAACTTCAGCACCAGCTTCTTCAAGTTGTTTTTTAAGCGCTTCTGCTTCGTCTTTAGAGATACCTTCTTTGATTGGAGCCGGAGCACTATCAACGATATCTTTAGCTTCTTTAAGACCTGCACCTGTTAAATCTTTAACCAATTTAACGATAGCTAATTTAGAAGCACCTGCAGACTTAAGGATTACATCGAATTCTGTTTTTTCCTCAGCAGCATCAGCAGCACCTGCACCAGAAACTACTACAGCAGCAGCAGCTGGCTCAATACCGTACTCATCCTTAAGAATAGCAGCTAATTCGTTTACGTCTTTTACAGTTAGGTTAACAAGCGTTTCCGCTAAATTTTTTAAATCTGACATTTTTTAAATGTTTTTAAATTGTTGAACGATTATATTTTTTTTTGAGTGTCAATTATTCTGCACTTGCTTCAGGAGCTTCTGTGCTTTCTGTTTCTTCTGCTGGAGCCTCAAGGGTTTCAGACTTGTTTTGTAGAGCAGACAACACATTTCTAATTGGAGATTGAAGTAATCCAATGATCTCACCAATCATTTCTTCTCTAGACTTAATGTTAGCTAAAGTAGATAATTGGTTATCTCCGATATAGAAGGTCTCTTGCAAATAAGCAGCCTTCAATGCTGGTCTTTCTGCATTTTTTCTGAAGTTTTGAATCAACTTTGCAGGAGCATTCGCTGTTTCAGCAATCATTAAGGCAGAGTTACCTTTAAAGGTTTCAAACATTTCGGAATAATCCACGCTTTCAACCTGCTCCATTGCTTTTTGAAGCAATGTATTTTTTACAACCCTTAATTGGATGTTATTTTTGAAGGCTTGTCTTCTGAAATCTGAAGTCTGAGAAGCATTCAATCCTTCAAGATCAGCTACATAAACTGCTTTTGCATCTTGTAGCAATTCTTTGATCTCTTGTATTACTATTACTTTTTCTTCTTTAGTCATTGTTCTTCAGATTTTAGTTTACAGATTTAGAATCAATCGCAATACCTGGACTCATAGTAGAAGAAAGGTAAATACTCTTCACATAAGTTCCCTTAGCAGCAGTTGGTTTCAATTTAATCAACGTTTGGATCAGCTCCTGAGCGTTTTCTCTAATCTTATCAGCATCAAAAGATACCTTACCAATAGCAGCATGTACGATACCGTACTTATCTACTTTAAAATCAATTTTACCAGACTTCACTTCAGATACAGCTTTACCTACCTCTAAAGTTACAGTTCCAGATTTCGGGTTAGGCATCAAGCCTCTTGGTCCTAATATACGACCTAAAGGACCTAATTTACCCATTACAGATGGCATAGTAACGATTACGTCTACATCGGTCCACCCTGATTTTATTTTATCTAAATACTCGTCCAATCCTACATAATCCGCGCCAGCCGCTTTTGCTTCGGCTTCTTTATCTGGAGTTACAAGAGCCAATACTCTTACATCTTTACCGGTTCCATGCGGAAGAGATACCACACCTCTTACCATCTGGTTGGCTTTTCTTGGGTCAACGCCTAATCTTACGGCGATATCTACTGAAGCATCGAATTTCGCAGTGTTTACTTCTTTTACCAAAGCAGCAGCTTCTTCTAAGGAGTATACTCTATTTTTTTCAATTTTGCTAACAGCTTCTTTTTGTTTTTTTGTCAATGTTGCCATGGAATCAATTTTTAAGCGTTAAACGGATTAGTACCTGTTACTTTAAGACCCATAGATCTTGCTGTACCAGCCACCATACTTACAGCAGATTCAATGGTAAAACAGTTAAGATCCGACATTTTATCTTCCGCGATTTTCTTAACTTGATCCCAAGAAACACTTCCTACTTTATTTCTATTTGGTTCCCCAGATCCTCCCTTAACTTTAGCCGCATCCATTAACTGAACTGCTGCAGGCGGAGTTTTAATTACGAATTCAAAAGACTTGTCTTCGTAAACTGTAATTGCTACAGGTAAAATCTGCCCTGGCTTGTCTTGGGTTCTTCCGTTAAATTGCTTACAAAACTCCATGATGTTAACACCCGCAGAACCTAAAGCAGGTCCTACTGGTGGAGAAGGGTTTGCTGCACCTCCTTTCACCTGAAGCTTAACCATTTTAAAGACTTTCTTTGCCATTTTAGCTTTTTTAAAATTTTTTAAATTTATAATGTGGAAGCATTTATAAATCAGAGAACTAACCTTCTCACCTGGTTAATCCTAGTATTTGGACTGCAAAATTAAAAATTATTTTTGAATTAGCAATGTCTAATCTATTAAAAATCAAAAAGATTTTGTTTTTTACCCTGCTTTCTTATTCCAATTGAGAAATTGCTACAAAAGCTATACAGAAAAGCCTGATGTGGTTGAGCACAACAGAGAATCAGCATGCTCTTCATTACAACATTATTATATTTCCACTATCCAACGACGTATAAGGATGGAGTCCAGATATTGTAAAAATAATATATGCTGATTAAGAGCAGAAAAGAATATCTAAAAATAGCATTGCTTACATCTATTATAGACCATATACTCAACTATTAAGAAACTCTTTTGTACCCATACAAAATATTTTTACTTAGACTTTTTATTTTCTGGTGACAATTAGCATATCGTATCTTCTTTTATAATTTATTTTAACTTATTGGCGTTTTGTGATTTATTTTTTTTTACTTACCCTGTATTTTTATACATTTGAATTTAAACCACAAATACTCTGAAATGAAAAAAAATTTTCTCCTCATATTTTTGATCCCCACCAGTCTTATAGGCTGTAATCAGGAAGATCCCCTCTCCAAAAACCGAGATGATGTAACGGACAAAAACACACAAAAAAGCAATTTCAACACAGATGATATCCTGAATTACTTTAAAAAAAACTTGGAATCTGAACATTTAGAACCTATAAATTCAATCTATTACGACACGAGTATTCGCTCAGACAGCTTAAAATATAAAAAGGATAAAGCCTGGCAGCTATGGGAAGATGCCAATATTGGAAGGATGGCTTCATTCCCTCATGCTTCTGAAAATGAAACAGAGTTTATTTGGAACCTCCCACAGGCGCAACGGATGAAAATAAAAACATTTACAAAAGGATCTAAACCATCTACAGGATATCCTTTTTTGATTAATCTTCATGGCGGTGGTGCTTTTACTGGTATATCTGGTCCCTGGGCATCTTCCTTTAATACCGATGAATGGAAAACAGCCTTAAGTCTCGGAAAAGCCTATGAAGATAGCCCTAGTTATTACTTTATTCCTAGAATGGCAGACGATAGAATTGGCCGATGGTATTATCAGCCACAACAAGAGGCCTGGCTAAGAGCATGGCAATTAGCTGTTCTATCTAATCAGGTTGACCCTGATAGAACCTATATATTGGGAATTTCGGAAGGCGGATATGGAAGTTTCCGGATGGGAACTTTCTATGCTGATTATTTTGCTGGAATAGGACCAATGGCAGGTCCGGAGACAAAGGAAGCCGCACCTATAGAGAATTTGAGAAATACTTCAATACGCATTGAAGTTGGGGAATATGATACGCTATTTGGCCGCAATGAAATGGGTAAATCATGGAAAAAAAGATTGGATAGTGCAGCCGCTGCTAATCCAGGAGAATTTAACCATGTGGTGACAATGCAGCCCAACCACGGGCATGGTATCAATTATGATGAGGTTACACCCTGGCTCATGAAACAAAAAAAGAGAATATCCTATCCTTCTACCTTATCATTCATGTATTATGATATTGACGGAGGGTACAGAAAGGGATTTGGATATGTTCGCTTGGATGGATTAAGCAAAACAGGGGGTCGAAAATCCTTTAAAATTGAAAAGAAGGACAATATTTACCATATTACAACAGAAGCTATTAAAGGCTCTGTTTCTGGAAAAATAAGCCTCTACATCGATCAAGTAGATTTTTCTAAACCGGTAAAGGTCACGCTGAATGGAAAGGAAGTTTTCAACACTACTGTAAGCCACAATTGGGGGGTACTTATGGAAAGTATTGCGGTTTTCGGAGACCCCCGTCGTATTTATAGTGCAAAAATAGATGTTAATATTTAAACTTCTGATATTGCTTGTAAATACAAGGTATATGAAAGAATATCAAGCGTCCAGATTATATGTATTTGAATATCTAAATATATTTTTTATTATTATTGGATGATCTACCCCCAATGCTATTAATTTATTGATTAG
>NZ_JAAABJ010000070.1 GCF_009904105.1 Elizabethkingia argenteiflava | reverse complement strand
TGGAACTCATCAGCAAAGATAAAATAGAACAATGGATTTTACCTCATTTAAGCAAAGGAAAAAGAGGCTTTTCGACGAGATATGATCTGGTAAAAATAATTCAGCTTATTGTAAAACGCCTGAAAACGGGCTGTCAGTGGCGTGAATTAAGTTTGAAAGAATACTTTGTCAAAGAGAAAATCTGCTGGCAAAGCATTTACTATTATTTCAATAAATGGAGCAAAGATGGCTCTTTCAGAAAGGCATGGGTAGGTCTTTTGCTTCTTAATAAAAGAAAATTGGAGATGTCAAGCGTTCAGTTGTACGGCAGCCACACCCCAAGCCGAATGGGAGGTGAAAAGCTAGGCTATCAGGGTAGAAAAAAGGCAAAAACCACCAACAGCATTTTTCTGTGTGATCACCGGGGACAAATGTTGGCAATGGGAAGTCC
>NZ_JAAABJ010000649.1 GCF_009904105.1 Elizabethkingia argenteiflava | reverse complement strand
TCTTATATACTGAATAGTACAATCTGAATTGAACATTTTATGCTATTTTGTAGGTCTATGTTGAACTCATTTTATTTCTGTTCCTAAGCCATTATCTAAATCATTCTACATTGAAATGTAAGAACCGGAATTAACTTCTTAAACCCAACCAGTTGAACGTAGTTCTTATTGATACCCACCAAATCCGAGAGTTGATTATCTTTTTATTGTAGCTGAAGTATAATAACATTATAAATTGCTGTTGGCATCTGGTTTTGCTTGTGATGCGGTCTTTTTAGTTGAGTCATAAGTCGTAGTTTTTTTAGCATTGTAT
>NZ_JAAABJ010000648.1 GCF_009904105.1 Elizabethkingia argenteiflava | reverse complement strand
GGGATTTTTACCGATTTTGATGTAACACAAGCTTCTGTACATGATATTCATTATCTCAAAGATATTAAGCACTTGTTTCAAAATTGTACAATATTAGGAGACAAAGATTATCTGAGTATTGATTATCAAAGAGACTTATTTACTTACAACCAGATTAATATGTAAGTACCTATGCGAAAAAATCAACATGGATATAAGACAAAGCCTTATATTTTTAGAAAATCCCGAAAGCCCATCGAAACCTTATTTTCGCAATTATGTGATCAGTTTATGATTAGAAGAAACTATGCGAAATCCTTTGATGG
>NZ_JAAABJ010000647.1 GCF_009904105.1 Elizabethkingia argenteiflava | reverse complement strand
GGTTTTAATATTGGCGATTATTTCTTCTTTTTCTAAGATTTGTCTTAAATTCTCACTGTCAAATCCTGCATCAGCATTCAGAAACAATTCTTTATGATCTATTTCTACTTCGCTTAGAAGTGACAGAATTTCTTTCAAACTAGCTTCTATTTGGTATAAATCGTGATGATGGCCACTTTTTGGACTTCCCATTGCCAACATTTGTCCCTGGTTATCACACAGAAAAATGCTGTTGGTGGTTTTTGCCT
>NZ_JAAABJ010000646.1 GCF_009904105.1 Elizabethkingia argenteiflava | reverse complement strand
TTAAATCAGAGTATTCGCCTGATATTATAATAGAGAACTTCTTTAAACTATTAGATTTCTGAGGAATAAAATAACAAAAGCAATATAATGCAAAGAATACCATGTTATTACAGAAGTTTCAAATCGTATATATTATTCTTTGAAACTTTCCAGCCAATCATTTGCTTTCTCTATATTGAACCTTAGTTTTTATAATTCTTCATCAAAATAATAATAATTTTTGGCTGTTTTATTATTCCTGAGATGGGTTTTAATATTGGCGATTATTTTTTCTTTTTCTAATATTTGTCTTAAATTTTCACTGTCAAATCCTGCA
>NZ_JAAABJ010000069.1 GCF_009904105.1 Elizabethkingia argenteiflava | reverse complement strand
TTCTGCAACTTCTGATTAATTTGCATATTTCTAATGGCATGCTATCTACAATGTAATAATCACTGACAGATATTTTTGCAGCTATCTTGTTTCTTAATGAATCCCCATAAGAAAACAAGTTGCGCTTTCTGCCATTGTAAACACTACGTTCAATCCTAGAGGATAAATTGAAAAGTAATTTTCTGAATAAATCCCGCTCTGAATCAATACTCATAAATTCTGAAGTTAAGCCTATGGAGATTAACTCAAGATCTGACAATTTGGGATTGCGGATTTGATTTAAAAAATTCATTTTACTCTC
>NZ_JAAABJ010000645.1 GCF_009904105.1 Elizabethkingia argenteiflava | reverse complement strand
GAGGTAGTACGAAAAATCATATATACTACCAATCCAATTCAAGGGGTACATCGCCAGATACGCAAAATCACCAAAACTAAAGGTGCTTTTCCTTCAGAACAGCCACTGATGAAGCTAATGTATCTGGGAATACAGAATATCAGTAAAAAATGGACAATGCCTATCCATAACTGGGGTATCGCATTATCACAACTTTATGTTAAATTTGGAGAGAGAATTCTCAAGGAAAAAAACAGCTTTTGAGGAGCATTAATT
>NZ_JAAABJ010000644.1 GCF_009904105.1 Elizabethkingia argenteiflava | reverse complement strand
TCTTTATATATTGCCATTGGTTTTCAGTTAGATCAGTTAGGTATTTCATTCCTTTTTTTCCAAATATCCAACTTCTGAAAACCTTCCTAACAAAATTTTCTACACAAATTTAAACAGCCTCTAAAAGCTCACCTCTTCCCTCTGTTTTTGACAAATAAATAAGTTGTCTATGTGGAAAGAAGTAAGGTTCTCACTGAAAAATGACCGTTTAAGTTCTATGCATATAAGTATGTATAGTGTTGGTGTAATAAACTGAAAGATATTTGAAAACTCTCAAATCCAATGATAGCCTGACTTTTTGGACGTTTCGTTTTGGCGACCAGATAAAACTGAATAACCTTTCATTAAATTGCAGAATATTTTTTACATTTGGGTATCAAATTTAAAATATTATCTATATGAAAAAATTATTCGCTGAATTTTTCGGTACTTTTTGGCTAGTATTTGGAGGCTGTGGTAGCGCCGTATTTGCTGCTGGTGTGCCGGATATCGGTATAGGTTTAGCAGGCGTAGCCTTAGCTTTTGGATTAACCGTACTTACTATGGCTTATGCTCTGGGACCTATATCCGGAGGGCATTTTAATCCAGCTGTGTCTTTCGGTCTTTTAGCAGGAGGTAGATTTAAGTCTAAGGATCTTGTATCTTATGTAGTGGCTCAGTTATTAGGTGCTATATTAGCAGCTGCTTGTCTATATTTTATTCTGAAAGGAGCAGGAGCCTATTCTGCTGAGGGCGTTGGAGCTTTCGCTACTAATTTTTACGATCTTCCAGGCTATAATGGTAGGAGTTATTCTTTAGCAGCATCCTTTCTTACTGAATTTTTGCTCACCGCATTCTTTTTAATTGTAATTATGGGGGCTACGGATAAATGGGCAAATGGAAAATTTGCAGGATTGGCTATTGGATTGGCATTAACACTTATTCATTTAATTTCAATTCCTATCACCAATACATCTGTAAATCCCGCAAGATCTACTTCTCAGGCTTTATTCGTAGGGGGAGTGGCCCTGCAACAATTATGGCTGTTCTGGGTGGCACCTATTTTGGGTGGCATAGCCGGAGGTCTTATTTATAAATGTTTACTTCAGAAGGAGGATCACGAAGTGGTGATTTAGTAGAGTAGTTTGTCAAATATAAAAAATGAGCCCACATGTGGGCTCATTTTTTAACTTACTAAAAGACTACATCCCCTAATATCTGAATGATCTATCCTTCCCAGTACTTCAAATTTTGCGCTTCTCTTTTTTCCTAAATCTTGAGTAGCAATAAAAGAACAGCTGTGCTGATTAGCTAAATCTATAATATTGATAGCCCCTGTACGTCCCTCTTCCATATATGAAAAAGGGTCTTCAGTATGGCGGATCATAATGCGCATCCAAGGTGGAGAATTATACTGATTATTTCCTGTAGAATAAGCTTGAGAGAGTAATTCTGTCATGCTGTATTCTGAATATATTTTGGAAGTACCAAAACCAGATTGAAGATCATGTAGAAGCTGGTCTTTCGTAATTTCTTCTTTTCTGCCTTTCATTCCACCTGTTTCTATAACGATGCCGCTTTGCATCTTTAGATTAGAGGTATTCATTTTCTTTACGCTGTCCAAAAAGTCGAGTAAGGCAAAAGAAACACCAAATAAAATATACTTTTTTTGTTTCTTTTCTAGTTGATCAATCTGTCTCATCAGCTCTTCATGGTTGTATAGAAAATAACCGTTTTCGGCCTGATGGGAAATCTTCATAAGGTAATCCACCATGTATACTAATGAAGAGTTTTGCCTTTCTAGGTAGTTGGGGAGTAATCCTAGAAAAACGAATTCTTCAGGTTTGCCTATAAATAGTTCAAAACTCTTGGATATACTTTGCTCGTAGAGCTCGGGAGCACCTATCCAATGCTTAGAAAGATTCATCTGTGTAGTCCCACTACTCTGAAAATAAAATTGAGCTGTTCTACGCTCATCAAATATTCTGTGGTTTTTAAACATTTCTATCGGTAGAAAGGGGATGTCTTCTATTTGAGTAATATTTTCGGGACTTATATTGAGATAGTTTATAAATTTTTTATAAACTTCTATATTCTGATACTGATATCGGAAGGTTTCCAAACAAGCTTGTACAAAATCTTCTTCTGTTTTTATATTGAAAATATTCATTTCTAGCCTTCAAAAGTTTTTAATTCAAAATTGTGTCCATCGAAAATGCCATAGCTAAAATAGTCTATCCAATCGCCCAGATTGACGTATTGGGAAGAACCCCCGTTTAAAGCTAAAATCATAGGTAGGTGGCGATGTCCAAAAATGAAGTAATCAATTTTTTCAGTCTTTATTTTTTCTTTAGCATAGAGAATCAAGAATTCGTTTTCTTCACCTAGATATTCTTTGTTCTTTTCCCCACTAATCATTTTGTTTTTCTGAGAGAAGTAGAGAGCTATTCTCATTGCAATATCTGGATGTAGCCATTTGAAAAGCCATTGAGCTAGGGGGTTGGTGAAGAGTCTTTTCATTCTTTTGTAGCCCAGGTCTCCAGGGCCTAATCCGTCTCCATGGGCTAGAAGAAAATTTTGGCCTGCTATTTCATAATGTTGTTTAAAAAAATAAACGGGTACACCCAACTCCTCTTCAAAGTAAGACTTCATCCATAGATCGTGATTGCCTACAAAAAAATAAAACTCAATTCCGCTATCTTTTAGTTCGGCGATTTTTCCTAAAACTCTTATATAGCCCTTAGGGACTACATAGCGCCATTCATGCCAGAAATCGAATAAATCCCCCATCAGGAAGATGACTTGTGCCTCTTTTTTTATATCATCAAGCCAGCGGACGAATTTAGCCTCTCGAATTCTACTCTCTTTAGGGTTGGGAGCTCCGAAGTGTTGGTCGGATGCAAAATAAATTTTCTTACCTTCTTGTAACTCTATTTTCATAGAATATTAATTTTTATCTTGATCCTCTGCAAACCACTCGCCATAAGAATTTTCGGTTTCATGTAATTTTAGATATTCTAAACTAACACTTTTGGGGAGTCTATTTTTTATTCGACTGGCAATTTCATACAACATATTTTCACATGTCGGTTGAAAGTTGCAGTAAATGACTTTATGCCCCCTGGACTCAAGTTCATTACCCAATTCTTGGTGAGGGGAATTAGCATTGAGAAGTACCCCATGGTCCCAGGCATCCACAATCTGTTCGTTTACGATTTTTTTTATATCTCCAAAGTCTACGACCATGCCATTCTTGGGATTGTCTAAGTCATCAATAGGCTTTCCTTTTACCGTTACAAATAACTTGTAGGAATGACCGTGCATATTTTTACACTTACCATCATAATTGTAGAGTACATGTGCCGTTTCGAAAATGAATATTTTGGTAATTCGAATCATGCAGCAAAGATACGAATATGAGTTGAGAGTTGATAGTAAAGCTTACCAGTTGCACATAGGGTGCATGAATGGTTAAGCATGCGAATGTCATTTGAGGTTAGGTGCACTCTCAGCCTACTGATCAACTCCAACTCTATTTATTTAGTAATTAAAAATAAGCTTTAAAGTAAAATTTCTTCCCATATTGTATATACCTTGATATTTTGAAGAAGTTTCGGTCTGTTCAAAATATTTGAGCCTACTGAGATGCGACTGATAAGCTTTATCTAAAATATTGTTGACCTGAAAATTAAAAATAAGACGTTTAGAAGTTTTTAATTGCCATTGAGTGGAGAATCCCGCGTTCAGCAGAAAATAAGAGGGGGTATAGGTTTCTGTGTGATTTAATCCTAAATATCTATTTTGTGCAGCATTGAATTCAGCTTCTAACATGGGGCTGATATTTTTCCAGCTTTTCTTGGCGAGGGCAAAACTTTTTTCCAATTTTCCCAACCATTTTAAGGGGGCCATTAAGGGGAGATATTCTCCTTGTGTAGCTTTATTTTTAAATTCGGGTTTTCGGTTAACTCCATAGACTGTAGCAATACTATTGCTAAAAGACCAACCTTTCAAAGCTTGTGGGTGTAGGGAAAGATAAGCTTCAAATCCATATAGCCAGGCTTTTGCTTGTTGATATTGATAGGTACGATTGCCTTGGTTGTCGGTGATGGGCTTCCCATCTTTATCTAAAAGTACTGTCAGAAAAATAAAGTTATCCATATTATTATTGAAAACATTCAGTTCACCAGAAAAATTACTATAGTTGGCAATTAAACTTAGGTCTTCTTGGAAAGAAAATTCGGGTTTGAAATTTTTATTACCCAAATACACGATGTGAGCACCCGGATCTAAGCCATTAGAGGCTAATTCAGTGATGTTTGGCGATCTGTAAGCTCTTCCGACGTTTGCTTTTATATAAACTTCGGGTGAGAGTTTATAGCTGGCTCCCAAGCTGGCGGAAAAACCATTAAATTTCTTTTGATAATTTTCAAATTGCAAATCGGCTTCAGGGGTATTCGCGGAAACCTGTCTGTCGAATCCCGTCTGGGGATCTTCCGAGATATACAAATCATCCCAATGCAGCTTGCGATAGTCATAACGAATACCTCCACTGATATTCCAATTGTCTTTTGACCACTTGGTATAGATGAATAAACCAACGTCGGTTAAATTATAATTGGGGATAGGAAAGTCGGTTGCATCTTTGTTCTTGTTGTTTTGCAGCATTCCATTTGTGCCTACACTAAATTCGAAATTTCCCTTATTTATAGGATTGAATCTGAGGCTATAGTTGAGGGTATTGAGCCTTACAAACATACCGGCTTGTGAGGGTTGAGTAGGATGACTGTATTCTATTCTATTGTTGCGTTGATAACCTATATTGGCATATATATCACCTAATGATGTTTCATAGTGGTTATTGGTATACATCCTCAGGTGTTGTATCTTTTGGTGAAGGGCCGGCAGACTATAGGAATTTAGTTCTTTATCGCTTACCGTAGGACGTTCTTCAATAACATCCTCCTCATCTTCATAAATTTGTCGGGTAAATTTTCGGCTTCCAAGAGCTCTACTTCCGTCAGGAATCCCTTGACTGTTATCGTAATAAGTTAAATTGAGATGGGTGTAGTTATTTGCTTTTTGGTAGCCTACTAATAGAGAGAAATTTTTTTCGTTAAATCCAGTATTGTAGACACGCTTGTCAATTGAATTGCGGTAGTTCTTGGCCAACCTCAATGAGCTGGCTGTAGAGATGACCCAGTTGTTCTTATTCATATTCCAAATAAAACCAGTGCCAATTAAATTATGGTTGGTTTGATATTCGCTTATCACTTTTGTAGATTCCGTATTGGTGGGGATAGAGCTGTAAGGGTAGAAGCTGATGATACCGGCTATGGCATCTGATCCGTACATGAGGCTGGAAGGGCCTTTGATTACTTCGGCATTCGCAATGTTATAGGAGTCTATTTCAATTCCGTGTTCATCTCCCCATTGCTGTCCTTCTTGGCGGTGCCCATCGTAAAGCGTGAGTACTCTATTATATCCTAGTCCCCTTATGAAGGGCTTGGATACGTTGGGGCCTGTTTTTACGCTCACTAAACCAGGTGTATTTTGTACGAGTACATCGATAATATTAGATGCGTGTGTCTTTTCTATCATATCGGTACTAATTTTTTTGATGGGCAAAGGATTATCCTTTACGAAATTTTTTTTCGAAAGACCCGTCATCATCACTGCTTCTATACTGTTTTCTTTAAGGCTGTCTTTTAACTTCTGAGAGAAGAGAAGTTGGCTGCTTAAGGCTGAGATTAAAAGATATAGTTTCCACATAGTTACATTTGTGTATTTAAAAAGTTAGATAAATCTAATAAATTATTTTAAAATACAAACTATGGATGTTATTTTTAAATCATAAGTATTGATAATTAATTTTTTAAGCGCTTATTGTTAGATATAAGTCTTTATATTCTTAGAGTATCAGGTGAGTATATAGGAATATAAAAAAACTCTTCCTATTTCTAGGAAGAGTTTTAATAAATATAATGAATTTCTAATTTTATAGGGAAGCCGAATGAATTAATAGATCCGTTAATTTATTAGAATATCCAGTTTCATTATCGTACCAAGAAACTAGTTTTACGAAATTTGGAGACAGCATAATACCAGCATCTTTATCGAATACTGAAGTTTTCTTTTCTCCTATGAAGTCCTGAGATACTACCGCCTCTTCAGTATATCCCAGAATTCCTTTTAGTTCACCTTGGGAAGCTGTTTTAATAGCGGCACAGATTTCATCGTATGTCGTCGCTTTTTCTAATCTTACAGTTAGGTCTACAACTGATACATTAGCTGTTGGAACTCTGAAGGACATACCTGTTAGTTTTCCATTGAGGGAAGGAATAACCTTACCGACTGCTTTTGCAGCTCCGGTAGAAGATGGAATGATGTTGTTAAGCGCCGAACGTCCTCCTCTCCAGTCTTTTAAAGATGGACCATCTACAGTTTTTTGTGTGGCAGTAGCGGCATGTACGGTAGTCATCAAGCCTTCTACAATTCCAAAATTATCATGGATAACTTTAGCCAAAGGCGCTAAGCAGTTGGTCGTACAAGAAGCATTGGATAAGATTTTAATATCCTCTGTTAAGCTAGTATGGTTAACCCCCATTACAAACATAGGAGTATCGTCTTTTGGAGGAGCGGAAAGTATTACTTTTTTTGCACCTGCCTGAAGGTGGGCTTGGGCACTTTCTTTTGTCAAGAATAAGCCGGTAGATTCTACAATATATTCAGCTCCAACCTCACCCCATTTTAGGTTTTTAGGGTCTTTTTCTGCAGTTACACGTATTTTGTTTCCGTTGACCACCAGGTCATTGCCGGATACCGAAACTTCTCCTTTAAATTGCCCGTGTACAGAATCATATTTTAGCATATAGGCCATGTATTCTGCCTCAATGAGATCGTTGATACCCACTACCTCAATATTGTCTCTTTCTGTCATGGCTTTGAATACAAGACGACCAATTCTACCAAAACCGTTGATACCTACTTTGATTTTTGACATTTTAAAATAAATTTAGTTAATTATAAATAAAATTATGTGGCAAGAATTTCAGCGATTTTTATTAAATCACCATTCATTTCATTATGCTTTTTTATAGCTTCACCAATGGGAGTATAAACCAGTTGGTTAGCTCTTATTCCTGCCATCACGTTTGTTTTTCCTTCCATAAGTCCTATTACGGCACCATATCCTAGCCGACTGGCCAATACGCGGTCCGCACAACTTGGTGCCCCTCCTCGTTGTGTGTGGCCTAAAACAGAGACGCGAATATCAAAATCAGGAAACTCTGCTTTGGTTTGTTGGGCCAGTTCGTATATGCTACCCAGTTTTTCGCCTTCGGCGACTACCACAATATTGGAGGACTTTCCCGATTTTTTTGCTTTTCGGAAATTTCTAAAAAGATTTTCTATACTGTATTTTTTTTCTGGGATTAAAATATCCAGAGATCCAGTGGCTACACCACTATTTAAAGCGATGAAGCCTGCATCTCGTCCCATTACCTCAACGAAAAATACCCGATTATGTGAAGTAGCTGTATCCCTAATCTTGTCAATAGCTTCCATAGCTGTGTTAAGGGCGGTGTCATAGCCGATGGTGTGATCAGTACCGAAAATATCGTTGTCAATCGTTCCGGGTATTCCAATGACTTTGATACCAAACTCTTCATAAAAAATTTTAGCACCTGTAAATGTGCCATCACCTCCAATACACACTAAACCCTCAATACCTATCTTTTGGCATTGTTCAAAGGCTTTTTGTCTCCCTTCTTTGGTTTTAAATTCTAAGGAACGGGCAGATTTTAAAATAGTACCACCTTGGTTGATAATATTGTTAACCGAACGTGGTCCCATCTTGGTGAAATTGCCTTCCATTAATCCAGAATAACCTTCCCGAATTCCAAAGCAATCTAATTGATAATAGTTAGCTGTTCTGACAACTGCCCGAATGGCAGCATTCATTCCTGGAGCATCCCCCCCAGAAGTTAATACTCCGATTTTTTTTACCTGCGACTCAGTCATAAAAAAATATATAATGCGAATTTACGTATAAAAAAAGAATTTTTTTGCACATTATTTGTTCTATTTTTAGCAGTAAATGGTAAAGCTAAACTACTTTTTTTAGGAAAAATATTGCATTCTCTGGGGGAAGTTGTAAAAATAAGTTTTTAAACTAGGTGTTAAAGATGTTAATATCTCTTATGGAGAAGGGAATATAGACGGCAGAGGAAGTTTTTTGAAAGAGCTCATCTTATATGCTATATTTTCTAATTCCTAAATACACAAAAGGTTTAATCAATTAAAAAACTTTTAATATTTAATAAAGGAATCCTGAAAAATATCTTAAGCAGGTATGATTATTGTTTTAACAATATTAACCCGTGGTTCATTTAGGATAAAAAAAAGGGAGCTGCTCATTATTAGATTAATAGTCTAACAAACGATTAAATATGAACAGCTTTACCGCAAATTATGAAAAAATATTAGAGATACTGATAACAATT
>NZ_JAAABJ010000643.1 GCF_009904105.1 Elizabethkingia argenteiflava | reverse complement strand
CAAGGTTTAGCCACGAGAATTGCTTCAAAAATAAGCGCTTTTACAATGATTCAGTATCTGAATTTTTTCGTCTTCAAAAGAAAGCTAAACAAAATAAAAGTTAATTTCGGCTAAATGCACAACAGGTAGTTTTTATATTTCTTAGCTCTTGTTTATTTCTAATAAATTTACAAAATATTCTATAGATTTAGTATATAAACTATGCTTCTCATCAATATAAAATCCCAAAAAAATTATATACCAGACGGAATAATTT
>NZ_JAAABJ010000068.1 GCF_009904105.1 Elizabethkingia argenteiflava | reverse complement strand
TATTTACACAAAAAGAGTTCCGAGAAAATTAGCAATTTTGTATTGCAAATCAAATAACTAATAATCTGGAACTCATCAGCAAAGATGAAATAGAAAATATAAAAGCTGCAAATAAAATATGTTTATCTGAATTAGTCAATACTTAATCTGACAGTTGTAATCAAATTAAATAACTTTAAAACAGATTAAGTATTATGACAACACAACAAAAAATCATCAAAAACAAGTTAGTTGTACTTGAATTAGCACAACATTTAGGAAATGTATCCAAAGCCTGTAAAGTAATGGGCTATTCCCGAGACCGTTTTTATCGATTCAAAGAACTGTATGATCAATGAGGTGAATTAGCATTACAGGAAATCTCCAGAAGAAAGCCAGTATTAAATAATCGTGTAGATGAAGTTATTGAAAAGGCTGTTGTTGATATAGCCATTGAGAACCTTGCTTTGGGGCAGCTTAGAGTAAGTAATGAACTTAAAAAGCAAGGTTTCTTTGTATCACCAGGTGGAGTCAGCAGTATTTGGTTAAGACACGATCTACATACGTTTAAACTAAGATTAAAAGCCCTAAAAGCCAAATCTGCTCAAAATGGTGTAGTCCTTACTGAATCTCAACTTTCAGCACTAGAAAGGGCTAAGGAAGAGAAAAAAGCTCATGGAGAAATTGAAACTCATCATCCTGGATATTTAGGAGCTCAAGACACTTATTACGTAGGCAATATCAAAG
>NZ_JAAABJ010000007.1 GCF_009904105.1 Elizabethkingia argenteiflava | reverse complement strand
TTGCACAACTGATTAAAAAGAGTCGATTTTACTACGTTGGGATTACCCACCAGTAGTATTCTGGGTGATTTTACTTTATTTTCCATTTTATATAGCTTCCACAATAATATATCTAGCTTCTTATTCACGCAGGTCAACTCTGGAGCGCTCTTCTCCAAAATCCACATATAAAGTGCCCCCAAATTTAGCTTGATATAGTATTTTGAAATCTATATTAGGCAAAAGGCATATTTCAATAATTTTACCGGGCAGTTACATGTGATGGTTATCATACCCCACGATAATTACTTTTTGGTTCTTCGGGTAACAGCTTAGCTTATTAAACTCTTTATTTTTAAAGATTGTTATTTAAATTACAAATATATCCTATTTAAAT
>NZ_JAAABJ010000642.1 GCF_009904105.1 Elizabethkingia argenteiflava | reverse complement strand
CCTTAATGCTCCTATATCTACCACTTTAAGCCTTCAGCCAGAAGTTATTTACAATGACTTGGGTTCTAAAGTAACCTTTGGGAATGATCATAAAAATTCATATAGCACTAATTTAGGTTATATTGCTGTTCCTGTAATGCTACAATATAACGCTACGCCTGAATTTTATTTAGAAGCAGGTCCTGAATTTGGTTTCTTAATAAGCGCTAAGAATAAACTGAAAGATGGGGATGGACGTTCGTTAGAGACCGATTGGACAAAGACTGCTACCCGTAATCTAAACACTTTTAACCTAGGAGTAGGATTAGGATTAGGATATCATATTACCCCTAAGGTAAGTATCAATGCTCGTTATGTTGCAGGAATCACCAATATTGGAAAAGATAAAGATCTTATAGGGAAAAGCTACAGCGATTCTAAAAACAATGTATTTCAAGTAGGTTTAGGATTGGCATTCTAATAAAAACTAAAAGTAGATATAAAAGGTCAAGCAGAATGCTTGGCCTTTTATGTATATTTGCAAAAAACTAAATAAAAAATGTCTATAAGGAAGATAATTACGGCAGCTTTGCCTTACGCAAACGGACCGGTTCATATAGGGCATTTAGCAGGAGTTTACATCCCTGCAGATGTCTATGCAAGATTTCAGAGAAGATTGGGTAAAGATGTCGCTTTTATTTGTGGATCGGACGAGCATGGCATTCCGATTACGATACGGGCAAAAAAAGAAGGAATAAGTCCTCAAGATGTAGTAGATAAATACCATGAGATTATTAAAAAATCTTTTTTAGATCTCGGTATTTCCTTTGATGAATATTCTAGAACGAGTTCTAAGAAACACTATGAAACCTCACAAGAGTTCTTTAAAACACTTTACGAAGCCGGGAAATTTACAGAAGATATCTCCGAACAATATTTTGATGAACAGGCCCATGAATTCTTAGCAGATCGCTATATTGTAGGCACTTGTCCCAATTGTAAAAATGAAAATGCTTATGGAGATCAGTGTGAAAAGTGTGGCTCTACCCTTTCTCCTTCCGAACTGATCAATCCAAAATCTATGTTGAGTGGGAATAGTCCCATTCTTAAGGAAACCAAAAACTGGTATCTTCCCCTAAATGATTATGAAGCCTTTTTACAGAAATGGATTATTGAAGGCCATAAAGAAGACTGGAAGCCGAACGTATATGGACAAGTAAAATCATGGTTAAACGATGGGCTAAAGCCTCGTGCTATGACCAGAGATCTCAATTGGGGAATTCCTGTACCCTTACCTGATGCTGAAGGTAAAGTTTTATACGTCTGGTTTGATGCTCCCATAGGCTATATTTCTTTTACACAAGAATGGGCCGAGAAAAATGGCAAAAACTGGAGAGATTACTGGCAGAATGAAAATAGCGATTTAATTCACTTTATCGGAAAAGATAATATTGTATTCCATTGCATTATTTTCCCTTCTATGATGAAGGCACATGGTCAATATATTATGCCTAAGAATGTCCCTGCTTTCGAATTCCTAAATTTGGAAAATGATAAAATATCAACTTCCCGAAATTGGGCAGTGTGGGCACACGAATATATAGCCGACTTCCCTGGACAACAAGATGTTTTGCGTTATGTGTTACTCTCTTCGGCACCAGAAACTAAGGATAACAATTTTACATGGAAAGATTTTCAAACCAAAAACAATTCAGAGCTGGTAGGAATTTTTGGGAATTTTATCAATAGAGTGGCGGTATTGATACACAAATACTATAAGGGTATTATTCCACAAGGGAACACTCAATCCCCTGAATTATTGGAAATTAGTAATACTGCTAAAGAGATTGCCTCTGCATTGGAAAAATTTGAATTTCGAAATGCGCTCTCCTCTCTGATGAATTTAGCGCGTTTTGGAAATCAATATCTTCAAAATGAAGAACCCTGGAAAACGATAAAAGAACAACCGGAGAAGGCTGCACAGTCTCTATTTGTAGGTGCACAACTGGCAGCAGCTTTAGCACAATTATCCGAACCCTTTATGCCCTTTAGCTCGGAGAAATTACTTTCTATGTTTAATATCGAGCGTATGAACTGGAGTATACTGGAAAATAATAGTGTGCTTATAGAAAGCGGACATCGGATTAAAGAAGCTTCACTTCTGTTCTCTAAAATCGAGGACGAAGTTATTGCAGAACAAATACAGAAACTTGAACAAACCAAGCAGAATAATAAAAAAACCAATCCTAATGCTGAAGCAATGAAGGAAGAGATTTCTTTTGATGATTTTGCAAAAATAGATCTGAGAACAGCTACGATTCTAGAAGCTGAAAAAGTAGAAAAAGCAGATAAGCTTTTAAAATTTAAAGTAGATACAGGGGTGGATATTAGAACTGTGGTATCTGGTGTTGCTCAAAGTTTTAAACCTGAAGAATTAATTGGAAAACAAGTGATGATTCTTCTAAATCTGGCACCGAGGAAAATCCGCGGAATTGAATCTCAAGGTATGTTTTTACTAACGACTAAACCCGATGGAAAACTCTCGTTTGTCACTCCTGATGAAACAGTAGAAAATGGTATTGAAATCGGCTAAACTAGCTTATTACAACTTAAAAAAATAAAAAGATTTTGGAAAATTCTCCAAAATCTTTTTTTATATGCTCTCTCTATCCTGCCCTATTTATAAATGGTCTATAAAACTATGGGTTTATCCGTGTCAATCTCGCTAGATATGAGTCCTGTTCTTGAATTAATTTTTCTACTAAAAAACCATGGTGGACCGCAACATTTCTTAGGGTTTCAAAATCCAGATACAACCATTTTATAGGCTCTTCCGTTTCTCCCTTATAGTGTACAATATAGTCCAGCTCTCCATAATAAGCTTCCGCAGGAATAAAAACCCCTCCATCCTCATCCCTGTCATACATATACAGGATATCTGTTCCATCAATTAGGATCTGACCATAAGGATTTAGCAGAGCGCTTAACTTATGAAAATAAACATCTATTTTCGTCAGGCACTCAAAAATACCCGTTCCATTCATTAAGAGTAAGATAGTATCAAAAGTTTGCCCATAGTAGTCGAGTATAGGGGTGCATATGGTATTTTTTATCCCTCTCTTTTTGCAAATCTCAATCGCTTTAGGGGAAATATCAAGAGCGGTTACCTCTTTATTTCTTTCATTCTGTAAATAAAGGCTATGCCCTCCTGCTCCTGCCCCCACATCCAATATACTGCCTGTAGATAATTCAAGAGCCTTTCTTTCGATAGCGTTCATCTCATTAAAACTACGGAATAAATAAGCGATGGGTAGTTCATCCAGATCTGAAATAGAAGTCTCTGTTTGTATATCCTGTGGATTTTCACCATGAAAATAATCCCATATCGCTCTTCCCATTAAATCTTTCATCCGACAAAACTACAAAAAGATGAAGAAGATTATAGAAAACGCTGATAGTTTTAATTAAAGTTTACGCTATCGCAAAAATAAAATTATACTGAGAATAAAAATAGCCCCTCCTAAAGAGTTTACAAGATTCGCCTATAAATACTAATATTTTCGGATCCGGTTTGATAGTAAATTAGTATGAATATGATCTCCTGCTCTACAGAAAATTAAAATTCATCCCTTAAAATCATAACTTTTTGTTTTTTTCATAAATAACTTCTGAAATGGTCGTGTATTAAAGTTGATGAAAATTATTGTGCAATAGACCTAGAGATCACAATTTTCTGTATTTCTGAAGTCCCTTCATAAATCTGAGTGATTTTAGCATCCCGCATTAAGCGTTCAACATGATATTCTTTTACATAGCCATATCCTCCGTGAATTTGTACTGCTTCTACGGTAGTTTCCATGGCGGTTTTGGAAGCGTATAATTTTGCCATAGCCCCACTTTCTGAAATATCTTTTCCCAAATCTTTTTCTACAGCTGCTTTAAAACATAGCATCCTGGCTGCTGTAATATTCACATGCATATCCGCTAATTTAAAAGCAATAGCTTGATGGTTAATGATTTCGGTACCGAACGCTTTTCTCTCCTTTGCATATTTTAAAGCCCGTTCATAAGCTCCAGAAGCAATTCCTAAAGCCTGAGATGCGATGCCTATTCTACCACCATTGAGCACCGCCATAGCAAATTTAAATCCGAAACCATCTTCTCCTATTCTATTTTCCTTAGGGACTTTAACATCTGTAAACATCAGAGAATGGGTATCACTACCTCTAATACCTAGTTTGTCTTCTTTATTTCCTATCACAAAACCCTCCCATCCTTTTTCAACGATAAAGGCATTAATACCCTTATGCCCCTTCTCGGGATAAGTCTGAGCAATGACTATATAGTAGGTAGCTGTCGCACCGTTGGTGATCCAGTTTTTAGTACCATTCAACAAATAATACTCACCTTTATCTTCAGCTGTGGTCCTCTGGGAAGTAGCGTCCGATCCCGCTTCAGGCTCGGACAGGCAAAAAGCTCCGATTACCTTCCCCTGAGCTAAGGGAACAAGATATTTTTGCTTCTGTTTTTCACTCGCAAACCGTTCTAAACCCGCACATACAAGAGAATTATTAACAGACATAATAACTCCTGCAGAAGCATCTATTTTCGAAATCTCTTCTAATGCCAATACATAAGAAATACTATCCATTCCCGCTCCTCCATATTTGGGATCTATCATCATTCCCATCAATCCCATCTCTCCCATTTTTTTTACCTGCTCTTTGGGAAATTTTTGAAGGTTATCTCTTTCGATAACACCAGGGAGAAGTTCATTTTGTGCGAAATCCCTAGCGGCTTGCTGAATCATCAGTTGTTCTTCTGAAAAGTTAAAATCCATATTATTATAAAGTTATTTTTCGTAAAAATACAATTTTTAAAAAAATCATTAAAAAAATAATTTTTGATAGAAAGAATAAATATTTTATCTTTACGAACACCCCTAAAATTTTATATTATGGCAATAAAACGACTTTTTGATTTGGCACATAATGCACTAAAGCGATATCCTAAAGAAGATATGTTTGCGATGAAAATAAATGGAGAATGGGTAAAGGCCTCTACACAATATTACATAGCGCAAGCCAATAAAATGTCGAGAGGTTTAATAAAACTCGGTATTAAGCCTGGAGATAAAATAGGTCTCATCTCGCATAATAATAGGACGGAATGGGTTATTATGGATATTGGGCTTTCTCAAATCGGCGTCATCAGCGTACCTGTATATCCTACGATCAGTGAAGAGGGGTATGAATATATTTTTAACAATGCAGAAATTAAATATTGTTTTGTATCGAATGAGGAACTTTATAATAAATTGATCTCTATACAGCCTAAAATTAAAAGTTTAATGGGCATCTTCAGTTTTGAGGATATAAAAGGAGTTGCTAACTGGAAGGAGATCCTGGATTTGGGAGAGGAGGATAGTACCCAAAGCGAAATCGAAGATATTACCAATACTATTAAAACAGATGATATTGCAACTCTTATCTATACCTCTGGTACGACAGGTCATCCCAAAGGAGTAGCACTCACCCATGAGAATATTATATCGAATGTACTGAATTCTATACCCAGACTGCCTGAAACCAAACTAGATTATAAGCATATAAGAGCATTTAGTTTTTTACCGCTGTGCCATGTTTTTGAACGTATGCTCCTCTATTTTTATCTGTACAATGGATATTCTATTTATTTTGCGGAAAGTATAGAAAAAGTAGGAGATAATATAAAAGAAGTAAAACCGCATTTTATGACGGTAGTTCCGCGTATGGTAGAAAAAGTATACGATAAAATATACAATACTGGTGTAAATGCAGGCGGAATAAAATCCAAAATTTTCCATTGGTCATTAGCGTTAATCGAAAACTACGAAATCGGAAAAAATATTGGAATAAAAGGCTGGATTGCCGATCAGTTGGTTTTCAAAAAATGGAGAGAAGGCTTGGGCGGAAATCTTATAGCTCTTATTTGTGGATCTGCGGCTTTATCTCCACGCCTAAATAGAATTTTTTATGGCGCCGGAATTCCTATTCTAGAAGGCTATGGACTTACAGAGACTTCTCCAGTTATATCGGTAAATAGTCTTAAAAATCTAAAATTTGGTACGGTAGGAATACCTCTTGAAAATCTTAAACTTAAAATTGCTGAAGATGGTGAAATTTTAGTAAAAGGTGCTTCTGTATTTAAGGGGTATTACCTGGATGAAGAGAAAACTAAAGAAGCATTTACAGAGGATGGCTATTTTAAAACGGGTGATATTGGCCATATAGATGGAGAAGGTTTTTTAAAAATTACCGATAGAAAGAAAGAAATTTTTAAAACTTCGGGTGGAAAATATATTGCGCCTCAGTTAATTGAGAATATGGCCAAAGCTTCTAAATTTATTGAACAGATTATTGTGATTGGCGATGGAGAAAAAATGCCGGCGGCTCTTATTCAACCTGAGTTTGATTTTTTAAAAGCCTGGGCAGCAAGAAAAGCTTATCATATCGGCAATACCTATGAAGATATCTGCAATAATGAAAAAGTGATCAAACGTATCCAAAAGGAAGTGGAAAAACTCAATAAACAGCTCGGCCAATGGGAGCAAATTAAGAAATTTGAACTGACACCTATGGTATGGAGTATTGAAAATGGACTTCTGACACCTACCTTAAAGCTAAAACGCAAAGCTATAAAAGAATTTTTTATTGATTTGTATAATAAAATTTATGATTATCATTAAAAAGAAACAAAAGCCGAAAATTTTCGGCTTTTTATATTTATTGTAATAAATCATGAAAAAAATAGTCGTGTTATCGGGTGCGGGAATCAGTGCTGAAAGCGGAATTAAAACATTTCGGGATTCTAACGGGTTGTGGGAAAATCACTCTATTGAAGAAGTGGCTAGCCCTGAAGGATTTTTAAGAAATCCACAAAAGGTATTGGATTTTTATAACCTGCGCAGAAAGCAGCTGAAAGAAGTCACCCCTAACGAAGCTCATTATATTCTGGCAGCCCTTCAACAAGATTTTGATATTCACATTATCACTCAAAATGTAGATGATCTGCATGAAAGAGCTGGTTCTCAAAAGGTACTCCATTTACATGGAGAGCTTAAAAAAGTAAGACCTGTGAACAATGAAAATAAAATTATCCCCTGGGAAGAAGATCTAAACTGGGGTGATCAAGATGAGGAAGGGACACAACTGCGACCTCATATTGTGTGGTTTGGTGAAATGGTACCTGAAATGGATAAAGCTATCAATATAACATCTATGGCAAATATTTTATTAATAGTGGGCACTAGCTTACAGGTCTACCCTGCGGCCTCTTTAATGCACTATATCCCTGAATATTGCCAAGTTTTTGTGATAGACCCACATTTAGATGAACACCTGACATCTGCCAATAATTTCTTCAAAACTTCGGCTACTAAAGGAATGAAATTGTTTAGGGATATTATAATTTCCGAACGATAAACTTGTTTTAAATTTTTGCTTTCGGTAATTTTGAACATCCAATATTCGGTTCCTCTTGATTGGTTCTGCATGGAAGGTTTATATAGCCTAAATACGGAACTCTATTTAAATGAGGATAAAATAGCTTTACATTTGGAGAAAATATCAACCTTAGAGAAAGTTTTTTACAGACTTGACTTTTGGAGCGGTACTTTCAAAAAAGAATAATTTGAAACATAAAGATTAACCATGTTTATAGCAAAGAATTACAAAGAAATTATAGAAAATATACCCCCTAAAGTCACTTTAGTTGCCGTATCTAAAAACCATCCTGTAGAAACTATCAGGCAAGTATACGAGTTGGGACAACGTGTTTTTGGAGAAAATAAAGTTCAGGAAATGGTGACCAAACAAGCTTTATTACCTGATGATATAAAATGGCATTTAATTGGGCACCTCCAAACCAATAAGGTAAAATATATAGCTGGCTTTGTAGATACTATAGAGAGTGTAGACTCCGAAAAACTTTTGATAGAAATAAACAAACAAGCTATTAAGCACCAGCGCATTATAAAAGTATTACTTCAAGTAAAAATTGCAGAAGAAGACTCTAAAACAGGTATGGAAGTCTCCGAGGCTAAGGAAGTTTTTTTTAAATATCTTCAAGGTCATTTCACAAATATCTCCATCACCGGTCTTATGGGGATTGGGACCTTAACAGAGGATTGTGAAAAAACACGTCGGGAATTTTTATTTCTAAAACATCTCTTCGACCAGCTATCTACACAAAAACCATTAGAAACCCTCTCTATAGGAATGAGTGGAGATTATCTCTTAGCCATTGAATGCGGAGCTACTTCGGTAAGAATAGGCTCTTCAATTTTTGGAATAAGAAAACAAACTTTTAACCCTTGATGATTTTCATTATAAAAACTCAAACCACAGTTTAAACTGTGGTTTGATAATTTTAAATTTTGTTTTACATTTAGCTCCCTATTCCGGAAACTCTATGTTGTTCTCTAGTCCTTAAGAATGGATCTGGAATTAAATTAGTGTTTAAGTCTGATTTTATCTTCCAAAATTTCAATAATTTGATCTTTATAGAGACCTCCAATGGCCTTTTTAAAATTCTTTTTACTCATGTGGAGTTCATTCTTTATTTCTTCTGGAGAAGATTGATCGGATAAGTAAAGTAAGCCGCCATTTTCTTCCAACGCGTCCAAAACACTTTGACGGAAGTTATCTATATTTTCAAAACCATCAGGTTGGAGGCTGACATCTATTTTTCCATCCTCTCGAATCGATTTGATATAGCCTACTTCTTCATTGAGGGGATATAACTTTTTGTAAACATCAGAACTGTAGATTAATCCAATATATTGCTGGTTAATGACTACATTCCATCCTAATTCTGTTTCGTTCATTAATATTAAATCTACTTTCTGCCCTTTTTTAAGATCGATATGGGTATATTGTGGATTGCGCTTAAATTTCGTAGTTCCAGTAATCAGTCCGGTTTCTTCATTAATGTATACGTATACCAGATATTTTTTATCTTCTACGATTTTACCTTTCTGCTGTTTATAAGGTATAAATAAATCTTTGATAATCCCCCAATCCATAAAAGCACCACTGGGTAAGGTCTGCACCGCACGGAGTACAGCATATTGATCTACTTCACAAAAAGGAGTTTCCGTGGTCGCTTTTAGCTCCCCCTCTTCCTGGTAAATAAATACTTGTACATCGTCTCCGACTTCGGTATCTGCTTCGGCAAAAAGTTTAGAAAGAAAAACTTCATTCCCCGATTCATCCTTTAAGTAAAACCCTGCTTCTGACTTTCTGGAAACTTTTAGGTATTGGCTCTTTCCTATTTGCATACTATTTTTTTACAAAAATAGGCTTTTATTTAGCGAAGTAAAATTTTATTATGCTACTAAAGTAAAAAAGCGATCAAGAGTGATCGCTTTTTTTTATTTTCACCTTTCAGGATTTTACTTTACATGTGTATAGCCCGCTTGCCTGTAGCATCTAAAGCGGCTTCTTTTATGGCCTCTGTATAGGTAGGGTGAGCATGAGAAATTCTGGCGATATCCTCTGCCGAAGCACGAAATTCCATAGCTACCACCGCCTCGGCAATCATATCGGCAGCCCTGGCTCCAATCATATGCACGCCTAAAATTTCATCTGTTTTTTCATCTACCAAAATTTTAATAAGACCGTCGGTATCCATACTCGCGCGGGAACGTCCTAATGCGCGCATAGGAAAAGAACCTACTTTATAAGCTACTCCTGTTTCTTTTAATTGTTCTTCTGTTTTTCCTACGCCTGCTACTTCAGGCCATGTATAAACGACCCCCGGAATCAGGTTATAATTGATATGAGGTTTTTGGCCTGCTAAAGTTTCCGCTACAAAAACGCCTTCTTCTTCTGCTTTATGGGCTAGCATAGCACCTTTCACGACATCTCCAATAGCGTATATGTTGGAGATATTGGTTTGTAAGTGATCATTTACTTTCACTCTTCCTCTTTCATCGAGTTCCACTCCAGCCTTTTCAAGACCTAAGCCTTCTGTATAAGGGCGGCGTCCTACCGAGACTAAGCAGTAATCTCCTTCAATATTAATTTCTTCACCTTTTTTATCTTTTGCACTTACGCTTACAGTTTTCCCATTTTTCTCTACACCGGAAACCGCTGTAGACAGCATAAATTTCATCCCCTGTTTTTTCAATGTCTTCTGCAACTCTTTAGATAAAGTAGCATCCATTCCTGGAATAATTTTATCCAAATATTCGACTACAGTAACTTGGCTGCCTAAACGTAAATATACAGAACCTAGCTCAAGACCAATAACCCCTCCACCTATAACAATAAGGTGTTTTGGTATTTCTTGTAGATTTAAAGCTTCTGTAGACGTGATTATTCTCTCTTTATCTAAATTAATAAAAGGCAATGTAGAGGGCTTAGAACCTGTTGCTATAATGCTATTTTTAGCTTCAATAACCTCTGAAGTACCATCTTCTTTTGTTATTTTAATTTCCGTAGCCGATTCAAAACTGGCCCTCCCCTGTAATACAGTGATCTTATTTTTATCCATTAGAAAATTAATTCCTTTGGTCGTCTGATCCACAACTTCATTTTTGCGGTTAATCATTTGTGTGAGGTCCACTTTAGGGGTATCGATTTTAATACCATGGGCAGCAAAATTATGCTTTGCGTTTTCAAAATGCTCAGATGAATCCAATAAAGCTTTAGAAGGAATACAACCTACATTAAGACAAGTACCTCCCAGTTTATCATATTTCTCTATAATTACAGTTTTAAAACCCAATTGTGCACATCTAATTGCTGAAACATATCCCCCAGGACCCGAACCTATAACGGCTACATCGAATTGATTCATATTATAATTTTTATTTACAGAATAATTTTGGACCACTAAAATACGGCTTTTTGATGAAGTAAGCGCATTTTCTTTTTTCTGCAATCCAGACTTACAAAATCTAAATGAGTGACAAGATTAAACAGCGTATCCTGTAAACGATATTGTTTTTAAGCCTTACTTTCTATTCTATACTAAAGTTGACTACTTGATCCAATTTAGGAAATTTATACTCGGAAATAAATTTTTTCCCTGTGGCATCTACTTCCTTCCATGCTTTTTTATTGGCAAGATCTCCCACCTCTACAACCATAGGTATAAAGGTAATTTCCTCCTCTCCTGGTTGTATAACTTCCCTATACTGAACCGCTATATCCAGCACACAATGGAAATCAGTATTTAGCTTTACATTTCTATAGATAAGATCATAATGCGTCTGTTGGTTTTCCGGAATATCAAAATAGGTATTATAAACTAAGCTTTGTCCCTGTATAATAGACATAATGGCCAAAGCGTCATATAAGGCTAAGGTGTAGTATTTACGGGTTTCCTTTCTTAAGTAATCATTTTCAGAATGCCCTCCTTCAAATAAAAGAGTAGGAATACCCGCTAACATAAAATTATCACCCGTAGAGCTGGGATAAAATTCATCAGAATAACGACCGATACGATGAGGGATTTTGTTCTTTAAATCCGAATAAATATGGGCGATCACGGACATGCTGATCTTTCTATTCGTGTTAAGGCTTCTGTTCTGATCATAAGAAGGTGCAAGGAAAGATAAAGTAGCTGGATGGATACCATCAGTAGTAAAAATAGTTCGCTGATCATGTAAATTAAGAGCATAATTATATTTTTTCTCTTTCACTATTTTTTTAAGTATCTTAATTTCAGGACTAGATTCTTTTAAGAAATCCCGATTAACATCTATATCTAGAGCATTTCGTCGGGTCCATCTTTCGGCACCGTCAGGATTCAACATAAAAATAAAATCTAATGTAATTTTACTAAATAGTCTATCTCGCAGCGATTCATCTCTTTCTAATGAATACATCAAATCCAACATAGCCAGAGTAGCCGTCGACTCATTGCCGTGCATCTGAGACCAGGCAAGTACATGAACTTTTCCCTTTCCCATTGAAAATTTATAAATAGGCTGACCTAAAACAGATTTTCCTATCTGAGTAATATAATGTTGATAATAGGATTCAAGGTAAGAAAATAGTTTTTGAGGGGCTACATAGCGATTTGGAAAATTAACATTTGTAAAATACTTAAAAACTGATGCCATTTTGCTTTTATTTTAATTTCTCAAAGATAGTACATTTTAAATTCTTTTTCTAATTCACTTTTGTAAATAGTTAAACATTCAGACTATGCCATTTTGTCTGTTGATAAATTTAAGTCTTATGTTTTTAATAATATGCACTTATAAATTACTGTATATCAGTGCTTAATTTTGTTTATCTATAGCTTAGATTTACATTTACTTTAAGCTATTAATAAGCTTAAATTCTAATATGTGTGGAAAAAAAGATTAAACGAAGGGGTTTAAAGATGTTTTTTGATTACCTATTTGTTTACATTTGTAAATATGTTATTTTATTCGCTTTTTATACTACCTTTGTATTCAATATTACTAACAGATGAACGGAGAACTTTTATTTATCATAGCTTTTCTAGCCCTGATCGTATTCCTATTGGTTGTTGATTTGGGGCTATTATCCAAAAGGAATAAAAACAGTATAAATGCCAATGAGGTATCTCCCAAAAAAGCCCTGACTATGAGCCTTTTGGTCATAGGCATCGCTTTAGGGTTCTATTTTTTTCTGGCGAATTATGGAAACTACTTACACAACATAGATAGTATAGAAAGTCTACAAAAGACTATTAACAAGCACCATCTCTCTTTAAAGGTAATACCAGGAGATTTAGAGGCCAGTCTCAAGCTTTATAATAAAAATATTGCTCTTGAATATATAACCGGATATATTGTAGAATACGCCTTATCAATTGATAATATATTTGTGATATTATTGATATTCAGCTCTTTTAAAGTTGCTAAGACCAACTACCATAAAGTGCTAATTTGGGGCATACTCGGCGCTATTTTGATGCGTTTTATCTTTATTTTTGTAGGGGCTTCTCTTCTCAACCGATTTGAGTGGATTATGTATATATTCGGGGCTTTTTTAATCTTTACGGGTATTCGTATGTTTTTTAGTAAAGAGGAAGAACAGCTCGATACAGAAAAACATCCGGTGGTTAAATTTGCCCATAAATATTTTATGGTACACAACCGGTTTGAAGGTGGTCGATTTTTTGTTGTGATAGATGGTGTAAGAAAGATTACCCCTTTATTTCTCGTCTTGCTTATCATAGAATTTACTGATTTGATATTTGCTGTAGACTCTATACCTGCTATTTTTTCTGTCACTAAAGATCCATATATTGTCTTCTTTTCGAATATTTTTGCGATCCTGGGCCTTCGTTCTATGTTTTTCCTATTGGCTAATATTGTGGGCAAATTTAGATATTTAAAAACAGGACTTGCCTTTCTTCTAAGCTTTATAGGACTGAAAATGATCTTTCACCACTTCTTGGATGCGTGGGGCTTTAAGACGGTTCATTCTTTGATCATTATTCTCATCATACTCGGGGGTAGTATTATCGCGTCTCTATTAATTCCTCCTTCTAATAAGCCTATAGCAGGGGAAGGAAAATAGAAAAGCTATACCATTTTGCATTAAAAAAATTAACTTTCACCTATTCAAACCTCTATTAAAGACAAAAAAATTGAGGTATTGAATCATAGTAAAAGAAGTTATTTTTGAAGCTATTCTGGTGGCTAAACCCTGAAAGGTTTTCACAAAATAGATATGATTTAAAAATGCTCCGCATTGTGGTGAGATATTGATTTCTATTTGCCTTCGTATCTTTGATTTTTTCGTAGAAAAGTCGACAAAATCATGTTGGTTCTTACGCATAGGTACTGAAAGAATCATGTAAATCAACCTGATAACCCCACCCCTATCTCGTATTAAAATGCAGTTTTAAAAGGTCTCCTTTCTATGGTGTAGGTCATTTACATCAGGAGCATTTGCCGGTGAAAGATCAAACCAATCTAAGATTTCATTTTATCAAACTGCATAAAGTTTAAAGCCAAAGCACCTTGTTTTCTGCACCGTACCCATCCATATTCGGGTTTTATTGGATCGGTGAAACAAATTGTTAAACATTTTAACCAGTTGATTTTACAAATTGCAATAGACGTGCACCCACGACTAAAATCTCCGTGAAATCTGAAAATTTACAACTTCGTGTCTCTCTTATTTTCTCTATACAACAGTTTATCTATGTGTTTACATATGTTTATTCATCATTTTAAAATAATTTTGTAATTTGAATAAGATTACTAATTAATTAGTAATCAATTATAAACATATCTTTATTAGATGATTAGCCTTTTTTAATTCTAAATACACAACAGGTAGCATGAATTTTAATTTAGTCTTTTATAGGTCCGGAAGGAAGAAAGTTTCCTATATATTCTATTATTAGAAATAAAAGTTTAAAAATGTAAATAAACGAAAGCCTCATCAAGACTGAGTATAATCGCATTTTATTAAGATGATAACGATCTGGAAATAAGCTCAATAATTAACATTTAACATTTGTAAACAAACTAAAAATTTATTTTTTCCAATCTGAATTCACAATTTTAAAAAAATATTTTTTACATTTGTAATTATGGAAATCTCAGATAGAATTAGAAAAGTAATCGATCACTTCGGCTATTCACCTTCAGAATTTGCGGATAGCATTGAGGTCCCCCGTTCTAGTATTTCACATATTACGTCGGGGCGAAACAAAGCTTCTTTGGATTTTATTATTAAGATTAAAAATCGTTTTCCCGAAATAGCATGGGATTGGCTGATATACGGTAAAGGAGAGATGATAGAGCAAGACTCCCAAATCCCGAAAGAAAAAGAGCTCCCCCCTACCCGTGAAGAAAAAAAGCCGCACGCCTATCAAGAGACTTCCTTACCTCGCCCAGATTTGTTTACATGGGCCTCTAATTTTGGAGGACCTTTATTAAGTGATATCGAAGAAATAAACAAACAGTCTGAGCCATCAGAATCGAATGCTTCAATCAAAGATTCGGCAACAAAAATTTTATCCGATTCTCAGCCTTTAGGAACTGAGAAAACAGACAGTATGTCGCAAAAGACTGATTGTCAGGAAAAACGCATCAAGAAAATCATCTTCTTCTTTGAGGATGGAAAATTTGAAGTATTTACCCCTTAAACTTAAGCCATATGGAGGATCTCTTGGTATTTTTAATCTGGAATCCTCTCCAAACATTTGTAAAACCTAGAAAAATGTTTTAAATTTGCACACTGTTAATCAACCTCTGACGAAAGACGTGTATGTTGTTTGATATCAACTTTTTATTTTTAATTAAAATGGATTTAATTAAGTACGTACAAGATAAGTACATTACAAAAAAAGAATTTCCTGAATTCAAGGCAGGAGATACCCTCACTGTGTATTACGAAATTAAAGAAGGGAACAAAACAAGAACACAGTTCTTTAAAGGTGTGGTAATTCAATTAAGAGGTACCGGTGCTACGAAGACATTTACCATCCGTAAAATGAGTGGAGATGTAGGAGTAGAGAGAGTTTTTCCTATCAATATGCCTGCCCTTCAGAAAATCGAGGTAAACAGAAGAGGTAAAGTGAGAAGAGCAAGAATTTACTACTTCCGCGACCTTAGAGGTAAAAAAGCCAGAATTAAAGATAGAGCCCACGGCGCTAAGTAATCAAAGCTTATACAGTAAAAAACCTTCTCAACATGTTGAGAAGGTTTTTTTTAATGAAACTGAAAATTCATTACTGATAACCCGTCTTTGATCTTTAATAAAAATCATCTCCTCTATTGATCTCTGTCTTTTCTTTTTTTCATAAAAAGTTATAGGAACTAATATTATTTATATTTTTGTTAAAATTTAAAAATGGAAAAAACCGCCCTCTCCACTAACTTAAGGTACATCTTTTCAACTCCTGTAATCATTTCGGCACTAGGCTATTTTGTAGATATTTATGATTTATTACTCTTTGGAATTGTAAGAATTCCGAGTTTAAAAGATCTGGGTTTGAGGCCTGACATAGATGGTACCTTTATCCTCAATTGTCAAATGGTAGGTCTCTTGCTAGGTGGAATATTTTGGGGCGTTTTAGGAGATAAAAAAGGCCGCCTGTCAGTATTGTTCGGTTCTATTTTGGTGTATTCCCTAGCCAACATAGCTTGTGGATTTCTCCCCTATTTTCCAAAAAATAATCTGGCCTATATTTATGCACTCTTGCGTTTTATTGCCGGAATAGGTTTAGCAGGAGAACTAGGAGCAGGTATTACATTGGTATCTGAAAGTTTACCTAAAAACTTAAGAGCCATCGGAACTTCTCTTGTCGCCGGTTTTGGATTGATGGGAGCGGTAGTCGCTCAATTAACGGTAGAATTAGCGGGTGGGTGGAATATCTCATATATTATCGGAGGAATTTTAGGGCTTTTACTTTTGTTTCTACGCATAAGTGTATCGGAATCCGGAATTTATAAAAATGTGGGGCAGCAGAATGTCTCTAAAGGTAATTTTATATCTTTCTTCACAAATAAAGATCGCTTTATCAGATATTGCAAGTGTATTGCTATTGGCCTGCCTACATGGTATTGTATTGGGATTTTAGCCGTTCTGGCCAATCAATTTGCTCCAGAATTGGGAATTAAAGAAATCAATCCAGGTAAAGCGATTATGTGGGCTTATGTAGGGGTCTCAGTAGGCGATTTTATAAGTGGATTTATATCCCACGCATTGAAATCCCGTAAAATGGCTATTTTCTATATGCTTGTTCTAACGATCATCGGAGTTGGTGTACTCTTATTTAGCAAGCTTAATACTGAAAAACAATATTATGCGGTCTGCATTTGGCTAGGAGTCAGTACTGGATATTGGGCGATGTTTGTAACCCTTGCAGCAGAGCAATTTGGCACCAATATACGAAATACAGCTACCACCACTATCCCGAATATGGTACGGGGTTGTGTTCCGCTGATGATTATTGCTTTTGATTACTTGAAAAAAGATTTTTCAGTTATTCTCAGTGCCGGCATTATAGGGGTTATTGTATTCGGACTTGCCTTTTACGCTACATTAAGTATTTCAGAAACACATGATAAGGATTTAGAATTTATAGAATAAAAATAATCATTAGTACTTCCTTTACTTAAAACCACTTTTTTGAAGACACAGAAAAGTTTATTTTTAAAAAAGCAGCTTTCACTGGATATATGCTAAATTCTTAACAAAAGATGTGAATTGAAAGCCATAAAAAGCTAGAATAAATTTCAAAATCTATTTGATCAAAATTTCACGAGTCTTAAAAAACGCATATACCTACTGATGATTATTTATAAATACAAAAAATTAAGTTTGTTTTTAATAAATATAAATTTTGTCAGGCTAAATAAATTGAACGGATGCTTTGTGAAGGATATCCCTTATCATCTATCAGCGCCCAATCAAACATTTTAACTTTATATTCTACCAATTGTGCATGTTAGGAACTGAAGTCTACTCAGATCAAAAAACTCCTAAATATACCTTGACAATACAAATAGAATAAAACTGATATCCCACAATACCAAACTTTTTGAGACGCAAGAAACCTTGCTTCGAGAGCTTTGATATTCTCGTTTACCCATAGCTAAAAATATACTGTCGGTGATATGATTACTCCTGATCCATAATCATAAACTGAAAGATCTTTTGACCAATATTTTTTATAAATGGAAATAATCTGTTTTTTAATTAACACATGCCACCCATATGTTTAATTGCTTAAACAATGCCCATGACGGGTTTATGTATAAATACGAGCACTTCATCACAAGTTAAATCCAGTTTATATTATATGATATAAAATAAATAAAATCCATATGAGAAACGGTTTATGTCAACTTACTTGTCATGGTTGATATTTATTTATAATGGAGATTCACCTTCAATACTTTATAGACGTTTTTGAGAATTTAAAAACGGGAACGTAAAATGTCTGGAATATGTACAAACATCCGCTATTCAAAATTTGATGATTGAATAGGAGAACCTCATAAACACGCTATTGACAGTTTTAGTGAAAAAACATTAAAAATAGGAAACGCACACCAAGCATCGATATTAGGTTTTGATTTCGATTAAGGCTTAGTCGGTTTTATCGTTTCACCAACAGCATCTTCACGGTGCCTAATTCCCCATTCTACCATTTTTTCAATTACTTCGTTGAGTCGTTGCCCAGAAGGAGTCAATTCATACTCAATCAATACCGGTACACAATCCGTTACTTTCCTTTTGATGACACCATTAATTTCTAATTCTTTTAATTCTTTGGAAACCATACGAGGAGAAATATTGGAAATGGCGTTCTGAATATCCGAAAAACGCCTTTTTCCGTTAAGCAATACACATATTATTGCCAGTTTCCACTTTCCATTTACCACGTTGAGGGAATCTTTTAGGGCCATAATAAAACTCTTATCACAAGTCATCATCTTTATCGTTTTTATTCTTTCAAATATTTTATCCGGTTTTGCAGTCATTCACTATATAAAAGTATAGCGCTATACAATCATATAGTTGTATAAAAAGTATAGCAAATGTAGTTAATTTTGTATTATAAAAATTTAAATTCAGAACAATGGAACAAATTAAAATAGGCGTTACCGGAGCAACGGGACAATTAGGAAGGAAAGTAATTGAAAACCTGAAAAAAGAAGTGGATGCAAGCCAAATCGTAGCATTGGTACGCCATCCGGAAAAAGCACAGGATTTAGGCGTGGAGGCAAGAGCATTCGACTACGACCATCCCGAGCAAATTTGCGAAGCATTGAAGGGGATTTCAAAATTGTTGTTGATTTCCAGCAATGAAATCGGAAAGCGTTTTCCCCAACACAAAAACGTAATAGACGGGGCTAAGAAAGCTGGAGTTTCATCCATTGCCTATACCAGTCTTTTGCGGACAGATATTTCCCCACTTGGTTTGGCAGCCGAACATAAAGAAACAGAGCATTATCTAAAAAGCTGCGGTTTGGATTATACCCTATTGAGAAACGGGTGGTATATTGAAAACTATACCGCTTCTCTTAGCGGAGTGCTTCAATCAGGAGCTGTTTATGGCAGTGCTGGCAACGGAAAAATATCTGCTGCCACACGTAATGATTATGCAAAAGCTGCTGTAAGGGTACTGACAGGTGAAGGTCATAAAAACAAAATTTATGAATTAGGCGGAAATGCTTTTACAATGAGCGATTATGCTGCTGAAATCTCTAAGCAATCAGGGAAAGATATTCAATATATAGACCTCTCTGTGGAAGAATATGCGAAAGTACTAGAAGAAAAAGCCCATATGCCTGCTCCTACTGCACAATTTTTTGCCAGTGTAGATGCAGAAGTAAATAATGGGGCCTTGGAAACAAACGATAATAGGCTTGCTGAATTAATAGGCGGACATCTGGAATCCTTAGGCGATGCTGTAAAAGCAGCCCTACTTTCTATCCAGTAGAAAGAATTTATTCATCTTTGTAGTTGTAGGCCCGTTATGATAATGGGCCGTAACTTTAAAATATATTCTATTTAAAATAAATAATATTTATATTGAAAGAAGAGTATTCACCTACAGGATATTGTTTAATAGCACCATCCTGGTGATGAGATTATCATTTTTAAAGAAAACTTGAATATTGTGAAGTTAGGAATACCCCTCACAATAGTCTAGCAAATACGGTCATTGGCTATGCTCTTTTTTTTCGGTTTTAACAGTGCGGTCATAAGGTGTGAATACACCTTTTTTAGTCAGGCTCTTGTTATTCTAATCTTGCTTCTCATATTTTTAATCATGCATACTTAGGTTACGAAAAACAATGATGGTAAAGAATGTTTTTTAGCAACTTAAAAATATTTGGCATAAAATATCTTTGCACAGAAATGTTACAATCTACTTTAAACTTATTTTTGCTTACCTAATCTAATGGGTTAAATTATATTGTCTGAAAAACAATTTCGTAGCTACAAAATAAAACCAATAAGTGTATTCAGCTCTCGTTAGCCTCATTTCTTCTTCCTATTCATTTTTAAATAAATAGAGAATAATGCTATCTAAAACTTATTTCTTTTTTAGGAGAGCCGGTAAGTTCATTAATACAATAGCCAATAGTATCAATACAATTCCTAACCACTGAATAAACGCTACTTTTTCACCTAAAATTATAAATGCCATACCTACAGAGATCGGAAGTTCAAGAGAAGAAACTATACTTCCTAAACCTAATCCCGCATTTGGAAATCCTAAATTAAAAAATATAGGCGGAACAATGGTGCCAAAAATGGCTAAAAATAAACCATAGGTCCATAATATGGAGAAATTGAAATCATGAACACCTTCTAAATTGTGGCTAAAATGCAAATAAAAGTTTTTTAAGACTTCTGAATAATAAGGTCCTATCTGAGAGAATAATAAGAAAATTAAAATGATAATGCTCCCCCCTAAAAGCTGTATAAGACTTTTACGAAAAACAGGCAAATAGGTGGCGATGGTGTTAGAAGTAAACATCGTCACTGTATAGGAAACGGCAGCTAATAATCCCCAAACAATTCCCCTAATATCTAGCTTAATCTCCATATTGATGAGATTAGTAGCCAGTACAGTTCCTATTAGTACCATGATAACGGCCATCACTTTACCCAGACCAGGTAATTTTTTATTTAACACACTCTCTACTACTACACTAAACCATACCGATTGCATTAATAAAACAATCGCTATCGATACATTTATATATTGTACTGAAAGATAGTAAAATAAGCTCGTACACCCCAATGAAGTTCCGGCCAGTAATAATTTTTTCAGATCTTTCTTCTGAGCTTTTTCTGCTGGTGTCTTTTGAAATAGGCCTTGTATTAAATTCAGTATAAAGAGACCAATGATACCCCATACAAACTGTGAGGTAGTAATCTCTGCTGTAGTATATCCATTATGATAGGCTAATTTTACAAAAGTGGCCAGCATCCCATAGATCCCAGCTCCTAATCCTACAAATAAAACACCTTTTAGTATATTTTTTTTCTGCACCGCTCTTTATTTACTCTATTTTTACAGGCGGCAAAGGTACAATAAAATTGCTAATTAAATCCCTATTCTATAAAAAAGCTGTCTCTAACGAGACAGCTTTTTTATATAAAATGAATACCGGGATTATTTACCTTCTTCCATTTTTCTTTTTAATTCTGCAAGCGCATCAATATCTCCTAAAGTTGCTTTCTCTTCGTTATTTGAAGAAGAAGTTTTAGTTTCTTTAACATTCTTTCTCTCTTCTTCTCTGAAAATTCCAGTATGAGAAACGACTACTCTCTTGAATTCTTTATTAAATTCAATTACCTTGAATTCGGCTTCTTCACCTTTTTTAATTTTAGAACCATCTTCTTTTTCTAAAAGTCTTGCAGGCGCAAAAGCTTCTACTTCCGGATCTTCAAATTGAACATTAGCCCCTTTATCAAAAACGTCTACCGCTTTACCCGTATGTACGCTTCCTTCTACATACTTAACTTCAAATTTATCCCAAGGGTTTTGTTGTAACTGCTTGTGTCCTAATGAAATTCTTCTATTATCCAAATCAAGCTCTAATACTACAACATCCAGCACATCTCCTACACTGCAGAACTCAGATGGGTGTTTGATTTTCTTTGTCCAAGAGAGATCGGAAATATAAATTAAGCCATCTATCCCCTCCTCTAATTCTACAAATACACCAAAATTAGTAAAGTTTCTTACTGTACCTTTATGTTGAGATTCCACAGGGTATTTTTCCTGAATATTCGCCCAAGGATCTTGAGTTAATTGTTTAATACCTAAAGATATTTTTCTGTCTTCTCTATCGATGGTAAGTACTTCAGCTTCAACTTCATCTCCGATTTTCACAAAATCACCAGCGCTTCTTAAATGTGTAGACCAGGACATCTCCGATACGTGGATAAGACCTTCCACTCCTGGAGCGATTTCAACAAAAGCACCATAGTCTGCAAGCACGACAACCTTACCTTTTACTCTATCTCCTACTTTAAGATTGGCATCCAGTGCATCCCAAGGATGAGCTTCAAGCTGCTTCATACCCAATTGAATTCTGGTTTTTTCATCATCAAAGTCAAGAATAACCACCTTAACGGTTTGTCCATCTTCAAGGATTTCAGAAGGGTGATTCACTCTAGACCAAGAAAGATCAGTAATATGAATAAGACCATCCACACCTCCAAGATCAATAAACACACCATAAGAAGTGATATTCTTAACCGTCCCTTCAAGAACCTGACCTTTCTCTAATTGTGCGATGATTTCTTTTTTCTGACCTTCGATATCCGCTTCGATAAGCGCTTTATGAGAAACTACCACATTCTTGAATTCATGATTGATTTTAACAATTTTGAATTCCATAGTTTTACCTACAAACTGGTCATAGTCTTTAATAGGCTTAACATCGATTTGTGAACCAGGTAAGAAAGCTTCAATGCCAAATACATCTACAATCATACCCCCTTTAGTTCTGGATTTCACAAAACCGTTTACAATTTCACCAGACTCGTGGTATTCATTAACTTTATCCCACGCTCTAAGCGTTCTGGCTTTTTTATGAGAAAGCTGTAACTGTCCAGACTTATCTTCTCTTCTGTCCACCATTACCTCAACCTCATCTCCTACTTTAAGGCCTTGATTGTAACGGAATTCATTAAGAGATATAACCCCTTCAGACTTGAAGTTAATATCTACAATAGCCTCCTTGTCTGTTAATCTTACAACTTTTCCTACAAGAACATCATTGTCCTCAAGATCATTAAGAGAACCTTTGTAGATTTCCTCTAATTCGTTCTTTTCTTTTCTATCCTCTGCATTTAGACCACTTTCGAAAGATTCCCAATCAAATTGTTCTGGCGTTACGTTTTGGTTCAAAAGAACCTCTGCTGAATTTGTCTCTTTTGACATTTTCTAAAATGTTTGTATTCCGTTTACCTCTGTTCTTTGGCTCAATGTATCCAAAGGATCCGGAAGATGTTAATGATAAAATATATACTTTGCCAAAGCTTATCCACAAAAAGCGGTGCAAATATACAATTTTTCAACTATATTGTTTAGGAGAATATAAAAATAGTCGCTAGAGACTATAAAAAAATATGCAGATTCATCCGTATATTTTAATTCATAAAATTCTATTATTTTGAAGAAAGATGTTCTATGGCTTTTAACATTACTTTATCCACAAAGGTTTTGGGAGAGGCTTTCATCTGCTCTACTTCAGCGTCTGAAGGTGGTCCTATATAAACATTAGGTTTCACGCCAATTCCTTCCACTACTTTGCCACTCACATCTTTCGTAGCCATCATAGGCATATAAAAGTCAAGATAAGAGGTTACTTTAGAAGTAAGCCCTCCATTAAATAGATCTGAAGATCCCAAACCTGCAGTTGCTCCGCCGCTATAGTCTCCCATTGAAATCACTTGTGAGCCCTGGCTCTTTAACATTAAAGTCGTTATCTCCGCCATACTGAAGCTCCCTTTATCGGTTAATACCACTATAGGAATGTTAGATGGTAGCCCAAATTTATGTGTTTTCGTGTGCATCGGTATCCACGGGGTATAATTAAATCGACCATTCCCCTGTTTAGTTCTTTGATAGCCCCATACTGCACTTTTGGTAATCAATCGATCTACAAAAAATCTGGCATCCATTACATTTCCTCCCCCATTACCTCTTAAATCTAGAATGAGTTTTTTTATTTTCCCTTGATGTAGAGGATTAAGAAAGTTTTTATAAAAAGGACCTTTTTCATTAACTTCAAAAACCGCCCTTCCAAAATTTATTTTTTCATATGCGAATTTTACATATTCATCCATACGATGCATGAACCATTGTATATAGTCTCTACTTTCACTGTTATAAACTGGCTGATAATTAAATTTTTGATCATAAAGTGGCATGCTGTAGTACTTTTTAAGAGCTTCTTCAGCAGTATATAAAAGCTGATCTGTTACCTCTTCTGTATTGTTAAAGATATCGACCTGCTCATTAAAACGCTTAACCTCTTCGGCCTTTGCGAGGGAATTCCACTTCCTCCATATATTGAGGGTGAAACTCTTGACCTTATTTCTGAAATTTATGTCTTTAATTGCATTTAAACGCGGATTTTTCTCAATTTCAGCCTCTGTTAGTAAATAAATATTACCTGGGTCTGGACTCAGATATTTATCAGCAAGTTTGATTTGGAAATATTTAGACAAAACATATTCACTAAAGCTAAAATAATAAATATCCGGATTTGATTTTAAATTACCCGCCAATAATAACTCAGGCACCTGCAGCTTAGCGGTTGTCTGAAGACGATCTTTCATATAGGCATACTTCTTATCAAATCTATAAATGTTATGAGGTTTTTCACTCATTCCTCCTCTGAAGTTCTTTTTTATATAGGTTGTTTTGGATCCATTAAGTAGTATATCCACAGAAAAATGCCTATCTATAATAGGATCTATAATCTCGGTAAAGTATTGTATCGCTTTTTTTGAATCCTCCGAAATTTCTTTATCTGTAAAATTATCTCCTCTTTGAAAAGATTTTAAAGCTTGAAATTTAGGATAGTATTTACTGTATATATCATTCCAATTCATCCCATCTTTTCGCTTCTGTTCATAAAAATAATTATAACGCTGATCCATGGCCGTCCAAAAAATCTTAAACAAATCAGCATAGGATTTCACATCATCATCACTATATAGTTCAGGTTGGGTAATAGTAACATCTTCATCACTTACACAAGAAGAGCTAAACGACCCCAGAATAAAAAAAAGTCCTAGCCCAAAAATTATTTTTTTATTAAAATTTATTTTAGTCATAATTTATTAGTTTATTTAATTCAACTTACATGAAACCCCTATGGAAAGCATATAGCTTCGAATCTTCGTTTCCTGATCTGTATCTCTATTGGCCTTATTGATATCCGAAAGCCCATAATATCCGTTATAGGCCGCATAGATATTCATACTTTTAAAAGAGTATCCCAGCTGAGCTTGTCCTTGCAATCCATATCCGAAACGGTTAAGCTGATTCTCATTCTCTTTAAAATTATATTTTTCGGTCACCACAGTTTCATTAAAACTACCATCTTCCTGCAATTCTGTAAACACCATATAATTTCCTGTACGTTTTCTGGTTAACCAATAATCAGTGTACATACCTCCTGCTACTTTAAGCCATACCCCAGAGTTCCCCTGTGGGACCTCTAAAATATATCCTCCTACTAATAATGGAAAACTAAGAAAGTTATTCGTCTCTTTGGTATACTTTCCTTCTTTTCTCTCAAACCCTTCAATTTTAAAGTTTTTTTGATGAAAAGAAATTCCACTGGATACGAAAAGTGTTTTCCAAATTTTATATTCTGCTCCCAGATTGACCCCCACTCCGTACTGCCCCACATCTTTTATTTGTGTTAAATTGGAGCGGTTGGTATTGAGTACACTATAAATAGGGCCTGCATCCAAATCGAGTTTAAGTCTATTCTGAGCACATAAACCCGTCCCTACGGATAGTAAGCAAAAACACAAAGTTTTACATTTTTTTTTAAGCATATTGATTTCTTTTTTTAAACCGTAACAAGTTACAAAATATAGTATTATGTAAATTTAACATAATTAAATAATTTAAAACTAAAAATTAGTTTAAAAAATACACTTTTAGAGTTAGCAAAAATTTAAACTATCTTAATGTTGAATCATTAAAAATAGTTAACTTTGCTTAGAACAAAACCATGAAAATAGAATTACCAGAAAAACTATATTATTCTATTGGGGAGGTAGCCAAAGCCTTCCAAGTTAATACTTCTTTACTACGCTATTGGGAACAAGAGTTCAGTATTATAAAACCCAAGAAAAACAAAAAAGGAAACCGCTACTTTACGAGTGAGGATATTAAAAATTTAAAAATAATTTACCATCTGGTAAAAGAAAAAGGATATACGTTGGAAGGTGCAAAAATTGCATTAAATACCAATTCTAAGCTAGAAAAGACGGTAGAAATAATTGATCGATTGGAGTTTGTAAAAGCGGAGTTGTTAAAAATTAAGAATTCCTTAGCCGATATAGAAAAAATCTAAAAGGAAAAAAACTTATGAAAAAAGCATTTTAATTTTTATAATGCAAACTGGTAGCAATTAATATAGTAATCTATGAGATCTCAGCTATCCATACAGATGAGGAAGAAGCAGTGGCTAGGTTTAACTGCAATAGGCTTTTTTATACTTGTACTGGAGCTTTGCTTCTATTGTTACAAAAAATCTAAAATCCTCCAGCCAGAAGAAGAAGCAAAGTTGATCCCTTTAGTTGCAGAACCTCTTCTACTTTCTAAATTTAATCCCAATGATCTTACCTACAAAGAATGGATAAAGTTAGGATTTACACCGAAGCAAGCGCAAAGTATTCTGAATTATAAAGAAAAAGCTTGTAAGGGCTCCTTTATTTCCCCAAAACAATTGGAAGCATGCTTTGCTATTAGTAGTGAAAAGTTTGCAGAACTAAAACCCTACCTCATACTCCCTTTACACAATTCCTTCAACAAGCCTCCTACCACTCTTCATAAAAATAGAAGTTTGAAGGTTACAACTCCATTTAATCCGGATCTCTACACTATAAGAGATTGGATGAACTTAGGCTTTTCAGAACGACAGGCAAAATTTATTTTAAAATACAAGAAATCCTTGGGTAATAGCTTTCTATCTAAAGAGAAATTCAGAAAATGCTTTATAATAAACGAACATGAATATCAACAATTAGCCCCCTTTTTACTGCTACCTGAGCGTATAAATAAGCCTCAGCCTTTAAATAGCTCGACTAAACTGAATAAACTTTTCGACCCCAATGACCTGGACTTAGCATCTTGGCAAAGATTAGGCTTTTCAGAAAAGCAAGCCCGAGGGATTTTAAGCTATAAAGAAAAAATCCTCAAAGGCCAATTCAAATCCTTAGAGGATGTTCAAAAATGCTATCTCATTTCATCAGAAAAGTTTAGTCTATTAAAATCTTGGATTCATTTTAAAGAAACTACAGATACAGACGTAATTTCAACCATTAATGAAAACTTAGATCTCAATTCCATCTCTTTTCAACAATTACGGGATTTTGGTTTTGACAAAAAAACAGCCGCAAGACTAATAAGCTTCAGGAGAAGCCTGGGGGGATTTGTACGAAAAGAACAAGTATGGGAGATCTATGATATTGATGAGAATTTAGCCCAAAAGTTAATTCAAACAATGGAATTAAACCCTAAAAAGGTTCAGAAAATAGATCTTCTAACCACAAATGAAGTAGCTCTGAAAAAACATCCCTATTTTAGATCTTACGCTCAAAAAATATTATTTTATCGCCTCTCATTTCCCAAACGAAGCGATTTGTTAAAAAAACTAAATGCCAAACCCGAGCATTTAGAAAAAATACAATGGTATCTAAAATAAAGCCTTCTATAGGATAAGTAAAAAAATATAAACACCAGTTGTATACCTTGTAATAGAGTGTCTAAAAATAAATTTTATTTATATTAAAAATAAAAAATAGAAAAATTGTAACTTTGCCTCCGTAAAAATCCTTTATGCAGCAAATTAGAAATATTGCCATTATCGCACACGTAGACCATGGAAAGACAACATTAGTAGACAAGATTATTCATGCTACTCATGTTTTTAGAGAAAACCAAGAGTCAGGAGACCTGATTATGGATAACAATGACTTGGAGAGAGAGCGTGGTATTACCATTTTATCAAAAAATATATCCGTAACTTATAAGGATATAAAAATAAACGTTATAGACACTCCTGGACACGCTGATTTTGGAGGCGAGGTAGAACGGGTATTAAAAATGGCAGACGGCGTACTTTTATTGGTAGATGCCTTTGAAGGCCCAATGCCACAAACCCGGTTTGTTCTTCAGAAAGCTTTGGAACTGGGTTTAAAACCTATTGTGGTGATCAATAAAGTAGATAAGCCTAACTGTCGTCCAGAAGAAGTTCACGATCAAGTATTTGATCTTTTCTTTAACTTAAACGCTACTGAAGAGCAATTAGATTTTCCTACTTTCTACGGATCTTCCAAACAAGGATGGTTTAATACTTCATTAGAAGAATCAGATAATATTTTACCGATATTAGACGGTATATTAAAACATGTTCCTGCTCCTCAAGTAACTGAGGGCAATCTACAAATGCAGATTACATCTTTAGATTATTCTTCATTCTTAGGAAGAATAGCCGTTGGTAAAATTATCCGAGGAAGTGTTAAAGAAGGAGAATGGATAGGTCTATCACAAGCCGACGGTAAAATTCTAAAAGGTAAAGTAAAAGAACTCTATGTTTTTGAAGGACTTGGCAAGAAGAAAACCCAAGAAGTGATAGCCGGAGATATCTGTGCTATTGTAGGTTTTGAAAGCTTCCAAATTGGAGATACTTTTGTAAATCTTGAAAATCCAGAACCTTTAGAAAGAATCGCGATTGATGAACCTACTTTAAATATGACTTTTGGGATTAACAACTCCCCTTTCTTTGGAAAAGATGGAAAATATGTTACCTCTAATCACCTGAAAGAACGACTAGAAAAGGAGTTAGAAAAAAATCTTGCGCTCAGGGTTCAGCAAACCGATGACGCCAACACTTTTTTAGTATTTGGACGAGGTATTCTACACCTATCTGTACTCATAGAAACGATGAGAAGAGAAGGATACGAATTAACCATTGGGCAACCTCAGGTCATCTATAAAGATATTGACGGCGAAAAATGTGAACCCTATGAATCACTCGTTGTCGATGTACCCGAAGAATATGCCTCTAGAGTGATCGATCTGGCTACCCAACGCAAGGGTGACCTTCATATCATGGAAACTAAAGGAGAAATGCAGCATCTAGAATTTGAAATTCCTTCTAGGGGACTCATCGGACTACGCTCACAGATGCTTACCGCTACTGCTGGTGAAGCTATTATGGCCCATCGTTTTGTTGATTACAAACCCTTTAAAGGTTCCATTGCAGGGAGAAATAACGGCGTTTTGGTGAGCAAAGCTCAAGGAATGACAACCGCCTATTCTATTGAAAAATTACAGGATAGAGGTAAGTTTTTTGTAGATCCAGGAGAAGATGTTTACACCGGAATGATCGTAGGAGAACAAAATAAACCTGGAGATTTGGTTGTCAATATTGTAGAAGGTAAACAGCTCAACAATATGCGTGCCTCAGGAAAGGATAAGGATGGAAATATTGCACCTAAAGTCTTGCTCTCTCTAGAAGAATGTATGGAATATATTCAACAAGATGAGTGTATTGAGATAACACCAAATTTTATACGCATGAGAAAAAAAATTCTCACCGAAGAAGAGCGGAAACGTGCAGAGAGAATAGCCAAAGATCAAGCATAATATAATATATTTTTAAAAGTCCCTTTTAGGGACTTTTTTTATACTTTTTTCTTTAGAAAAAAAAGCTTACCTTTTCACTACACTATAACATTATATTATGAGAATCATTCACTTAAAAAAATCTTTGATTGCCTTAGCCTTAATGGCTATCAATCTTATGATAGCGCAAAAGCAAAGTATTCCCAAATCACAACTACCTTCTTCAGCCCAGTCTTTTTTAAATCAGCATATTAATGGCAGACCTTTTATTTATATTAAAAATGCTGAAAACCCTAACGATATAAATTATACAGTAAAATATAATAATGGTGTAGAAATAACTTTTCAAAGCGATGGTGGATGGAAAGAAATAAGTGCTAAAGAAACCCAGATGCCTACAAGCTTTATACCTCCGGCAATGATTAGTTATATTAATACCCATTATCCAGAAGATGTCATGATAAAAATAATGCAGACACCCGATCGATATGACATCACTCTAAAAAGTAATCGTAATTTGAGATTCGACAGACAAGGTAAATTTTTAAAATAGAAACATCTCATTTTCAATTCTCTCCATATTACAAAATATAATCCAGGAGCTGATCAAGTCTATATTGATTCAGCAAAACTTTGAATTAAAAAACTTTAACTGTAATAAATTTTTACGCAACAAAGTTTTTACAAATGCCAATATGCGTAGTATATCAAATCCGAAACGCGGCCTATTGATGTCGGCTGTATAAAAAAATTGATTCCCAATATGAAACTTATTTACAGCGCTTCCAATAAAGAAATAACAGAATAGCAGCGGTGTCCACCGGAATGGAATCCATAAAGAAGATCCCTATTCCCCTCAGTCATAAAATAACTAATCCTATTTTTGACTTGTCCCTTCAACTCAGGAAAATTACTTAAGCTGCCAATTTAATGGCAGAGCTCAATGAAAAAATCCAAAAATAAAATAATTTCCCTTACATAATATTTTGAAAAATCGGGTTCAGGTTCTCCGATAAAGACTCAAGAAAGTATCCCCAATCTATATAATGGATACAATTTTAAATCTGTTTTTAATTCTATTTGAACAAAGCATGAAGCTGTAATAAATAATAAATCCATCTTATAAATTTTGGATAGGGTCAGATAAATTACATTTATTTTTGGAAATAATGAGCTCATAGAAAAATATATCTACAATTTTATTTATCTCACCAACTGGTAGAATAATTAGGGTTTCCCCATTAGCTCCACCTACTATATATCTAGGAAAAAGCATTTTTTTTGCTTCGCTTTTATTATTAAATTTATATATTAATATTTCTATCAAAATGACAATAACCAACAAAAAAGTAGCCATTGTCTATCAATCACACACCCCCCTGAACAAAATGGCATTATAAAACCCATGAAACCTTGCTGCTATTCTGACAGTGGAGCAGATATCGCCTACTCGTTGCAACGTCAAAAAACAGACATCGTAAGCCCTGTAAATCACCCTGATATAAAAAACGATTTGATTGGGTTTTCCCCGATACAAAGCAAGGTATACAAGAGGCCATTGACAAGGGAACCTCTGTGATCTGGCTAAACACGGTTCTCTATAAAGTGCATCCCATTGAATCCTTTAAGGGGATTTATATTGTAGGGCAAATAGCAGAAACGTAGATATATTTGACGATAAATGCCTGACCAATGAATTATTACGAAAATATTCTTTAACTATTCCTAATAGCCTGATGATTCATTATAATATAAAAAATAAATGCAAACATTATTTTCCTCTTCCCACAGTAATAAAACTTGTTAGAGGCAGAGACCGTCAGGGCGTATCAGTGGTCAGGACACATGCTCAACTTACAAAAATATTGAAAGAAATGTTCGCCTCCCACCAATATGGAAATCCACTTTATGTAGAAGAATTTTTGCCGGGTGAAGAAATAACTATCTCGGTGATGCCACTAGGTATATACACAATACATCACCAATCTGTTATCAAAGAAGAATACTGGTCTCTGCCTCCAGTAAGGAGATTTAATCACCAAAAAGGGATAGCTCCTTATAATGGAACGGTTGCCATCATTCATAATAACGAAGTCGTAAAGGATGAAAAGCTAAGATCTCCCCTCTTTAAAAAACTATGTAAAGATTGTGAGACGACAGCTTTTTTAGTAGGTGCTAAAGCGCCTATTCGCATTGATTGCCGCGAAAATGCTAATGGGGGAATATCTTTTATTTGACCTCAATATGAAGCCCAATATGACTGGGGCTTCTAGACCTCACCGTCAAGACCAGGATAGCTTAACCGCTTTAGCTGCTCGCAAAATTGGATGGAATTTTGATGACCTTATTATCAATATGCTTTCCCAGCATTCGAAAAAATAACAATGCTACGTCCAAGTCTCTATGCTAGTTTTATATAAATTTTAGGCGCTTTGTCTTTTTTTAATAAAAATATTTGCATATATTTATTTTTGTTTTTCCAGAAAACTTCTAAAAATAAACGGAGGTGTCTTGCTCTTCTTAATATAAGTCTCTTATTGAAAAAAGTTCCTAAATATGGGAAAACTATTATAATCTCAATATAAAAACACATGAAAAAAATTATTAAAAACACCGATTTGGAGATTTCGCCTATTAATTTGGGAGGGAATGTATTTGGATGGACCATAGATGAGAAACAGTCCTTTGATATTTTGGACCAGTTTACTGCTGCTGGTTTCAATTTTATAGATACCGCCGATACCTATCCATGGTGGTCAAATGGTACCGGAGGCTTATCGGAAGAAATTATCGGAAAATGGTTAAAATCCCGCAACAACAGGAAAAATATAATCATCGCTACAAAAGTAGGCTCCGAAACCAAAGAACATGGCTATGATATTAGTAAAAAGCATATAATCAAGTCTGTTGATGAATCTTTAAAGCGCTTAGGTACCGACTATATAGATTTGTATTATACCCATTTTGATGATAAGATAACCCCTATAGAAGAAACACTGAGTGCATACGATGAAATTATACGAGCGGGAAAAGTGCGTTATATCGCAGCCTCTAACCTTTCACCAGAGCGCCTGATAGAATCATTTGAAGTGGCAGAGAAAAACAATCTTCCTAAATACGTAGCGTTACAGCCTCTTTACAATTTAGTTGAGAGAGAGAGTTTTGAAAAAACTTATGCTCCCTTGGCCGAACAATACCATTTGAGCGTATTTCCCTACTGGTCTCTGGCCGCTGGTTTCTTAACAGGGAAGTATAAAAATGAAATTGACTTTGAGAAAACTACACGAGGAGCTTCATTAAAGAAATATTTTAATGAAAAGGGAAAAGCTATTTTATCGACTCTGGATCAGCTTGCCGATAAGCATAAAAGTCAACCAGCCACTATTGCTCTAGCCTGGTTACTCTCTCATCCTCTGGTCACAGCCCCTATTGCTAGTGCTACGAATGAAAAACAATTGAAGACGCTACTAGAAGCTCCTCAATTATCATTGGACGCTGAAGATATTAAACGATTAAACCATATAACCAAAGAAAAAGATATAGACGCAAATTAACCAAAGAAAATCCTCGAGAGGAATGATGAACTCTTAAATAAGGTGCTAAAAAACAATAAAAAAATCTTGAACAAGATAATTGGATAAGACCTATGGAGTCTGCCATAAAATTTAGAGTGTAGATGATCGGGTAAGTCTATTGAGGCCAAACAAATACGGGTATCCAACATTAGTTTTGACCAAGTTTTCTTAATGAAAAAACCTTCATTTAAAACATTAATCCACTGATATGTAACCTTTCCAACACTGAATAGATTGCTATTCGGATACTTATTCTTGTACTTTATAAAACAGAGATTAACATGTTACTGAATTTATTTGCTGAGAATAGATTGGGGATTGATGCAATGATCTTTTATAAACCTAAGTATTCTCAAGCAAATATTTAGGTATCTACCCATGCGAAACACTCTTAAGACCAGCGGCTATAAAGAAGGGCGGTAAGAATAATTAGCTAGCTCTCTACTGATGCAGAAAGAGTAGTCTATGACTTTTATAACCCAGAAGAGTTGTTTTTAAGCTATAAAAAAACAACTCTTAAAAGCTACATGAAAAAGAGAGAATGACAATAAATAAATCAGAATCCCATTAGGATAAGCCTAATTAAAACAGTTTTAGCGCATATTTATGGGTGTTTTTTTATATTAAGTCTCTCCTATTATTTTCAATTGTCCACACTTTTAAATACATTTATTATTCAATTGTTGACATATATTTATGGCTACATTCAAAGCAGTAGTACAAAATAAAAAATCGTACGGAAATTACAACGTAAAAAATACAGGTTACCTATAAACCTTGTAATACGTTGTATTTCAATAAATCTCATTCATCACCTAGGCTAAGTTATGCCCTGCAGAAATATATTTTATTTTTTCTCAACATAAAGGATTTTGCTTAGATAAGCATACAGCATCCTAATGAACTTATAAAATGACACAAACCATCTGAGCTATTCATTATTTAATTTTATATTTTTAAATAATGTGAGTAAAGAGAGTTTAACTCTCTCTTGTTTCTTTTAAATAATTATCTATAATGTCAAAAGCTTTTTTCTCATCTTTAAGATCTACCTTAACTTGTAAATTGGTCGCTGTAGGTGTAGAGAGAAAGCTCATATAGGAGTTTTCAACGTCAGCTTCTATACCTGCTTCTTCCAATTTTGCTTTTATTAATTGTATTTCTTGGGGATTATCTCCTTCAAAAACAGATACTCTAGTGTTTAATTCCATAGTAAATTTCTTATTAAAACGATATTAAAGTTATAAAAAAAATAGATAACTCCCAATTTTCATGCAATAAATATTGGATTTGCAAATATCGGATAGATAAAAAATGAGCGTTTTATTTAATCTGCATATCTTGATTCGTTAGACAATAAATATCTAAGCTTCCATATAGTTAATTTTCGTGGAGATCAATAGTTCCTATTATTGCGGAAGTTTTTTGTATATTCAAAAACAGAGTTTTAACCGGTAATATCAGTTCCTGTTTTGTAGACGGATACAATTATTTACACGGATTAACGAAAACGAAATTAGGCTCTTCCTATGCGTAATCTAAGAGAGATGGATTTACCATTAGGTCTGTATGGTAATCTGAGATCCATATTTGTTTCGGATGTTTTATTGATGAAGCTTTATGAACAGCTATGCATCCAGAATATCTTCACAATAGGTTTTGTTGAAACATTTGCTCATACATAATATTCTTTTGTGGTTTGTCTCTTGTACATTTATCCATTTCATATCATTTCCTAACACTGCTGAATATGGCAGAATGATATATTCCTAATAAAAATTCTCGTTAACTTATTTATGTTTTAAATCGTTTTTTTTAATGCATTTTCTTAAATTTTATTTCTGTAATTATTGTCGCCATCAATATTAAACTACCTCCGCATAATAATCGTCCATCAAGACTTTCATTTAAAATAAAAAATGCTGCTATAGCGGCGAAAATAGGATCAAAAAGATAGATGATCGCTACTTTCTCTGAACTAATATATTTTTGAGAGATATTTGAAACAGAGTACATATATGCAGTGGAAAATAGGGCACAATAAATAATACCTATCCAAAATTTATGATTCTGAGGAGTCCAATCAGATGAACCATCAAATAAAGATAAAATGAGCATTATTAATGCAGCCGTTGCAAACATTGGAACCAGTGTTGGAATAATATTTTTTCTACCTGCATATTGTTCTACTTTAATCAGATAATACGCAAAGCCTATAGCTCCGAATAAAACATAAGCATCGCCTATATTTATTACCAAATGGCCATTAATAGTGATAATAAACAGCCCCAATAATGCTAGTATAGCAGCGAGCCAAATCTTTATTTCGATTTTTGTTTTATAAAAGATGGTTTTTATAAAAGGGATAATTACCACACACATACCAGCTACAAAAGCACATTGTGATGCAGATGTGTGCTTTACCAGACCTAAGGTTTGAAAATAAATTGCAAATGTAAGCGGAATCGCTAGAGAGACCCCAGCTTTAATTGCCAGTTTATCAATGCTTTTCAGGTGTTTTGAAAAAATTATAGCTACCGAAATTGTAGCCAGTACAAACCTGTAGAAAAGAAATGTTGATTGAGAAAAATGACCTATTGATAGTTTAGTAACAGGAAATGAAATCCCCCAAAATGCAGTTCCTAATATTAGCAGGATTAAATACAAGTTTTTATTTTCCATATTATTCTAAAGTTAATATTTAAAAAAAGAGATTAGGTTCATCATATATAAATACAATAAAATGTTTATTTTTGTCCAACTAATAATGAATATGCATCAATGAACATTCAGCAATTAAAATATTTTCTGGAACTGGCTAAAGAATTGCACTTCTGGAATACAGCAGCAAAAATAAATATTACCCAATCCGCTCTCAGCCGTCAAATCCAATCTTTAGAAAACCAACTCGGTGTACAGTTGTTTTACCGTGATAAGCGAAATGTCAAACTAACTCCGGCAGGAAAATTTTTACAGGAAAAGTTGGGGAACGAATTGGTTCAGCTTCATGCGTACCAGCAGATTGCCCAACAAATTCACTTGGGAGAAAGGGGAACAATAAGGATAGCTTATCCAGATTCCATATCTTCATCAATTATACCTGATTTCATAAAAAGAGTTTCTGAAGTTTTTCCAAAACTTAAATTAGAACTGGTACAGCTTCCTTATAAAATTCAGGAAGAATATCTTAAAAATTTCAAAATAGATTTAGTTTTTGGCCGTGATGCAAGTAAATCAGTTACTATAGATGCAAAAAAAATTCATTATGAAAACCTTTCATTTGTAGTTCCTGAAAATCACCATTTCAAAACTTTAACCGATATTTCTGAAAGTACTTTCGAGGGACAAAAATTCATTCTCACAACCGAGGATCATAGCAGTAGTTATAATAAACTCATCCAGGAAGTTCTCCAATCTTACAAAATACCGCAGGACACTTATATACATTGTGAATTTGGTTCAACTATTATTTCCTTGATCAAAAAAGGCTTGGGTATTTCGATTTTACCGCATTCATACCAACTTCATGAAAACAAGGCAGTGAGATTTATTCCCATCCCATTTGTAACTGATCTTTATATACATTGGAGAAAAGACGATCCAAACCCTATCTTGAAAAAGATCTTGGAATTTATATAGTCCCTTATTTATTTCCTGATCATTTGTATGTGAGGTATCCCATCCTCATCATATGGCTCACCAACTTCTACAAATCCTAGTGAGTTATAGAATTTTAGTAAATATTGTTGTGCTCCAATACGAATGGTAGAACTTTTAAATAGATCTTCGCAGACTTCCATAGACTTCTCCATAAGTTTCTTTCCCAACTTTAATGCCCTATAATCAGAACGAATAACCACTCTCCCAATAGAAGTTTCCGGATAAGATACACCCCCTGGAAGTATTCTTGTATATCCTGCAAATTTATGATCAACGAAACACATTAAGTGATAACATCTTTGGTCTTTATCATCCAAATCCTGATAGGCGCAATTTTGCTCTACCACAAATACTTCGTTTCTTAATTTCAGTATCTCATAAAGCTCTGTATTATCCAATTCTCTAAATGCTTTTACTAAATATTCGATTTTCATAGTTTTTTTATCATTAATGATATCTGTATAGCTTTTACTTTACTTCGCAAAAGTACGATATTCACCAATGCAATAAAATGTTAATTACTCATAATACAATGCAAATTATGCAACAGTATATACTGAATTAAATGGTTAAAGTTTTTATCCGAATTGATCAAGTGTCAGTTATTGAAAACAAAGGAATCTTGATGGATGGAGATCTTTTTATTCTTAATAAATATACCTCAATATATTTCGTTAAAAAGGATAATTGTTTCTGAATACTAGCTGTTTCTTTTTAAAAATCCTTGCTGAATGCCAACACAGCTGGACCTGATGCAAACAGAATAGTCTTATATAAAAAAATGCTTCTTTTCATCATGCTTATTCTAATCAAATATAAGCCATCAAAACCTAATTCATTTGTGAATGTATATCATCACACAACGCCCCCTGTTTAAGGTTTAAGCGGTTAATTGCTCGCATACATCCTTTTTGAGCTCAAGTGCCCGATAAATGATGTTTTTCTTTGATGGCTCCCTTAGAGTAGCGATTTTAAAATTTTCCTATATATTCCCTATTTTTCTCAGCATACATAAAGATGGGCTAAAATATTATCCGCAATCGAATAAACAAAATAATTGTAACAACTAATGCATTGCTGAAAGCAAGTATTGTCTTAAAACAGAATAAATCATAAACATTTACCCATAAGACCTGAATTCACTGTTCATGACATTCCTCCAGATCCGGATAGTTTTTCGCCAAGTTCTGTCCTCTGTATGACCAGCAAATACACAGTCTTCAATTGTGATTTTATAAATGGTCCTTTGTTACAACTGCGCTTATAGCACTTAGAACCTCCTCTAAATCGGGTTCTTGGATATTTAGATGCGGACGAAATCTTAGCGATTTCTCACCACAGGGTAAGATTAGGATTTGCTTTTCGATAAATAATTGGTTTTGAATTTCATTTCTTAACTCCGTGGAAGGAAGGTCTATGGCACACACTAAACCTAAACCTCTAGCATTAGAAATATAGTCTGGAAAGCTTTCTTGCAACTTTATTAAACCTGAGAGTAAAAATTCACCTTGTTTTTGTGCGTTTTGCACTAGATTTTCATTTTCAATAATTTCTAAAATCAGCTTTAAACGCAGCATATCGACAAAGTTTCCCCCAAAAGTGGAATTTATTCGAGAAGACTCTTTAAAGACATGTTGCTCCACCTGATCCAATTTCTCCTTATTGGCTAAAATGCCACAAACTTGAGTTTTTTTTCCAAAACTTAGTATATCCGGAATAACATTGATATGCTGAAAAGCAAACATCTTCCCCGTGATTCCTATTCCCGTTTGAACCTCATCAAAGATGAGCAGAATATCATTTTCATCACATATTTTTCTCAGATTCTGAAAGAACTCAGGGCGAAAATAATTATCCCCTCCCTCCGACTGGATAGGTTCTATAATAATACAAGCTACCTGATAGGGGTTTGCTAAAATAACTTCCTGAATATGCATTAATGCTTTAGCTTCCTGCTCCAGCGTAGTTGCTAAACTCTCTTCGGAAATCGGAAATTTTAATTTTGGATTGATAATTCTGGGCCAATTAAACTTAGGGAAGTACTCATATTTCCGAGGATCAGATGTATTGGTGAGCGATAGGGTATACCCTGAACGCCCATGAAAAGCCTGTTCAAAATGGATCACCATAGAGGCCTGAATTCGGCTTCCCTGTTGCCTATTTTTACGAGTCTTCCAATCAAATGCTGTTTTTAGTGCATTTTCGACAGCTAAAGCTCCTCCTTCAATAAAAAAGCAATACTGGAGTTCTTGAGGAATGACCACCCGGGAAAATACCTCTAAAAAATCAGCATATTCCTCAAAATAAATATCGCTGAGCGTAGGCTTATAAGTAGCATACTTAGCCAGCCATGCCTGATGTTGCAGGATATAGGGATGATTATATCCCACGGCTCCAGAGGCAAACATTGAGAACATATCCAAATAGGTTTTACCCGTAAGTTTATCGACAATTCGGGAAGCTTTAGAATTCTCGAAATCCATTACAATATCTAATCCATCAGCAAGCATATGCTTCTGTAAGGTTTTCTTTACACTGTTTTCTTTTGTAATCATAGATTTTTATTTTTTATTTTGTAAATAAGCTTTATTCTGAGATTAGATATCAAATTTAATCCCCTGGGCCAGAGGTAAATCTTTGGTATAATTTATCGTAGTGGTCTGCCGCCTCATATAGTATTTCCAGGCATCTGATCCGGACTCTCTGCCTCCCCCTGTTTCTTTCTCTCCCCCAAAAGCGCCTCCAATTTCAGCTCCGGAGGTTCCGATATTAACATTTGCTATTCCACAATCAGATCCTGCCGAGGAAAGAAATAATTCTGCTTCCCTGAGATTCTGCGTCATAATGGCTGAAGAAAGCCCCTGGGGAACATTGTTTTGCAGGGCAATGGCTTCTTCCATATCTTTATATTTTATAAGATAGAGAATAGGAGCAAAAGTTTCGTGCTGAACTATGGGATAAGAATTTTCGACTTCCGCGATACAAGGTTTTACATAACATTTGGATTTATATTCTTCCCCCACTAAAACCCCTCCTTCCACAATAAAATGCCCCCCTTGGTTTTTACATTGGGCAATGGCATCTTCATATTGCTTGACCGCCTGAACATCAATCAAAGGCCCCATGTGGTTTTGGTGCTCGAGAGGATTTCCTATTTTCAATTGTCTATAGGCCTCTACCAGCTTCTCCTTAACTTGAGCGTAGATACTGTGGTGAATAATAAGCCTGCGGGTAGAAGTACAGCGCTGCCCTGCTGTGCCGACCGCTCCAAACACAGCGCCTATTATGGCCATATCTAAATCTGCATTTTCGGTAATAATAATCGCATTATTTCCACCCAACTCCAGTATTGACCTGCCGAAGCGTGCTGCCACCTTAGAAGCTACCTGTCTCCCTACGGCTGTAGACCCTGTAAAGGAAACCAAAGGAATTTCTGGTTGATTTACAATTTTTTCACCAATTTCTGCCCCACCTATTACCAAATTGCAAACACCCTCTGACAATTGGTTCTCCTTTAGTACCTCTGCCATTATATTTTGACAGGCTAAGGCACATAGAGGTGCTTTCTCAGAGGGTTTCCAAATAGTAACATTACCACATACCAAAGCCAAAGCGGCATTCCAACTCCATACTGCAACTGGAAAATTAAAGGCGGATATAATGCCTACAATCCCCAAGGGGTGATACTGCTCGTACATACGATGTCCCACTCGTTCGGAATGCATGGTATAGCCGTGCAATTGTCGGGAGAGTCCCACCGCAAAATCACATATATCAATCATCTCCTGCACCTCTCCCCAACCTTCTTGAAGACTCTTGCCTACCTCATACGAAACTAGCTTACCTAAATCATCCTTATATTGCCGAAGTTTTAAGCCTAATTGCCGAATAATTTCCCCTCTCTTAGGAGCCGGCAATAGCCTAAATTCAGCTGAGGCTTTCCGGGCTTGATGAAGAATTTTATCATAATCCCCTTCCGATACTTTTGTAAGGTTCGCAATCAGCTCACCGTCTACCGGAGAATGAGAGCCTATTGATGCACCCGACGCAAAGAACTGTGTTCCACAAGAGCCCCCTTGGTTGTCTCTACTAATGCCAAGCCGTTGCAGCGTTTGGTCCATTTTAAATTTTTGATGCTTATTAGTCATACCTGTAAATAATAGTTAAGTATTTATTAACCAATATAATCATTTTTATAGATTAGTGAATATAATCAACTCACATTGGATTAATTTTAACATTTTTTTTACAGATGTACCATAAACCAGCACTGCGATATGGTAATATTTGCCTATTTTTGTTAAAAACAGATTCAAGCCATGAAGTATCAAGATTCGGAAGCTACAACGTCTCGATGGAAGAGATGGATTAAAAGATTTGGTATCGGAGGTATTATTTTCTTTACCGTAAAGGGTATTATTACCTCTACACTGATCTATTTTCTTGGTAAAAACTTCTGGCAAGTGATCAAGGGATATTTGGCGTCCTGGTTTGAATAATACTATAAAATATTACGATAACTTAAAAACCTATGAACTCTAGGCCCTGTCTAAAATTTTATTTTCAAAAAAACATAAAACTTCTTTGCATTTTACTTAATTGGTAACTCTTCTATATTTTATTTTAGAAATCGGGGGGTATATTCCTCTATTACAAAAAGAAAAAAATATACAAGCCTAATCAATTTCTTAGAAAATAAATTTTATTTACATTTGCTTTATGCCGACTAAAGTATTATTTCAACAGGATAATTGTAAATGGATAGATGTCTCATCCCCTACAGATGAGGATTTGAAATCTTTACAAACGCTTTATAACATTAATAAACTCTTACTTCAAGACACCATCGCCTCCAACCACCTCCCTAAATATGAAGAAACCCAACATGTAAAATTTTTTCTCACTCGCGAAAATACAATACAAGAACGACCTAATCTAAAATCTATCAGTGACATCAGTACTAAAATAGGCATATTTATTACGGATGAAACGATTATTACCATTCACCTCCAACCTAGGGAAAGTATTACTCATACAAAAAAAGAATTAGACAGTCTTAAAAATCAGGACCAGATTACTCCCGATAAAATTGCGCTGAAGATCGCTTATAAAGTCATTAAGTCATTTGATCATGAAAGTGAACATATTCTTAATGTGCTCGATAAAATTGAATCCGACATATTTCTAAAAAAAAAATTGCAACCCAATCCGATAAGGCACTTGTATAAGTTAAAGCGAAAAACGGGACTAAACCTTCGCATTCTCAACATCTCTACGGATTGGGTGCATAATTTTGATAAATTATCTCTAGACCCTGTAGAAGTAATGGATTTGATAGTTAAACAGAAGAATGCCATAGCAAATTTCGAACACCTTAATCAGGAGATTTCGAATACTATATCACTATTCCTGGCGCTTAGTGATCAAAAGAACAATGAGGCTATGAAGCTTCTATCCATGTATTCGGTATACTTCTTACCTATCACTTTTATTGCCGGTATATACGGAATGAACTTCCGTAATATGCCAGAACTAGAGCAAGAATATGCCTACTACATTTGCCTTGGCGTGATGGCGCTAATCGCTCTTTTTACATTTATTTATTTTCGAAGAAAAAAGATGTGACACCCACTTCGTAATTACCAGCCTCCTTAATAAAATAAAGCTTCATGCATATTCTTATACTGCTGACCTGTGGATGTATCGGGTGAGTTTAATTCCCATATCCGTCCAAATAATTTTAGCATTTCCATTACGGTATAAATGCATATTCGCATTTGATAGCTCTTCCAAAATAGACTCTATATTCGCCCCGTGAATAAAACGGCTAAATCCTTCCCATTTAAATCCATTTTTACGAATAGAGTTGTATACCAAATCCTCTGCATCATAATTATGGAGTAAGGCCAAACGAAAAATCTCAGCGCAATAATCTAAAAAGCGCTTCTGCTTTTCTCTATTCCAGGAAGCGATCTCCCTTGCCCATAGAATTAAATCCCTGATGACAGCAGGTTTCGTTTTAGCCAGGAAAGCATTGCGCACCCATTGTACAAATAAAGCTTCAAATTCATCATTTCCCGTATCCTTTGAGAGGAGTTTAAGCGCTAAATTCCAATCGCCTTGAGCTTGAAAAGCTAATGTTCTAGCGCTTTCTAACGAAATAGCAAAACGTTGTACCAAAGCATGCTGTATCGTATCAGGTGGTATATTGGGTATGCTTAATAGCTGACAACGGGATAAAATAGTGGGTAAAACAAAATCTATGTTTTCTGCCAAAAGCAATATAATCGTTTTTTCCGGAGGCTCTTCCAAAAATTTTAAGAATTTATTAGCAGCCTGATCGTTCATTTTTTCAATCTTACTTATAATCAGAATCTTATAGGTACCCTCAAAACTTTTAAGTTTGAATTTCTCTATAATTTCTTCCACCTCATGTACAGAAATAATCATTTGCTTTTTCTCCGAATCAAGCTTGGCTATCCAATCCGCATCACTGGCATAGGGATTTGCCAAAATCATCTCGCGCCATTGCTTAAGGAAATTCTTGCTCAATGCCTTTCCTCCCTCTGTATAAGTAGGAAAGCTAAAATGGAGATCTAGATAATTAAGATTTTCTATTTTATGCTTTACAGAAGGGTTCTCTTTCATCAAGATATCCTTTACATAAGCCAAAGCTAGTGGAAGCCCTCCATAGCCTTCTTTTCCTACAAATAACTGAGCGTGGCTAATTCGATTTTCTTTTACCGAATCTCGAAGTGTTTTTTTTATCGTTTCCTGCCCTATAATATCGTTCCAGTGCATAGTACAAATATAGGTCGTATACCAACACCATACAAGCCAGATAAACTTATTCATCTATACCCTTCTCTACTATAAAATCAGAATAGAAAAAGCTTTCATGAAGACTTTTTTACATTATTTAACTTATTTTAAGTCCTAAATAATTTTTAGCTTTCATTATTTATTATGATATTTGCGCTTTGTTAAGTAAACTACATGAACAAAATTTTTGTTTTCGCTTTTATTGCATTAGGAACAAGTCTTGGTGCTCAGTCTATAGGTAATTCACCCTATGCCTCCTTTGGACTAGGAGATGTTAAATATGATAACGACCTTAATATCAGCGCTATGGGAGGTATCTCTTCTGCCTATATTCCAGATTTTTCTAATACTTTTAATTTCGCTAATCCGGCTGCCAATTTCAATCTTGAACTGACCTCGTTGAGGGGACAGGTAAGCAATGAAAATAATTTTTATAAATCTAACCAAACCGGATACGACAAAACAAAACATTCCAACTACCTCTCTAATATATCGATAGCTTTACCATTATCTTCAAAAGTTAAATTTGGCTTGTCCTATCAACCCTACAGCACTAAATCTTATAATATTATGACCCAGAAGAATTTAGGAGAGGAGAACCAACAATTTAATTTATTCAGAGGAGAGGGTAGCATCAATATGGTAGAAGGGGCTTTATCTTATCAGGTGGCTCAAGGTTTTGGATTAGGTTTTAAAACAAAATTCCATTTTGGTAAAATATCGGATATAGAAGAAAGTTTCTTCTCTAATTCAGAACTGATAAACGGTTTTGAAACTTCCAGCAAAATCAAAAGTTTTAATTTTACCTTCGGATCGGTATATCAATATAAAACACCTTCCGATAATAAACTTACGCTGGGTGCTACTTATCAATTCGGGAATAGTGGTACTATGGAATCTACTTATACCAACAGTACATATTTCTATACTAAAAATGTACGAAGAGATATAAATATTATAGAGAAAAAAAATAGTGAATCTAAGAATATAATTCCACAAGTATTTACAGCGGGTCTAGGTTATGGTAAGGATAACCGGTGGTTTACCTCTGCTCAGGTGGAATATACCAAAGGACGAAAATTAAACTATGTACTTCAAAATTTTGAGTATCAGGATGCTTACAAAATTTCTGCAGGTGGCTGGTTTTTACCTAATTCCAATGATTTTAGAAATTATTTTTCTCGAGTGACCTACAAATATGGTGGGTTTTACGAAAAAGGAGACTTAAATATTAATGGTAAAAATATTGATTCATATGGACTAAGTTTAGGTGCCAATTTTCCTTTAAAGCCGACCTCAAACTCTTTTAATAGTATTGATGTTTCAGTAGAATTGGGAAAAAGAGGCACTACACAAAATAATTTGGTACAACAAGGATTTATCAATTTAAAAGTTGGCTTTAATTTTGCGGATCGTTGGTTCATCAAAAATTTGTATAACTAAAATGAAAAAAACATATCAAGTGTTTTTAAAAAAATTAGCCGGAGTCTTTCCTTTGGCTATTTTTTTTCTATTCATATCCTGTGAGGAGAATGTTATTAGTATGAATACTAAAAAGAAAACAAACTTCCCTTCTAAAGTTGTTTATAATGCACAGATTATCAAACGAGATTCGGGTAAGATTTCTGTAAAGTTCAATGCCCCGCTCATAGAAGAATACGAATATGTGGATACGCCCTATGCTGAAACCAAAAAAGGGCTTTACATTGAACTTATTGATAAAAGGAAACCCAATACACCTGGGAAATTATGGGCGAATTATGCCAAGATGATTGAAGAAAAAGGATTTTACTTTGCCAAAGGAGATGTAAAAATCATCAATCCTGAGGGGCAAACCTTTAAAATGCAAAGTATTTTTTGGGACAAAAAAAACAAGAGAATGTATACCAAAGATACCGTATACATAACCGATAAAGAAGGCAATATTCTAATAGGTGCTAATGGAATGAATGCAAAAGATGATTTTAGCGAATATAGCCTATATAGTAGTTTTGGTGAAGGCAATGCCCAGGCCATCCCCGATCAGCAAGCTAAAAAATAAAGAAATCTTATGTTGATGAGAATATTTTTTCTTTCCCTCTTGTTTATCGAAGTCTAAAACGATTAGAGGTAGGAGTAGTTTGATACCCTGAAAAATATTTTCTTATCCCCCTAAATAATCTGAAAGCATATATTCTTCATTTTCTGATTCGCGATAGCCTTTTAACCAGTAGCTCATAAAAACTGTGGCTTTTTATTCTGAGCATATAATTAAACCTCAAAACACTTTGATTGCTATGAAAATGGGGTAAGAAAAATCCCTGGGGAATGAGATGAGAAGAAGATAAAAATCCTCTAGTAAGAGTAAAACATAAAAAAAACTCCGAATGGAGTTTTTTACAAATGTTCTATTTTATCCGTTACTGAATTAATAAAACTCTGCAGGGGTTTCTCCACCATCATTTTAATGAGGGGATTAAAAGCTCCATCGAATAATAATTGCACTTCTGTTTGAGTCGTATTCAATGCATTCATAGTACCCCTCAAAGAAAAGTTTAAAGAAGAGCTGGCTGAAGATAATACAACCTGTTGATCGTTGACTTCCTGAATCCTTAGCGCTATTTTAGGCATACCACTTAATTCAAAATTAAACTCTCCTTCTTTTGCTTCAAAAGCTTTTAGGTTATCGGGCATTAAGGATCTGTAATCGTTGGGTTTTTTTAATATTTCTTTCAATTCTGAAACCGATTTATTGACGATAATTTTTCTTCCCTCTAAATTCATTTTTTATATTTTTGTACTTACTTTTTAAACAGCAAACAAATGTATAAAGTTTTTATCAATGAAAGAAAATTATCCTTTACAAATACACAGCAAAAAACGGATAAAAATTTAAAATTTGTGAATGATAACACCTTCCATACGGCGATTGATCTCCTGGAAAATAGCCCAACCTCTTCTGTAAATATCTATGCAAGAGATACTGAAGAGGTATGGCGTATTTTTTTAGCAACTTTCAAAAATATAACAGCAGCAGGCGGGATCGTTTTGAATTCGAACAACGACATTCTATTTATCCATCGCTTATCCAAATGGGATCTTCCTAAGGGTAAAATGGAAGAAGGAGAATCTTCTGAAATAACTGCTCTTAGAGAAGTTGAAGAGGAATGCTCCATCAGCGATCTGAGTATAGAGAAATTTATTAGTCCTACTTACCATATGTACATGGATCAGGTTGGAAATAGAATTCTTAAGATCACCTATTGGTATAAAATGCTACACCACGGCCTCCAAAAACCTCACCCTCAAGAAATCGAAGGAATTACAAAAGCGGAATGGGTTCCTCAAAGAGACATAAAGACAAAGATTCTTCCCAATACCTTTCAAAACATACATCTTATTTTACAAGAAACACTAGATTTATAAAAGGTCTATCAAATTTTCTAAAGCTATGCCTCGGGAACCTTTCAACAAAATGTTTTGAGTCTGAACAGGATTTTTTCTTAAATATTGACCCGCTCTTTCCGTACTTTCAAAGGCAAGTTCAGATTGATTTACTTCTTTAAAAAGGGCTCCCACGGTAATTACCTCATCAAAATTAAAATGCCTGGCTAATTTTAAAACCCTCTCATGTTCCGCTCTACTCTCTTCTCCTAATTCCAACATATCTCCTAGAATAACAGTCTTAGCTCCCTTATATTGATTAAAGTTCTCTAAAGAAGCTTCCATACTGCTGGGGTTCGCATTGTAAGTATCTAGCACCAAAACTTTACCTTCTTTTTCTACCACCTGAGAGCGCATATTAGTAGGAGTATAGGCTTGTATGGCTTGTTTTATTGGTATGCTTTCCACCCCGAAATATAGCCCCAGAGAAAGCGCAGCGGAAAGGTTACTAAAATTATAAGATCCGGTTAATTGGGATAAACACCTCTCCCCTTCCAAACCAATACCTATTCTGTTGTTTTCAGAAAACATCTCGTACTGATAATCGGATGTATCTGTACCAAAAGTTATTTTTTTAGCATACTCCAAAGTTTTTTGCTTTTGGAGTATATCCGCTTCGTTTACCAAAATATATTTATGATGATCCATTAAGTAATCATAGAGTTCTGACTTGCCCTTTATCACCCCTTCAATACCTCCAAAACCCTCTAAATGAGCCTTCCCAAAATTAGTAATGTAGCCGTAATCGGGCTGGGTGATGCTACAGAGCAATTCAATTTCCTTTTGGTGATTGGCGCCCATTTCCACCACTGCTATTTCATGTTCAGGCTTTATAGAAAGCAAAGTTAAAGGAACACCAATATGATTGTTGAGGTTTCCTAGCGTATACTGAACCTTAAATTTTTGTGCTAAAATAACATAAATTAACTCTTTTGTAGTCGTCTTTCCATTGCTCCCGGTAAGACCTATAATGGGAATTTTTAGGTGATTTCGATGTTCTCTTGCTAAATCCTGTAATATTTGGAGAGTAGATGGAAAATAAAAAATATTTTTTTCCGGATTCTCAAAATTCGAATTTTCCACCACCACAGCCTTCGCTCCATTTCTTATCGCCTCTTCGGCTTGAGTAGCTGCGTCAAAGGATTTTCCTGAAAAAGCGAAAAATAAATCCCCTTTTTCTATTTTCCTGGAATCTATAACCACTTTATTACAAGTTTTATAGATAGCGTATAAGTGTTCTCTATTCATGACACCAAAATTAAAAAAAATACTTACTAACGCTATATTTCTCTTCGGTTTTGCACAAAAAAATCTACGCTCTTCTAAATCGAATGCAGATCCATGAAAATAATTACTAAAGCGCGTATAAAGGCTTTTATTCTTAATAAAGCTTTTCTAAATTTGTGGGATGGACCGAATGAATGAATTAAAAAAATTTATTACCAGCCAGTATATCTATTATGGTATCAGGATGACTTTTTCCGTTGCTGTTCCCTGTATTATAATGGTGTATTATGGTGTGTTGAAGGAATATTTTGCCTTTCCTCTAGGTACTGTATTTCTGACTACTATGGATCAGCCAGGTCCTTTTATAAGACGTAGAAACACTTTTATCCTTGGCATTATTTGCTTTTTTATTGTATCACTTATCATCGGATTCACCTATCAATATCCTCTTTTGGTCGCCTTAGAGATCATAATATTCGGAATGTTCTTTTCTCTTATCGGCATTTATGGAACAAGACTATCTGTAATGGGTTCGCTAACCCTGGCGATATTCGCGATACTTATCGACGGTCATTTTGAAAAAGGAAAAGTGGTAGAAACATCCTTAGCTTTAGGTCTTGGGGGAGCATGGGCTTTTATATTATTTCTGGTACTCGCTAAAATTCATCCCTATATGCTCGTCAAACAGATACTGGGAGAAAACTTTATTGAACTGGGAAACTTTGTACGCATTAAATCTAAATTCTACCAATCTAATCCTAATTTCAATGCAGTGTTTGGAGAAATGATGTCGTCACAAATCAAACTACAACAGCACCAGGAATACTTACGCGAGATTCTGTTTACCACCCGTAGGGTTGTAAACGAATCTACTACCACCAGTCGTGTTATTACCTTAATGTTTTTGGAAAGTATTGATCTTTTTGAGCAAATACTCACCTCTCAACAGGACTATAAAACACTACATAAAAATTTCGGCAATAAGAATCTCTTATCTCATATCTATCGATATATTAGGGTGCTTGCCGCTGAGATGATCAACATAGGTATTTCGGTACAGGCAAATCAAAAAGCTTTTCCTCTCACCAACCTAGATAAAGAACTATTAAAATGCTACCACCGGTATTATGACCTTCGCAATGCTGAAATGAATCATGAAAATTTTGAGGATTATATGATGCTCAGACAAAATATGATAAACCTGAGCGAAATTACCAAAAAGATAAAAACCATTTATAGATCCTCTTCTTATAATGAAAAGTTGGCAAAGAGTTTATCCGTAGGATTAGACTCTGAAAAATTTGCCCCCGAGAAAGAAAAAATCAGTCTAAAACTGCTAAGATTTAATCTTTCTTTAAAATCAGCCCATTTTAGACATGCCTTACGTATTACGATTGCCTTGTTACTCGGTTATATGGTCTCACTGACAGGTTTTGTACAAATTGGCCACTCATACTGGATTCTCATTACCATCCTAGCGATACAAAAGCCTGCATTCAGTATCTCCAAATCCCGTAATATACTCCGCTTGGGTGGCACCTTGGCAGGAGCAATAGTGAGTGTGGTTATTTTATACTACATTGAGAATAGTATGCTGCTCCTGAGTATTCTGCTGGTGAGCATGACTTTATGCTACACTTTTCTTAAGCATAAGTATATGACAGCTATTTTTTTTATGACCATTTATGTATTTATAGCTTTTAATTTTATTTCGCCCGGAAATTCTAAAATCATCTTCATAGATCGTGTTATTGATACCATAATTGGGGGAAGCATTAGTTTTTTGGTTTCCTATTTTGTACTTCCTGTATGGGAGAGAACTCAAAACAAATCTTATATTATTGAAGCGGTAAATAGCAACAAGGCTTATTTCGAAGTGGTATGTGATATGCTGATGCAGAAAAATAAAGACTTTTCTCATATTTTCAGAGAAAAGAGAAGTGACTCGTTTATTGCGTTAGCAAACCTATCAGATAACTTTCAGAGAATGCTTTCAGATCCTAAATTCCAACAACATCTTCACATTAAGCGTATTCACCATTTTGTGAATACGACTCACCTACTTACGGCCTATATAGCCTCCCTTTCTATGTATGCAAAAAGTGCGGATACTTATGAAGAAATAGATATTCCCAACTGGAAGAAAAAAATCTTATTGGAATTTACCAAAATACAATTATTACTTAATATAGAAGGTGTTAGTCCTCATGATCTGAAGGAATATGCAAATTGCAAAGAGCCTTCAGATCAAATAGAAACATTATTAGAAAAGCGACGCAGAGAGATTAGAGAGAAAGAGGCTTGTTTTAACTTCAATCCAGAAGATGTTAGCCGCTTAACAGAACTCAAAAGCCTTTCCGAGCTTTTTGCTCTTATTAATAACTTAAGCGAAGAACAAGTGAAGGTTATAAAAAGATTATTCTCTCAATCACCTGGAGAGTCGATCACTATGCAAAAGAAAAAATCCTCTACTCTGATGAGTTGGGCACAAAAATTATCCGAAAAAGTTTCATCATAAACTTTACAGGCTACGGAGTCTAAATTCTGTAAGTCGAAAGCCTCTACTTTATAATTTCTTTTCAAAGACCAAAATTTAGAATGATGCAGTTTATATAAAGATTCTTTAACGCACCAAATAGCTGTTAGATAATCTTTTTCTTTATCATCCTCTATGAAAGAAAACTCATCCAAGATAAATTTATGTTTTATTTTCAAAATCTTATCCTGTACCCTTTCCAAGTCTATGCCTATTTTTCTATCCGAAATAGCAATTGCAACTAAAGGAAAAGAATGGCTGATAGAGATATCATAATCAGCAGGTTCCAAATAAGGCTCTCCATTCTTTTTATATAAAATCTTATACCCGGGTAAAAGCTGATGAAGCATATGACGCACCATTAATAATTCCGCTATTTTCTTAGGATGATATCTCGAAGTTTTTTGGTATTCTTGAGCCGTTAGAAGCTTATTAATATCCATTTTTTCATTTTCGTCATATTTCCAAATCCATACCCTGGCTTTATCATTGGAGTAATCTTGGTACAAGCCCATATTTTGCTAATAAAATTATAATTGTAACTTTACAAAAGTATTAATAATCGAATTAATTATATAATGGAAACCAACACACAATATGTCCCTTACAAAGTTAAGGACATTTCTCTTGCAGATTGGGGAAGAAAAGAAATAGAACTGGCAGAAGCGGAAATGCCTGGTCTTATGGCGATTAGAGAGGAATACGGTCCTCAACAACCTCTAAAAGGTGCTCGTATAGCAGGATGTCTTCACATGACCATTCAAACCGCTGTACTGATTGAAACCTTAGTGGCCTTAGGTGCAGAGGTGAGCTGGTCTTCTTGTAACATATTCTCTACTCAAGACCACGCCGCTGCTGCTATAGCTGCAGCTGGAATTCCTGTATATGCATGGAAAGGAATGAGCGAAGAAGAGTTTAATTGGTGTATTGAGCAAACTCTTTTTTTTGGAGAAGACAGGAAACCCCTCAACCTTATTTTAGATGATGGAGGTGACTTAACCAATATGGTTTTTGATCAGTATCCTGAATTAACAAAAAATATTAAAGGGCTTTCGGAAGAAACCACCACTGGTGTTCACCGTTTATATGAGAGAATGCAAAACGCTACCTTAGCCATGCCTGCTATCAATGTTAACGATTCGGTGACCAAATCTAAATTTGATAATAAATATGGCTGTAGAGAATCCGCCGTTGACGCCATCAGACGAGCCACGGATATAATGCTTGCTGGTAAACGCGTTGTAGTTTGCGGATATGGTGATGTGGGTAAAGGTACTGCTGCATCCTTCCGAGGAACAGGGGCTATTGTAACAGTAACCGAAATAGATCCTATTTGCGCTTTACAGGCAGCTATGGAAGGATATGAAGTAAAAAAACTAGATTCTGTAGTTGAAATTGCAGATATCATCATTACCACCACGGGTAATTTTGGTATTGTAAGAGGCGAACATTTTGAAAAAATGAAAGATAAGACCATCGTATGTAACATCGGACATTTCGACAATGAAATCGACATGGCCTGGTTAAATGAAAATTATGGGGATACAAAAGTAGAAATTAAACCTCAAGTAGATAAATACAACCTTAAGGGGAAAGATATTATTATCCTTGCCGAAGGTCGTTTAGTTAATCTAGGTTGTGCTACGGGACACCCTTCCTTTGTAATGTCTAATTCATTCTCTAATCAAACTTTGGCCCAGATTGAACTTTGGAAGAATGCTGATCAATATGAAAACAAAGTTTATACCCTACCAAAGCATTTGGATGAGAAAGTAGCCGCTCTTCACCTCAAAAAATTAGGAGTAGAACTGGAAAAGCTCTCTGAGGAACAAGCTAAATACATAGGAGTAACCGTAAATGGTCCTTTTAAGCCAGACTACTACAGGTATTAATATTTCTAAGGCTTTAAAATCCCTCCACTCCTGGAGGGATTTTTATTTTATGAAAACACTATATTTTTCATAAAATAAGGATACTATAATGTCTGATGCCCCAATCATAGAGACAGATTTAATTTTTAATCAGCGATAAGAGATAATACCTCCTGGATATGCAGGGCATTTTGCATGTTAGGTAAAGCATCATACTGACTCTCAACAATTCCCCTGATCCATTTTGAATGCATGTGCAAGAAGGAATCTGACCAAAATGGGATCTCTCTCTGAGGATCGGAAAGACAACTGCCCTGATTAATTTCTAATAATTCATTTTCAAAACTATTAAAATATTTTACAAAAATTCTGCGGCTATTTTTAGTCGAATACATAATTTCTGCATTTTCGCAGATCAAATGTAAATATAGTCCCAAAGACTCTTCGTCTAACTCTGATTTTGAAGTTTTTATTTTACACAAAACGCCTTTATGGGTAGTACCTAAAATATAGCCGTTATCATCCACTGCAACTTCATGACCCTTTTTCTCTTTTACTCTGGTTCCTTTTGCCGTGCGTATGGAATTTATATCGAACTCATCATCGGCTATCCAACAAAGCATATCCAATAAATGACAGGACAAATCGCCTAAGGCTCCTGAGCTGGATACTTCTTCTCCCGAGTCCCTCCATGTAAACTCTTCGCGGATAATAGCCGAATTTTTATTAAACTCTGCAGAAAAAAACAAACATTCTCCCAGCTGGTGTTCTCGGATATATTTTTTAATATTCTGAAAAATATAATTATATCTATAATTAAAAGAAATCATGCTCCCTAAGGGAGCTTGTTCTGCTATGAGTAGCGCATCTTTTAAAGTGGAAGATAGAGGTTTTTCGCACACGAAAGGAATTTTTCGTACCCTAAGCACTTCTAAAATAACATTCTTATGCGTGCTATTGGGTGTGCAAACGACAAAGCAATCAGCCAATTGGGCCAATTGGGCAAGACTATTCACCTTAGCTACGGGTAAAGTACATACCGAAGCTATTGAGTTCATTTTCTCTTCATCGAGATCGTATAATACAAAGGAAGAAACCTCATCAATATGAGTGAGTGCTGCAATATGTGCTTTTGCGATATTACCGCATCCTATAATACCTACTTTCATAATAATTCTATTAATTTATTTCGTATACCTACACAATAATTTTCATTGAGTACAGCGGGATAATCTTCTTTAGCTGATGTCTCTGCATTGCCTACAAGAAAGGCATGTCCTGCTCTGGAAAACATTGAAAAATCGTTGCAGCTATCTCCAAATGCATAAAAATCTTCAGAAGACAAAGAAAGATTTTCCTTTAAAAAATCTATTACTTCGCCCTTTCCACAGCAATGGGGAATAAATTCCACATCATAACAGTTTTCAGGATCTCCGGCCGCAGGATTGCATCTGTTAAAAAGCACTTTACAATGATGAACAGCTGCGATCTGAGAAATAATCTGAAAATCTTCCTCCATCTGGGCTCTTATAAAATAATAGAAGGTAGATTTATATTTTCCTTGATAGTCTTGAGGCTCCTCTAATAATTCTATTCCAGATAATTTGATGATAGCTAAAGCCCTGCTCACCTCTCTACTGCTGTATCCAGAATTCTCAATCTTTTGCTTCCATTCTAAAGGCTCCACCATTTTCCCATTCTTCACCCAATAGAACTCAGTTCCCAAACTGCTGGCAATAAAGTGAGGTAAATAGCTAATATAATCTTTGGTTTTTCTTAAAGCAGCATCTAAATTGCTACCCGTAATCCAACCGAAAATAAGAGATTGCTCATCAATTGCTCTTAGAAGGAAGGATTCAAGATCTGCCACACCACTTGATGAATACTCTGCAGGGTTATGGGGTAAGAAGGTTTCATCGAGATCAGAACAAACCACCTTCTTAATCTGTCTGGGATAATGATATTCTTTCATAATCTATAATTTAAAATAAGCCCTAACAACAGATATAATTTTATCCTGCTGCTCCAGAGACATATGATTGTAAAGGGGTAAATGAATAAGCTTCCCGTGAATATGCTCGCTCTGCTGAAGAGAATACCCCGTAGGTGAAAAGCTAGCAGCATACTGAGTTTGATACTCGTGTCCCAAGCTGGGATAATAAATATCCAGTTCAACATTCTTAGACTTAGCATAGCTTATCATATCAGACACTTCGCCCTCCTCCAACCAGATTGGAAAAAGGTGCCAAGTATTGTCGCGGGTTTCTAAAGGAAGTTTTATTTTATTACGGTTTTGGAGTAGATCCAGCCCACGGAGGTACTTATGCGCTAAATAACATCGCTTTAAAGCATTTCGGGAAAAATATTCTAATTTGGCTAAAAGCACGGCTGCTTGTAAATTATCCATTCTACTATTAAACCCCCAATCCATCGACTTTACATTTTTTTCTCCTTCTCTAAATCCATGATAGGAAAATTGCCTGGCCTGATGGGCATATTCCTGATGATGAGTTAACAAGGCACCTGATTTTCCAAAAGCCCCTAAATTTTTGAAGGGATTAAAACTAAGACATACTATTTCCGCCATATCGGCCAAAGACCCAATTCCAAAACATTGAGCAGCATCTACGATAACGGGTAAGTTATTCGCTTTCCCAAAATCACATATCTCCTCAATATTTCTGGCAGAACCATAAAGACACACCGGAATAATGGCCTTAGTTTTAGAGGTAAGCGCCAATTTTATTTCGCTCACATCAAGGTTGTATGAAAAATCTATATTAACAAAAACAGGTTTAGCACCAACTGCAAAAACAGCATTTTCAGTGGCTGCAAAAGAGTTAGGGGGAATAATAACCTCATCTCCAACCCCTACACCCACCGCTTTAAGTGCTATCATTAGAGCATCTGTCCCAGAACTAGTGGCTACACAGGTAGAGACCTTATAAAAGCTTTCCAACTCTTTCTCGAGTAAATTTACATAGGGGCCACTGGTGAATTTTCCAGTCTTGGCAACCGCTTCCACCGCTTTAAGAGAACTGCTTAATTCCTGAGGAGAATTAAGTCCTGGAAGCGGTAAAAACTCAATTTTATCTCCATTGGAGTATGGATAGCTTTCTTCTCTAATTAAACTTTCCAATTCAGTTTTTGTTTGGGGCAGTTCTCCTTCCAGATCTATGTCTATAACCTCTTGTTTATCTTTAACAAAGGTGTCGGCCGCAAGATTTAAATGTCTTAAATCAATGATCATGATTGTATAATTGGTTAATTCACGGCTAAGTAATTAATTTTTTTATAACAAAGAACTTATATACTAAAAATAATACTATAAAAATAGTTATTGTAGTAATACATTAAACAAATAAATTCTTTTCAGAATATAAAAACATTTATCATGTTAAAAAACGAAGAGGAATCCCATACTGATAATATAACTTTTACAGTGCTTCTACTTCAGAAGAAAAGTCCCTAAACCATACCAGGTCGACTCTCAGTCCTTATTTGAAATAATTTTACCGTTTATTCATCTTCTCGGGAGCTGTTGTTGAACAGGTTAAAATCTATCGATCATTTTATGTCATTTATATTGACAACCATACTTTTAAAAGAGTGAATAATACTCTAGGCAAGGATGTGTTTTGGATCTTAAACTAGTCCATATTATAATTTGCGTATTTTTATATTTTATGAATGAAAGAATAAAACTTTATTCTATTATAAAGAAATAAAAAACAGGAAGTAATGAAAATTCGCTAATAATTTGAAAAAAAAATATGGAAGAAACCCTCTTAAATAACATTCGAAACAGACCCCGCTTTAAGTTCGTCAGCCAATTTTCGGCCTCCGATTGTGAAATATATTTACAAAAAAGACTAAAAGCGAACCCAACTATTGGTGGAAAAATTAATCGAGAAGTAGCAACGCTATGGGTAAATAATCAGAGGGATGCTTATTGGAAGCCCTATCTATCTATACGAATAGAAAGCAGCGAAGAAACACAGGGATATACGCATCTACACTGCATAGTTGGCCCCAGCTCCTCTGTATGGACTTTCTTTATGTTTCTGTATTTTATTTTTGGAATTTTTTTTATGATCTTTATTTCTCTATATTATGTGGAACTGAAAATAAAGACTGAAAATTACCCCTGGGCGCTATATATAAGCGTTATATGTCTTCTCCTCATATTTCTCACCTGGATGGCTTCCCAAATAGGCCAAAATCTGGCAAAAGAAGAAATGCAAATGCTGAGAAAATTTGTCGAGAGTATTTCGGAATACTTATCTATAAAACAAGAAACCTAAAAGCTTTTTTTCAGGTTTAATACTATCTTGTTGTATATTTTTAGCTGCTCCTTCTTTTATTTCTTCCAAAACTTTTTGCCTATTGTTCTGTTCTTTTTTTATCTCAATGAGATAAGGAGAGACGATTTGTGTGAGTTTTTCTTCAGAAAGATCATTGGATGTGGGATTTTCCAACAATTGTCTCCAAGGCTTCCTTTTACCCCATGGATACTCTCCATAGACCACTACAGGCGTACCTTTGGCTCTTACACTTGCCCCCCCCTTATTCAATATCCATTGATCTGCCCAATTATACAGCCACTTTGCATCTTCTTCTAAAAGTCTTAAACACGAATGTGAAGCCGGATATCCGGGTAAGTTATATTGATGCCAGCCTATACCTTCGTAATTGGCTATATTAAAATTCCATTTTAATTTCCATTCGTCACTTACCGTACTAATAATTTCCTTACCCTTCCAGTTGGTAAAATATAAACCCCTTGGAGTCTGATAAATCTTAGATCCCATACTAGTAGGCCCCCACTTAACCTGTTTTCCATACTCATACAGAACATATGCCTGAAGAGGATAAGAAAAGAATGCTATTTTAGGAATAGTATTGATTGTACGTACGGAATAAGGAAAAGGCGAATATGCTAAAAAGTCTGGTTCGAGCTGATCTGGGACGATAAGCGTATCCGCTCTATACATGTTTTTACGATCCAAACGATTAAGCGCCAGTATACTGTGAAGATCTAAACCTGTATATGTTTTTAAAAAAGCTTTCTTTAAAGAGTCATTCCCCTTAATGTTCCATGGACGATAAGTGATCGTTTTTTTAGTTAAATTTTGTACATCCCCCAAGGTATGTACACTATCTTTTTTCGTCGCTTCTGTTTCTGTAGAATGAGGAGATGGACCTTCTTCTACCATAGACGATAGAGGTACCTGATCATTTGGACCAGCAGCGATCACCTTATTTTTTTTGCTACACTGTAATACAAAGAAAATAACTAAAATCCCCATGCCTAAATTAAATCTCTCTCTCATAAATAATTATTTATTAATCTATTTTTTAAACAAGAATAATACCAATATCCTAATCTATATCTGTAAATAACATTTTTCTTTTTTACATCATTAATATTTAGAAACTTCTCCCTGAATGTATGCCATTATCAATCAATTTATAACATTTAGCCTAAAACCACCCTACACCATAGCGGACTACTGAATGTTTGATATCAATAATTAACCTCACATCACCCCCTGATCTCTCATTGTGCATTCTGCTTTTCTGAACAACGAGCCTCTTTATCATAGCCTTTATTTTTGTCAATTGGCAAAGATCTTAAAAACTATCGTATAGTATCAAATTTCTATTTTATCATATTTTTACGGGTTATTTTATTTTTTTACTCAAAATATTTCTCATAAAACTCCTCTGGCCTTCCATTTTTATTAGTTATATTTAAAAAAAATAATTTACATAATATTATTTTTATATAAATTTATATAAATTAATTATATTAACTTGATTATTTTAATAGTTAATTAAATATAAAAAATAATATGCAAAAATATATTATTATCCTAATGTTAGGAGCTTTAAGCTACGCTATGCTTTCTTATTTCACAACAATCGCCTATTTACAAGGCTATACGGCCCGTGAAATCACTTTCGCTCAAGCCGCTATAGGTGCCATAAGCCTCTGGATTTTGTTTTTATTTAAAAAAAACTGCCTCCAAAAAGATCTCTTCAAAAACCAAGCAAAAACTTCTTTTGGCAGGAACCTCAATGGGCATGGCTGCTTACGCCTAGTACCTCTATGTTCAATATATTCCCGCCTCAGTAGCCATTGTTTTACTGATGCAAATGACATGGATGAGTATGATTGGTGAACACGTTGTATTACAGAAAAGAAATTCAACAATGGAATTGTTGACCTCAGCTTTAATTATTGTAGGAACGATTTTAGCGGGAGATTTCTTCAATATAAGGCATTTCAATTTTCCTTTTTGGGGAATTGCTTTGGGTTTATTGGCAGCCTTACTTTACACCTTATATATATTATTAACCCGTACTTTAAAACATGAAACCCTTATATTTGAGAAAAGTGCTTTCATTTCTACTGGTCCGGATAATATCCTCCTGTTAATCAACCTAAAATCGATTACCACTAGTACACACCCTGTGGAATGGGGTGGTTTTTTGACTTTTTTCGGTACCATCATTCCCCCCATTTGCTTTACCATCGTTATTCCTAAAATAGGTACTGGGTTGAGTTCAATATTATTAGCTTTGGAATTGCCGGCCACTGTTTTTTGCACCCACATTATGTTGGGAGAGCATGTAACAATAACTCAGATCACAGGTATTGGGGTCATGCTTGGGACTATTATTTGCCTTAACATCCATAAAATATATCAAGAAAATAACAAAATCTCCTATTGAATTATAATGAAACACCGTAAAATCGACTTTGTTACGATAGACAATCAACAACTTTATACAGAGATTTATCCACTTTATGAAAATCGACCTTTTTTAGTCTTCCTACACGATAGCCTAGGAAGCGTTGAGCTATGGAGGGATTTCCCTCGAAGACTTGCAGAAGCCACTCAATGCAATCTGATGATATATGATAGATGGGGATATGGAAAATCCCAAGCCCTGCCTAGCCACAAAAGATCCAAACACTATTTAGAGATAGAAGCAGACACGCTAAACCAGCTGTTATCTGCACTAAAAATAGATGATGCCATTCTTTTTGGACATAGCGATGGAGGGTCTATCGCTTTAATCAGCGCAGCAAAATTTCCGCAGAGAATAAAGGCTATAATATGTGAAGCTGCCCATATTTTCGTGGAAGATATAACTTTAAGCGGAATTCGGAATGCTATAAGCGCTTATGAAAATACAAATTTACCGCAGCGCTTAGAAAAATATCATGCAGATAAAGTAGATAAACTCTTCAAAGCCTGGACACATACCTGGACACGAGAGGATTATAGAGATTGGAACATCGAACATTTTTTACCTCAAATCAACTGCCCTCTTCTTTTTATACAAGGTGAATTAGATGAGTACGGCACTTTAGATCAGGTAGAAAAAACCATCAGCCAGGTCAGGGGCTTCTCAGAAAAATATATCGTCCCCCAAACAGGACATTCCCCACACAAGGAAGTTCCGGAAGTAATATTAGCGGCCTCCAAAATATTTATGAATAAATTCTTATAAATATTATGAATAAACTAGTCTATTCCGGCAGAAGAACAAACTAAAATATCATAAAGAAACATTCTAAATATAAAATGAATACAGAGAAAAATTTACGAGAACAAATATGTTTAGGGGAACAGCTGACGAATACCAAGAAGAAGCCAGCGGCTGTCTGGCTTATTCGGGCCGTTTCTTCGTTGACGAAAAGGAAAAAACGCTTACCCATGAAATGGCTGTAAGCCTATTTCCAAACTGGCTGGGAAATAAGCAAAAAAGATTAATGGAGATAGAGAACAATATACTTAACCTTCAAACGGATGGCCCTCTCCTGTTTAACGGGAAGATGAAAGTAGCCAAAATAACTTGGGAACGTGCAAAACCCAATTATTAAGGAAAGTATTATAAAGATTCCGCCATAGCAGAAGCATATAAATACTGTCATAGTTCTGGTACTTAAATGGGTTGAGCATATACATAATAGATTTACAACACTTATCTTAAAGAGTGTTGGTATATCTTTGATTATTTGAAAAAATAAGAAAGCTTCAAAGCCTATGAAAAGATTTACAATGAAGCCTTAATAAAACTGGAAACTGCCGTCATGTAGAGTTGTAACAAGGAACGATAACTCAATAAAAAAGTTGCAGACGATTATATACTCCATAATTAGTTCCTTGTTCTGTGTAAAAGAAAGCGTTTTAAAAATAGTGTTCAAATCTTCGAGTGAAGAAATACGTTTTTCAAGTTTCGACAGTTTCCAGAATTTGGTGTAAACCGCGTAAATAAGGGTTTGACTCTAACCAGAGTTGAACCCTTTGTTTAAATGTAGCTAAAAATTGATTTAAAATTAATCTCCGGTTATATATAGGCTGGGGCCATTTTCCTGAGAGGGGATTTTGATAAGCGGCGAACATTCTGCTGCGCTTTTAATTCTTTTCTCATAAAAACGGTGTTTACTGGAACGTAATATCTGTAAAAGGATTATACTCCCCTCGGCATAGATCGCAGGTTATTTTCTAAAATGCCTTGTTTTTGATCTGGTGTATTGCTGGGGCCATTCTACCTCTTCATTCAACTCCTGAGCAGCCTGTAGGCTGAAGTAAGGATTTCTGAGTAATTCGCGTCCATAGAAAATAAAATCAGCATCCTGATTTCTCAAAATAGTTTCGCCTTGGAGGGCTGTGGTATAAAGCCCTACCGTACCTACCAAGATTTTCTCGACAGATTTTTTAATACTGCTAGCAAAGGGCAATTGGTAACCTGGTCCAGACGGAATCATAACGTCCGGAACGATAGCTCCGGTGGAAACATCAATAACATCTACTCCTTTATTTTCCAATATTTTAACAAGGGCTATAGACTGCTCCAAATCCCAACCTCCTTCTTTCACCCAATCTGTGGCAGATATCCTCACAAACAAAGGCAAGCGACCTTCTATTGCTTGATTAACTCCCTCGACCACTTCTAATAATAATCGAATTCTGTTTTCAAAAGATCCTCCATATTCATCACTTCTTTTATTAGATAAAGGGGAGAGAAACTCATGCAAAAGATAGCCATGTGCAGCGTGTATTTCTATTACTTTAAAACCTGCCTTTATCGCCCTGATACTCGCGGACTTAAAGTCTTGCTTCACCTTTTCTATGTCTTTTTTATTCAAGCTTCTGGGCAGTGGATCACGATTACTAAACCTTAATTCAGAAGGAGCGACAGGCCTTTCTTCCCCTTCCGATTCAGGCTGAAGAAAAACCTCTACTCCGGCTTTTCTTCCGGCATGTGCCAGCTGAATCCCAGGGACAGCTCCATACTCTTCCACGCAGGCAACTATTTCGTGTAACTTTTCTATATGTTTATCGCTATAAATCCCCAAATCTTTAAGGGAAATTCTCCCCTCGGGGCTAACAGCCGTAGCTTCCACTATAATAGCGCCCACACCTCCTATAGCTCTTGTCGTATAATGTACCAAATGCCAATGGTTTGCATATCCTTCATTTGCAGAGTATTGACACATCGGCGACATTACAATTCTATTTCTAAATTTTACTCCTTTAATCTCTATAGGTGTGAAGAGTTTTGACATGGTGTATTCATTTTATATTCTGTTAGCATCTACAAATCTAACTCGCGTAAAAATAAGCAATATAATAGATCGCCTCTACATTTTTTTTAAGCTATTATTTTCTATACAAGAATACTTCTTAAACTTATAAGATCCCTTTAAGCTATTGAGAAAATATAACTATTCTTGTAATAGTCTTTTAATATCCTCTATTAAAAATTCTCTATCGGGGTGATATTCTCCATTAAGTTTGGGAGTTTTCCCCTGAGGATCTTGATAATTTAACCCCGAATAATATAGCATCGGCATTCCATCTTTTTTATATCTACAGCGAATATTTCCTTTTTTGTCGACCAAGGCAAGCATTCCACTATGGTTTAGACTCTCTGATTCATCTGATTGGTCTCCAATATAAATATTAAACTGATCTGCTATCTTTTCAATATAAGCCCGGTCACCAGTCAAAAAATGCCAATGAGGAGACTTAACCCCTATCCTTTGGGCATGCAGACGTAAAAACTCGGGCGTATCATGAGCAGGATCAATACTAATGGATATGACCCCGAAATCAGGGCAGTTAATTCGCTCTTCAATATACCTTATATTATTATTCATAATAGGGCAAATACTAGGACAAGAACTGTAAAAAAACTCAACTAAATAGACCTTGCCCAACATATCACGATTAGATATATGCCGATTGTTTTGATCGGTGAGTTGAAAGTCAGGAACCTTCATCACGGTATATAAATCCTTTTTAAAATAGCCCACCCCCACCGTTATTAGCACAAAAAGCCCCCCTATAAGTAGGAGTATCTTGATGATGGTTTGCCTTGAAGACTTGGATTTTTTATTTTTCGGAGGTTGCATAATTTTTAGGATTTTTCTTAAATTCCTTTTTACAATAGTCACTACAAAATCCATACACTCGGCCTTTATAAATGGCGGTATCTTTTAAAAATTCGGCAGTCTTCATTTGGCAAATAGGATCTTGTGCATTGAAAACTTTTATATTTCGAAGTTCGCTAGGTGATGTTTGTTTTACAACATGTTTTACTGAATATTTCTCCTTCGCACACGAAAAGGCACACACGCCAAGAATGGCTATCACATATATTTTCATTCTAAATCCTCTTTTCAATTAAATCTGGAAAACTAATTTAATATTTACACCATATGAAGATTCTAAAATAAAGAAAGATTTTATAAAACGGTCTTCCAGATTATTGTTTATTTCTCCATTTTAGCCATATTACTACGGGCTACAAATGTATAAAATATTATGAAAATCAGGCTTTAGATTTTCATAGAATATCCCGCCCTTGAAGTTTTATATGATGCTCTCGATGGAGTTTTAATTATTGAAAATAGCGAACTTTAGCATATCGGAGATTCACTGAAAGATTTTAACAAAATAGTTTGCTTTTTCCCGAATGGGTATGGGAATGGGCAGGATTTTTCAATTTTTACACGAACAATACATCCTCTGAATATTTTAGAGAGTGCATTGTTCACATTTCATAAATGTATAAAAATTAAATGCTCTTTTAAACCTAAATCTTTTAGCTTCTCTGTGTTCATTTTCTCTTTGGTATTGCCCTAAATCTGGATATTAATTATTTGTATAAGGCCCAATCTTGTAGTTTTTATAGTAAAAGATCGCTTGATAATGGATTATTTTTTTTGTAAAAACTATAAAATATAGACCAATTTAGGCCTGTACCAGATCAACTTATCAAACAATAATGTGATTGGTTTTTATACATGTAAACACCATGTTTTTCATAGTCTTATCTTCAGGATGAATCGTAATTTTAACATAGCTATCCAATTTTATACCATATGCTTCAATATATAAATACCATTCATCATCTAATATGAACTTTTATATTTTTTATTTTCTGATATAAAATATTAGTGCGTGAGCTTTACATTATTAAAATTTAAAATAGTTTTGACTATGTGAAAGTGTTTTTCCCATATAAAGGATTTACTCCTTGCCGTAAGGAATGCTCATATTTTATATATCTACAGCAGCTCAACTGCTATTCAACATATTCTACCTTTGATCCCTATAATGATGCCCATACCAAACAGGCTAAAGGATTTGTCATTGAGCATACCAGAGTTCATATTTATTTTTGGTTTAACATTCCTACTTTAGGTCCTGCTCGCCCTCATCAACCTTCTGTCTTTACTCTTCTAAATATCTTCCTTAAAAACAAAATAAGCCGCAAGCTATTTTGTAATGACCAAAATACCTTATAAAAAGCAAACCAGAATAGACTTACCAAAGGTTTATTCCATGTATTTATCATTTTCGGATTTTATTAATCCTCCCCAATGATCGTCTAGTAATCTCATTAGTTCTTCTTGCTTTTTAAATAAAATTATTCTAAAATCCTGATGATTATTTCTGTTTTTTAATTCATCATTCGCAACCATTTCAAAAGTGATGTCTTTAAATATTCTGTACAATAATTCATCTTTATCTTTGTAAAGAATCCTTTCATATTCTACCCCACACTCCCGAATTACATAATAAAAAATATCACCGACGCCTACATCTATAAATGGTTTTGCGTAGTCGTTCGCTTCATTTATCTTAGGGATCAAGCCTAAAGGAACATCAATCTTATCCGCCAACTCATTTATCTGGATCTCTAATTTTTGTGATTCCATATTATATTACTGTTTTTATTTTTATAAAATGCCCTTGCATTAATTCATTCGCATTCAAAAAAGTTGAAAAATGTAGTGCTCTAAATCTATATTCCAAACCAAGGAATCATGGTGAAATTTTGAACACTGAATGACGTAACAACTTATACATATTGTATAAACCATTATTCTAAGAGGAAGTGCCCACATTCCATTGTTATTGCTGATGGCAAAAAAAGACTTTCCAAATCCAGAATACCACTTATCTATTTGCATCACTGAACCTAAAGTTGTAGCCAGCCAATTAGCAAAACACCTCCATTTGTTGGATAATAAAACGATAATACGGTAGTTGTTTTTCTACTGCTTTGAAAGCAGGACCCTTTCTCCCAAATATATTTATAGCCACCACCACAAAACTTTTGACTCGCGAGGGCCTTATTCTTTTTGAACCGATTCGCCAATCCGCTTTTTTTTAAGTAATATTTTTTTATCTCGCATAGAATTATTCAAAACTTGAACTTCATGAATACGAAGCTATAAGCTCTAATAAATATAACATCACCCTCTTTCCCAAAAGTCTATACATAAAGTCATATTATTAGCAGAAAATTTCTTCGCTTTTTGAGGACTCAAGGCTGACCATATCACACTGTCCCTCATAATCTTAGCATATCCAAAAAATAATATACTCTTCTATAATTTTTATATTTCTTAGCTCTTGTTTATTTCTAATAAATTTACAAAATATTCTATAGATTTAGTATATAAACTATGCTTCTCATCAATATAAAATCCCAAAAAAATTATATACCAGACGGAATAATTT